>NZ_CP027558.1:0-300000 GCF_014854695.1 Rhodococcus rhodochrous | reverse complement strand
TCGATCGCAGTTGACAGATGCAGTCGGTGCCGCCCTCCCCTGAACCCCCTGGCGGCACCGGCAGGACCCACCCATCCGACGAACCTCATCCGCTCTCGCTCGAACCATCCGGGCAGAGGCCGTGAAGTACCAGCAAGGAGACTCCGCGATGCCTGTGGCGCTGTGCGCGATGTCGCACTCCCCCCTGATGGGACGCAACGACCCCGATCAAGAAGTCATCGACGCCGTCGACGCCGCCTTCGACCACGCGCGCCGGTTCATCGCCGATTTCGCCCCAGATCTGATCGTCATCTTCGCCCCCGACCACTACAACGGGGTCTTCTACGACCTGTTGCCACCGTTCTGCATCGGAGCCGCTGCGCAGTCCGTCGGCGACTACGGCACCGAAGCTGGCCCCCTCGACGTCGACCGCGACGCCGCTCACACTATTACGCGCGAAGTACTCGACAGCGGCATCGACGCGGCGTTCTCCGAACGCATGCACGTCGACCACGGTTTCGCCCAGGCACTACAACTACTCGTCGGATCGATCACCGCAGTACCGACTGTGCCGATCTTCATCAACTCCGTCGCCGAACCCCTCGGCCCCATCAGCCGAGTTCGGCTGCTCGGCGAAGCTGTCGGACGAGCAGCCAACAAACTGGGCAGACGCGTCCTGTTCGTCGGATCCGGAGGACTCTCCCACGACCCACCGATTCCGCAGTTCACCACCTCGCCTGAGCAGGTGCGCGAACGGTTGATCGACGGCCGCAATCCGAGCGACGCCGAACGCGAAGTCCGCGAACGACGCGTCATCGCCGCCGGGCGAGATTTCGCTGCCGGTACCGCCACCATTCAGCCGTTGAACCCCCACTGGGACCAGCATCTTCTCGAAATTCTGGCATCCGGCGAACTTGAACAAATAGACACGTGGACCAATGACTGGTTCGTCGAGCAGGCCGGCCACTCGTCCCATGAGGTGCGCACCTGGATCGCCGCCTACGCCGCGCTCCACGCAAACGGCCCCTACCAGGTCACCTCAAGCTTCTACCGCGAAATACCTGAGTGGATAGCAGGATTCGGAATCACGACAGCCTTCACCCGATCCTCGAACCACATGAAGTGACCGGCAGCTGCACCCCCAGAAAAGGTCTGTCGTCTTCGACAAGTCCAACTGAGCGCGACCATAACCGCACCGCCGCGGTTATCAAGCAATGCACTACTACAGGCCCACTAGTCACTCTTCCCAAGCCGGGCCCATATTCCAAGTACATCACTACGCAAGGCTGAGCAGTGGAAACCACTGTGAAGCAACGCTATCGGCTTTGGATCGCCGTTACCGGAGCTCGAGTGCATCGATGAGCTTGCGACGCTCGTCATCGGTGAAGTGCTTCCGCACCGCCGCGGCCAGCACATCCGGATCCGCCCCCAGACGCTTGAGCGCCTGAGCCACCTTGTCCACCGGCTCGAGCTTGCTCGCAGGTTCTTTCGGCTGCGGCGCCTCAGGCTCGGCAGTCTCTGCGTCGGCTTCAGGTGCCGGCTCAGGGTTCTGGGCTGCTTCCCACGCCGCGACCTGGTCCTCGAGCGGAACCCGCGCCAGCGAACGGGCTTGCCGCACAGCGAGATCACCTGCCCGCAGGGCTGCTTGCAACTCGGGGGCGAGTTTGAGCAGAGCACGACGCTGGGACACCCAGCCTTTGGAGCGGCCGAGCTTCTTCGCCGCCGCATCCGCACTACCGAACTCGGAGACCATCAACTCCACGGCCTTGGCTTCTTCGAGGACGTCGAAATCGCGGCGGTCGATGTTCTCACTCGTTGCCGCCCACAGGATTTCGCCCTTGTCGACGGCGATGCTGTCGCGCAGCACCACATCGAGGCCGGGGCGGCCGTACTTCTGGGCCGCAGCGAGCCGGCGGTTGCCGTTGACGACGATGTACTGCGCTGCACCGAGATCGTCTTCATCCTCGGGCCACAGTTTCAACCACGCCGTGCGGCTGACCACGGTGCCCGGTTGCAGCTGCCGGTCGGTAATGGTCGCCAGATCCGACAGATCCCCGAGCTCGTCACGCGGGTTGCGCGGGTTGGCGATGAGCTGATCGACCGGAACATCGGCGAGCAGTTGACCTTCGAGCGGCTCGATCGTCGTCTTCGTCTTCGTGGGTGCGGGGGTGCGCTTGCGGTCGACCGGAGAATTGTCGCCGACTGCTCCGACGAGGGAGGCGAAGTTCGCGCGCCCACCCTTGGGCGGCATCAGCGACCACCATCCGCGAGCTCGAGGCTGAGCTTGTAGAAATCCTCCCGTGCCTGCAACGAGACGCGGTTGGCTTCGTACTCGGTAACGACACGGCCTTCGGCGGCGGCGCGGGTGTGGACCTTGTAGTGCCGCACCACCGTTCGCGCCAGCGGCCAGCCGTTGGCCTGGACGAACTCGCGCGTCTGCTCGAGGTCGACCTTGCCGTCGCGGGGATCCCAATTGTTCACCACAACAATGAATTTCTTGCCGAGAGGTTCGATGACCTGCTTGATGGTGCGCGCGGTGGGATCGAAACACAGCGGTTCGGGTTCGATCGGAACGATGACCAGATCAGCGACCTCGAGCACGGCGCGCAGGGCGTCGGCGGAACTGCCGGTGCCGAGCACATCGGTGCCGTCGTCGGCACCGGACAGGTCGATCCAGCCCGGGGTGTCGACATAAACGTGCTTGATGCCGGGCAACTTGTCGAGATTACGGAGCACGTCGAGGTTGTCGTGGACCTGATCGATCAGAAACGGCAACTCCTCGACCCGCGAAGCCCACCAGACTGCGGAGCCCTGCGGGTCGACCGAGATCGCGGCGACCGGGGACTGAACATCGTCATCGGCGCCGGCGGTCACGGCGGTGAGGACATCCGCTTTGACAGCGGCAAGGTTCATAGTGAGCGTCGATTTTCCGACACCACCTTTTTGGTTGAGCATGACATGAACAGCCACAGGTTACCTCCGTATGCTTCACCCCAGGGTGGGGCTACTTCGGACTCGCGTCGTCATCTCTTGACGGAGATGATGATTGCGCCTGCACCACGGTAATCTCCGCGAGACGCGCAACACGTACGATAGACCCTTACAGGTCTACCGAACAAGCTTTCGCCGAATCATCTCAGATGCCTTGCGTTCTCACCCTCACGTGAGAGCGCCGACCGAGTCGACGCCACCTCCAGCGCCACCGAACACCTTCTCTTCAAAGACATTCTGCACCAAGTGAATACATGGTAACTATCTCAATCCTGCTATCTCCCTGACACTGTCGATGCGGAAACGGTCCCACACGGCTCCGCAAACTTACGGGTTCCCTATACCGCGCCGAACTCGGCCCGATCGGTGGCGTGCCGGGGTTCAAGAATGCAGATTGACGAGATGATGCGGGCAAGCCCTGACGGTCGAGCGCTGATCGCGCTACCTTGAACCGCGCATCACTTTCGTCACTGTGACAGCGAACCGGTGACCAAGTCACACGACTTGGCAACCCATCGCGCTACTGAGGACCGCCATGAACCCCACTGCGGTTTACCGCGGTAAACCAGAGATCACCTCGAACCGTCGGCAGGGACGCATTGCCACGATCAGAATTCACGGGTGCACCCAAGGCCGCACCGCTAGATACCGAGATCCCGTTGGCCGAGAACCCCAGCGCCGAAGGCTCATCCACACCCTCAGACACGCGGGAGCAGCGGAACCCGAACTTCCACCCCGAATCGAATTATTACTTTTGCAAAGCACCTACATCGCCTACAGTCGACCACATGACCTGACCGTCTCGGAAGTCGCTGTCCAACAAGTAATGTGGTGCATCAACAGCATGCTACCACCGACTTCGCGGAGTGCAATCACGCCCTTACTCTCACAGAGAGCACGCAATTGCGGCGTGGACACATTCCTGCCGAACGACTACCACAAACCCATCGATCCCCCCGCTACTCGACGATCGAACCAGAAACGGGGACGCACAGCCGACGTAGACCTCGACCTATCCGCCGTTCCGCAGAAGGACACCGACCACCACCGCTTCAACATCCTTCAACGTGCCCGGCCAGTCCTTCGACGAATCGAAACGGCGAAGAGCCGCCTCGGACCCCCCGGCCGAACCGCTCGATGAACTCCCCTACACGGGTGGCGCAGAATGCCAGGACCCGTGTCATTCCACGTCAATTCACGCGCCTTTTCACCTCGTACTGTCCTGCCAAACACAAGCAACGGAGGTACGGACATGGTCGAATACACAAACACATTCAAAGTTGCTGCGGTGCAGGCACAGCCTGTGTGGTTCGACGCGGCCAAAACGGTCGACAAGACCGTGTCCATCATCGCGGAAGCAGCCCGGAACGGGTGCGAGCTCGTTGCGTTTCCCGAGGTATTCATCCCGGGGTACCCGTACCACATCTGGGTCGACAGCCCGCTCGCCGGAATGGCGAAGTTCGCCGTGCGCTACCACGAGAATTCCCTGACGATGGACAGCCCGCACGTACAGCGGTTGCGCGATGCCGCCCGCGACCACGACATCGCCGTAGTGGTGGGAATCAGCGAGCGGGATGGCGGCAGCTTGTACATGACCCAGCTCATCATCGACGCCGAGGGGCAACTGGTCGCCCGACGCCGCAAGCTCAAGCCCACCCACGTCGAGCGTTCGGTATACGGAGAAGGAAACGGCTCGGATATCTCCGTGTACGACATGCCTTTCGCACGGCTTGGCGCGCTCAACTGCTGGGAGCATTTCCAGACGCTCACCAAGTACGCAATGTACTCGATGCACGAGCAGGTCCACGTCGCGAGCTGGCCTGGCATGTCGCTGTACCAGCCGGAGGTCCCCGCCTTCGGTGTCGATGCCCAGCTCACGGCCACGCGTATGTACGCACTCGAGGGACAAACCTTCGTGGTCTGCACCACCCAGGTGGTCACACCGGAGGCCCACGAGTTCTTCTGCGAGAACGAGGAACAGCGAAAGTTGATCGGCCGAGGCGGAGGTTTCGCGCGCATCATCGGGCCCGACGGCCGCGATCTCGCAACTCCTCTCGCCGAAGATGAGGAGGGGATCCTCTACGCCGACATCGATCTGTCTGCGATCACCTTGGCGAAGCAGGCCGCTGACCCCGTGGGCCACTACTCACGGCCGGATGTGCTGTCGCTGAACTTCAATCAGCGCCGCACCACGCCCGTCAACACCCCACTTTCCACCATCCATGCCACGCACACGTTCGTGCCGCAGTTCGGGGCACTCGACGGCGTCCGTGAGCTCAACGGAGCGGACGAACAGCGCGCATTGCCCTCCACACATTCCGACGAGACGGACCGGGCGACAGCCACCCTCTGACTCGGGCGCACCCGTGGCGCCTCCGAAGCGCCACGGGTGCGTGAAGGGGCGAGACAGGGGAATCGGAGGATCACCGAGTACAACGCATCGTCGATCGCAGCGAGTCAGCCCGCCCGTAACCCCCGATAGGTCCACCCCACGTATCCCCGGTCACGCCTTCTCGACATGGGGTAATCGAGGTCGTCGTGGCCTGTATCGACATCCAGAGTCCCTGAGCTGAAGGCGCCCACCACCCTATGTCGCGATGACCTTCTCGCCGCACCGCAGAGAGCCGACATCGAGACCGAGCCCGGCATCACGATTACGGCTACCCTGAAAAGAACAATGAACGGGGTTAGCACCAGGTAGGTCGATGAACACTTTCTTCTCCTCTGACCAGGTCTCGGCACCCGATCGCGTCGCGCTCTGGCACGATGTCATCTGCCGCAGCTATGTCCCGCTCAACATCACCCTCACGAGCGAGCAACCCTTCATCGGTACGGTCTCGACGGGCAACTTGGGCACGGTACGTATCGCGACGTCCTCGTCACTGCCCCAGCAGATCACCCGCACTCGTCGCTTGATCAGCCAGGACGAGCGTGAGTACCTCATGGTTGGGGTGCAGTCCGCCGGCCATGCACTCGTGCAGCAGCACGGCAGAACTGCACGAGTCGGTCGCGGTGGACTGGTTTTCTGGGACACTCGCCATCCCTACGACATCCTGTTCCCGACAGACTGGAGAATGAGCGTATTCCAGTTCCCGCGATACTCTTTCGGCTTCACCGAAGATTTCATCGGCAGGATGACCGCGGTGAATGTCGGGGGCGATCGCGGTATCGGACGAGTGGTTTCATCCTTCATGACAAGCATCAACGATGCGACCGATGCAGGAGACTTGGCGGAGGTAGCTTCACTCCACAACAGTGCTGTCGATCTTTTGTCAGCGGCGATACGGACCGAGCTTGCCGATCAAGCCGCCGCCTCCGACGGCCTACTCGAGTGCGTGCTTGCGTATATCCGACAGAACCTGGCCGACCCGAACCTGTGTGCCTCACAGATCGCGGCGGAGCACAACGTCTCTGTGCGGACCCTCCACCGACTGTTCTCGGCCACGGGACAGGGCGTGGCCGAACACATCCGTACCCTCCGACTCGAGCGCATCAAGACTGAGCTGGCAGACCCAACGAGTCGGCGATATACGATCAGCGCGTTGGCGAGAAAATGGGGGTTCCTCGATCCCTCAACGTTTTCACGCGCGTTCAAAGACGCCTACGGCATCACTGCCCGAGAGTGGGCGGCTTCTGCATCAGCACCACCGACGGAGGCTTCGTAGAAAGAGCCCGGTATCCGGCCTGCCCTTGTTCGCTTGCACACCGTTCGGTCCGTCACTTCCGATGAAGCCGAAGCCGGCAGGTTGGCTTCCTTCCGCAATTCGATCGCTCGGGGATTGTCCGGGGGCACCGCTGGTGACCTCCAGGACCATTCCGGCCTGGTGTCCGCGAGCGGTATGCACCTGCCCAGATGCATCCGGGCCGCGATGCCAGTGCTCGGCAGGACCCACCGGCGACGACGGCCAGCGTGACCCCTGGACCGGTCGGTCGAATTCGCGCCTGCCGACCGAGAATCGGGACCCGGTGTGCCGCCGCAACACTCCCGGCCGGTGACCGGATCGCCGGACGAGCACGCTAGGTGTCCATCGTCCTGTCCGTACATCAGCCACACCGAGTGTTCGCGTGCCGGGACGCAACCAGTCCCCCGGCTGGGTCAAGAGCCTTGCGATTCGCCGAGCCGGCCCTCCATCGGTGAAGCCGATCCGATCGGTGAAGTGCTGACCACCGGATGAGTAGCACCCGTTCCGACAGGTGTCAGCGCGCGGTCGCCGCGGTACTCGAGCCGAGGGGGAACATCGCACGTGCGTCGAGCACGGGGACCGGGGCCACCGTCGCCGCTGTGATCGCAACCGTGGTCTCGGTGGTATCGAACGGCTATGGAGCCGACCTCGCGTCGTCTCCGCTGCGTACCGATGCTGACAGCTGCCGGCATATATCCGCAGATGTCGCTGCGGGCGTTCGGTGGACAGGCGCTGCGAGCAGCAGTGCAGCGCACTGTAGTCGGTGGCTCGACGGCGATCTCGTCCACCGCCAGAACGTGGTGCCGGCTGTCACCGACGTCGGAGTCCTACCGGAATCGATCACCCGGTTCGGTCACCAGCTGACCGAACCGGACCACCCCTTCGACCACACCACCCTTCCCTCCCTCAGGTCGAACAGAGTGACGACACAGAACGACCGAGGATCGCCCGGAAGGAGACGGCACAGACGGCTGCCGAGCCACCCCGTTGCCGACCGGACCGCACCGTGCACCCAGCTGAGGGTCACATCAACGGGAAAGTTCGAGCCGCCTACACACCGGGGCTTGGCGCCGAGCAGGTGGACTCGGATCCGGAAGCCGCGAGCAGGCGCTGGTGCATCTCCGACGACCGGATCGGAGTGTGCAGCCCGCAGCGTCGGGCCGTGCCATGACGCCGTCGGTCACCAGCGCCTGCAGCATGTCCTGCTACTGCGGCGGGCAGCGAGAAAATCGCCTGTTCAGCATGCCGTCGGGCATCGCTGAGGTTGCCATGAGCATCATGTGAACCATCGATGGTGGGTGCATCCGTGTGGACGCAGAGCGCGAGTGGTCGACGGTGCACGAGCTTGTCGACTGTGGGGCCGTCCTCACCTCGGCCGACCGAGTACACCGGGTCTCGTTCAGACGCCGGATCCACGCGCTCGGTCGCTCGGTATCGGCGACGGCTGGGACGCAGGCCTGATGCCGGTACCACTCAGAACAACCCCGACAGTGGGTCCGGCAAGCTGGAACCGTTGACGCCCCTCACAGAAGAGAACTACAGTTAAGGAAACTGAACGCTGTTATGGAAAATGACATGTCGATCAATGCTCAGAACACGGTCCGCGAATCCGGGTCACGGCGCGGTGCCGTGCGGGAGTTCAAGAAAGGACTGATACGCGATGCCGCGAAGCGCATCTTCGCCGAACGCGGCATCGACGCCGCCTCGATGCGCGAGATCGCCCAGGCCGCGGGCTACACAACGGGAGCCATCTACACCTACTTCGACACCAAGGAAGAGCTCTACGCCGAAGTGCTGCGAGACTCCCTGCACGCCCTGCAGTCCGAAGTGGCCACCACCGTCGAAACCTCACCCGACAGGCCGGCATCGGCCGCGGCACTGCACGGCTTGTGGTCCTTCTACGACACCCATCCCGCCGACTTCGAACTCGGCTTCTACCTGTACGGCGGAGTCCGCCCTGCAGGCCTCAACAAGAAGCTCGACGAGGAACTGAACACCCTGTTCGACCAAGTGATGACGTTGATCGCGAATGGTCTGATCACCGACGGACTGGCAACCGAGCAGACTGCACACCACCTCGCGGTGGTCCATGCCACCTGGGTCTTCGGATTGCTCCTGATGACAAAAACCGGTCGCGTGAAATCGGTCCGCGACGACGCCGAAGCCATGCTCGACAGCTACCTGAAGATGGTGGCTACACACCAAAGGCTATGACCTGAAACAGAATCGAGAGACGATGACCGAACACTCCATGTCGATCGCTCCTACAGCTCGGGTGCAGGAGTACACCGACCGTTTTCGCCGGTTCCTCGACGAGGACGTCCGTCCACTCGAAGAGGAACTCGCGAAGCACAACGTCGGCACTGCCGGACAACCGAAGCTCGACAGTGAAGGCCGAATGCACCCGATCGTGTGGGAGGCTCGCCGTGAGGTGCAACGGCGCGCCGGCGCCCTGAACCTGTACGCCCCACACATCAGTGCCGAACTCGGAGGCGGTGGATTCAACCGCGTGGAGATGCACCACGTCGAGGAATTCGTCTACCGCCATTCCGGTCTCGGGCTCGGTTTGGCCGCCCTTGCATGGACAGAGGGCCCGAACCCCGCGAGCGAGCACATGTCGGAAGCGATGCGGGAGCGGTATCTCACGCCGTTGATCAAAGGTCAGATCACTGCTGCGTTCGCCAACACCGAACCCAATGTCGGCACTGATGTCCTGGGTATGGAGACCTGGGCGAAACAAGACGGCAGCGACTGGATCATCAACGGCCGCAAAGCATGGATCACCAATTCCCATTTCGCCGACGTATACCAGGTCGTCGCCGTCACCGAACCCGGCGCCGGAACCCGGTCGCTGACGATGTTCCTCGTCGATGCCGACGCCCCCGGTCTCGAGCGCGGCCCCGACCTGCCGACCATGATGGACGACGGACTCACCGGCGAACTCGAATTCCGTGATGTGCGGGTGCCTGCGGAGGACATCGTCCGTGAGGTGGGCGACGGCTTCGCCCTGGCCATGTCCTGGATCAACTGGCGGCGATTGTGCCGCGGTGGCATGTGTTCCGGATGGGGCCAATGGCTCATCACACGAGCGATCTCCCGATCGCAGGAACGCAAATCCGGTGGCCGCCCCATCGGTGATCTGCAATCGATCCAGCACCTGATCGCCCGCATGGCTCTCGAGTTCTACCAAGCACGCTCGACCTCCCTGGTCGCACAAGCCGAACTCGACCAGTGGGGCGCGTTCGAGATCCCACTGCACAAGGAAGCGCCGCGCCTGATCAGCCTTCTCAAGATCATCAATGACGAGGCGTTCTACCGCCTGGCCGACAGTGCAATCCAGGTCCACGGCGCCAACGGTTTGCTGCGTGGCTCCCCGGAAGAAAAACTCTTCCGAGTGGCCCGCAACCTGCGGATCCCCGCCGGCACCTCCGAAGTGCAGCTCAACGCCATCGCCCGTGGCCTACTCCGCGAAGCAGCAGTGTCATGACCACCACGATGCGCCGCCTGACCGAGTATTCCCATGGCGGAGGATGCGCCTGCAAACTCCCACAGTCGATGCTCGACGACGTAGTCACCATGATGCGACAGGCCGGAGTTCCCCAGTCGGACGAGTCCGGATTGCTGATCGGACTCGACACCCCTGACGACGCTGCCGTCTACGCCATCGACGACACGAAGGCATGGATCGTCACCACCGACTTCCTCACTCCCCTCGTCGATGACCCCCGCGACTGGGGCCGGATCGCCGCCACCAATGCCCTGTCCGATGTGTACGCGATGGGCGGCCGCCCCCTGATCGCCCTCAACATCCTTGCCTGGCCCACCGACCTCGGCGCGGACATGTTGAACAAGGTTCTCCACGGCGGCGCGGATGCTGTCTCTGCCGCCGGCGCTCTGGTCGTCGGCGGCCACAGCATCACCGACCCCATCCCCAAATACGGCCTCGTCGCGATCGGTGAGGTCGAGCGCGACAAGATCCTCACCAAAGGTGGCGCTCGCCCCGGCGATCTACTGGTGCTGACCAAACCCATCGGGGTCGGCATCATCAGTACCGCAATCAAACGTGGTCAAGCCCCGCAGAACTCACGTACCGCTGCAGTCGCGAGCATGACCAGGTTGAACTACTCGGCCAGCCGGATCGCCAGTGAGGCCGGGCTGAAAGGAGCGACCGACATCACCGGCTACGGATTGATCGGCCACCTGCACGAGATGGCGGCCGCGGCCGGCCTCGGAGCTCGCATCGACATCGACCGAGTTCCTCTTCTGCCCGGAGTGACGGCTCTGATCGCCGACGGCTGTGCTCCCGACGGAAGCCGCAGGACATTGGTCAATGCACTGCGGAAAGGGTGGTTCGAGCCTTCTTCGCTCCCGCAGGAGCAGCAGCTCCTATTGGCCGACGCCCAAACCTCCGGGGGGCTGCTTCTGGCCGTTCCACCCCACGATGCCGTCTCGGTCGTTGCCGCTCTGCGCGCCGGCGGTGATGCCCATGCCTGCGTGATCGGTGAATTCGTCGACGACGGCCGTCCCGGCGTCGTCACTGCTGAAACGAGCACACGATGACCGAATTCGGTTGTGTCACCGGCCGATTCCAGCCTGTGCACAATCAGCACATGGAACTGTTCGAGATCGCCCTGAACGAGTGCGATCACCTGGTGGTGGCGATCACCAACCCGGATCCGAGCGCACACCACGAAGAAGCAAGTTCGGCGCACCGACACACCCGGGCGGCCAATCCGTTCACCTACTTCGAGCGGGCCCGCCTGCTCGACGCTGCCCTGACCGACCACGTCCGGGCCGGACGAGTGACCATCGTGCCGTTCGACCTGACCCAACCGCAGCTCTGGCCGCAGTATGTACCCCACTCGGCACGGCATTTCGTGCGGGTTTTCAGCGACTGGGAACACGACAAAGCCAGATGGCTCGCGCAGGCCGGCTACGCGGTAACCGTCGTCGACGGCGACCCGGTAACCAAGCTGAACGCGACCGACATCCGCCAGGCGATGCTGGCCGGTGACGACAGCTGGCGACACCACGTGCCCGCAGCCACCGTGGCGTTGCTCAGCGAGCTCATCGCCACGAGCGTGCTGGAGGAACAGCCATGAGGATGCCCGGCTACGGCGAAACCCAGCCCCGCCTCGACGACGATCGGATGCCCGTCATCCTGGTCACTCTCGACGGGCTCGGGGACCGACCCGTCCCGGAGTTGTCGGGCCGGACCCCCGCTGAGGCGGCACGCACCCCCGTCCTCGACCGATTGACCGCCCGCGGGAGCAGCGGGTGGCACATACCGTTCGGATGGGGACGCGCCCCCGCCTCCGAACTGGCCCATTGGGCCATGTTCGGATACTCCGACATACCGTTTCCCGGACGTGCCGTCCTCGAAGGAGTCGGCGCGGGCATCGACCTACCGCTCGACGCCGCGACCACTTTTGCCGCACTACGCACGTCCTGCGTCCAGAACGGACAGGTATGGATCACCGGGCGCGTAGGTAAGGACGACGCTGCCGACGCCGATCGATTATTCGAGGAACTGGCACCGCTGTTCGACAAGGCCGACGCGCAGCTTCATCCGGTCGGTCGAGGGGAAGCGGTGCTCGTCCTCCCGCACCACACCCGCGGCGACGTCACCGACTCGGACCCCTTCTTCGAAGACTTCCACCCTTGGTTGCAGGTCACATCGGCCGGTCCGGAGGCGACAGATCTGGCCGAACGCCTCAACGAACTGCTGCTGACCGCCCGGCGTCATCTCCTCACGAGTCCGGTCAACGCAGTACGCGCCGCCGACGGACGCCCCGCTCTCGACGTCATGACCACCAAATGGTCGGGCAGCCGGCGACCCGTGCCGGATTTCCTCACCCACGCCGGCGTGGCAGGAGCTGCCGTCACCAGCACCCGCCTCTATCGGGGCATCGCTGGGCTCCTCGGGATGCGGCACCATCACCTGCCTCCCGCCACCGATCACGGTGTGGATATGACCACACGTATCGAGGCGGCCGAGCACTTGATCGACGAGGGTGCACGCTTCGTCCACATCCACACCAAGGCCACCGACGAGGCCGGGCACACCAAACAGCCACGCGCCAAGCTGGACGTACTCGAAGCGCTCGACCCGGCGTTCGAACGCTTCGAGTCCTTGTCGGAGCGCGCCATTGTCGCGATCACCGGCGATCACGCCACTCCCTCGGCCGACGGCGTCCTGCACACCGCCGACCCCACCCCGCTCCTCGTCGTCGGACCCACCGTGCGGCCCGACGCAGTCACTCGATTCGGGGAATCGTTCGCGCACCGCGGCTGGTACGGAACCGTCGCTGCCCGCGACCTGCTTCCCCTGTTGTTCGGTCACGCGAATCGGCCGGTGTTCCTCGGCCACCGAGCAACTCCGCGACAGACCCTCGCGTTGCCTGATAGCCCTGCCGCGATGCCGGCGGGCTGACCTTCCTTTCCCGGTCTGCGCAGCACCGCTACGCCGAACGACGACTGTCGCCGCCATGTGCACCACTCACTCACCGGTTACACGAGGACGCCCCTCGTGCACCGTGTGCGGTACCGAAATCGGCCGTAGACCGTGCGGTCGTGCCTCGATGCCGGGGCATCCCACCACCGCCGCAAGAGCCGGGCAGGGGCCCTGCCGCCCGGCAATCCGCCAACGTGGGTGAGATAGGCGCCGGTCCGCAACCCTGACTCCGCGTTCAGAGCTGCCCGTACTGTCTAGGCTGCGCGACCGAACCGGCGTTCGTAATCCTCGCGTTCACGCGAGGCGCGCGCCTGTGCCTTCGCACTGAGCAGATCCGGATCGAGACCGTGTTGCTGGAGTCGATGACGTTGCCAGATGCTCATCAACGCCACAGAAAAGTACATCCAGGGCAAGAGCAGCAACATCATCATCGAGACGGGAATCCATACCGGTCCCGGGATCAGCAGGAACAACAGCAGCAGCGGGATGACCGGCACATTCCACCGAAGAAGATATCGGCGCACGCCACCCGGCCCCAGGATGTCGTTACGGACCCAGTCCTGCATCTGCGGAGGCAAGGGGCGGCCAACCACATAGGCCAGGCGCTGAATCACGGTAGGTCGTGTGCGAAGTGGGGTCGTCACAGCGTTCCCTTCGTTGTATCCGGTGGCTCGGATGGATCTCGGGACGGACGTCGATCCGAACTGGTTGTTGCATGTGCTGCAGCATCATTGAGACGGGTCAGTGCCCGATGCAGCTCCTGGAGCTCCGCGGGCGAGACACCGAGCTTCTCGACTACGGCGACCGGGACTTTCTCGGCTTCGTTCCGCAGGGCGCGACCTCGGGCAGTGAGATCGACGACCAGTTGACGTTCGTCTACACGACTGCGCGAACGAGTGATCAGCTGCGAGGCTTCGAGGCGCTTCAACAAAGGTGAGAGCGTGGGCGAGTCCAGCGCCAACGCTTCGCCGATCGCCTTGACCGACATCGGAGCTTTCCCCCACAGCGCCAACATCACCAGGTATTGCGGGTGAGTGAGCCCCAGCGGCTCGAGGATGGGCCGGTAGACAGCCAGGACGGCCCGGTTGGCAACGGCAAGCGCGAAGCAGACCTGTCGGTCCAACGCCAAGAGGTCGTCGTTCCCCAGCCCGATCGAAGCGAGGTCACCTGTGGTCACAGGACGAGCGTACTGGAATCGATCGTGCACGAACAAATCGTGTGCGAGGAATTTTCGAGATGTGCATCACCGGCACGGCCTGCGATGCAGTTCGACATCCGAACAAGTGCGACTCGCACCTGCGCACCCACTCCGATCGCTCGAAGTGTCGCGAATACCGAACCCAGTGGCGCCACGCGCTTCACCGGCCAGATACTTCACCAGTTCCCCATCGGGCCGAGCGGCGACGAACTCTGCCCGGGCCGGCGGTTCGGCACGATGCAGCGCCTCACGATCGACGGCCGGCATTCCGGACGGCAACGGGCCGGGAAACGGTGAGTCCCGTCCGCGGGCAAACCACCACCACCGGCGGTGCATCGATCCGGTACATCGACGGTGCGCACGTCACTGGCCCTCGGGCACATCTCGCACGTAGGTTCCGCCACTGCGCAGGAGGCCGATGCGCCTTACTTACAAGGTTGTTCGTCGATCCACTTCTGCAGGCTGTGCCCCAGCGAAGCCAACGACCTATCGAGTATGGTCAACACCTCACTGGGGGATGCGGGAGACCTCACTCCCTCGCGCAGGACGGCGAGCACCACGGACTGCACCGCACCCCCGACAGCAGCCGGCACCACCGCCGCCGGACGCGTACCGACACGGGACGCAACGAACGTCGAGACGACCTCGGACCACACCAACCACCGTTGCGCACCCTCGGCCTGGAGTTCCGGTGAGGCGTCGAGGATCCGAATCTGGGCGGTCCAGACGCCCTCGTCGTCGAGTCGGGCCGCTACCGTATCGATCACCCCGGCCCGGATCGCTTCCATGACCGGCACCTCATCGCCGACTGTGTCGAAGGCGCTCTGCAGATCGCGGGTGCTTTCCTCGAAAGGAAACCACACGAGTGCCGCTTTGCTGGAGAAGTACCGGAAGAAGGTGGTCTTGCTGATCCCTGCGGCCGCAACGATGTCCATGATCGATGTCTCCGCATAGCCCCGTTCGAGAAACAACTCGAACGCGGCGGCCTCGACCTGCGCACGAGACGACACCTGTGGACGTCCACGTCTGCCGGTAGCCATCGCGTTCCCCCCTTTTTCCGACCCGAGACTTGATTTTGGGTACCCGGTACCGTAAAGATAGGCGACGCGCGAAGCGACCGACAACATGATCTTGCGACACCCACCACGACCCGTCACCCCCTGTCGGCGGACCGTGGATCCCGGTCGGTGAACCGACCCCGTCCCGGATGCCCTGCCTGTCCCCCCTCCTCCAACGGGCAGGGCATCCGGGCCCTCCATACCGTGCGGCGCAGGGCGGGGTTGTGTGCCATCCGTTCGGTCGATGAGCTCGCCATGTCCCGCCGGTGCCGTTCGCCGGTATTTACCTGCGGGACAGTCGGTATGCCGATCGCTCTCACCGTCCAATCCCGCCCCCTTATCGGAATCCTCTTTACGTTCACCTGCGAACATGGACGGTACCGCTCATGCAGAAGAGATTCGGACATCCGATCGGAGGGTGCACCATCGATGTCGGCTGCTCGTTCGGTTCCGTGGCATGATCGACTTGATTTTCGGAACCGAGTAGCATAATTATGGTTGAACAATCGACTACCGCTGCTGTCGTCCGAGCCGATCCGCCCGGACGATCAACTCCGGCACGTAGATGGCAGGTCCGACCACGATCGGCAGACCCGTTCTCCCGACGGGACGCCCCGGCTCCACCGGACGACCCACGACCAAGGAAGACCGTTTTCTGATGATTTCCAGCCTCGTAATCCAGCCTCTGGCTCGCGCAATCGCAGTCGTGCTGATCGTCGCCGATACCGCCCTCGCCACCCGAGTGCCGGCCCTACCCGACTGGGATGAAGACGGCTCCGCCGCCCGGAGCTGACGTCGCAGGGACATCACCCGCACAACGATGTGCCACTTCCGGCGATCACCGACACGCCAACGCGCCGAACCGGCACAGAGATGACCGAGACCACATCGTGAAGCGTTGACGGCCTCATACCGTCGCGTGACGAGCAGGACCGAGCACGGCGACATTGCCGGGTGCCGCAGCCGCCGGCAGGTCGAGGACCGTCGACGTACGCAAGCGATGCAGCAGGAACGCTGCCCCGAGCCGGCTGCGCCCGAATCCCTCGAACGGGTTGAAACCGAGTGTCGCAGTGATGGTATCGATCCTGCTCTGAAGCGTGCTGTGGTGGATGTTGAGCAGTCGCGCCGCTTCCCGAACGGACTGCGCAGCGACGACGGCATCGATCGTCTCCATCCCCCAGGCGTAGTGTGCGATGGCCTCGACACGGTCGGCGTCGCTGTGCGGAGCGTGCTCATCGGCGTCGGCAAGCAGTTCGATCAGACCCCCGTAGGAGTCGGCAACAACCTGGGGTTCCTTCGGGGCTCGGCACAGGCGCAGAGCGACCATCGCGGTCCGGAACGACCGATCCAACGAGTCCGGCGGCGTGGCTGTTCCGATACCGCACGGCGAAGCGCCGAACGGCGGGTACCGCTCCGGCACAACGATGGCGTGGACCGGACCGAACGGGGTGGCAATCACGTCCTCCGGACCGGCGGGATGATTGCGCCACACCGCGAACAGCGGGGCCACCACGAGGCGATACATGCCCGTTGCCGACAAGCCGAGCGCGCTCGCCGCGGTCAACCGCTCGTCGGGAGTGCTCTCGCGACCGGTGAGTATGCCGAGGTGGCGGCGATTGTCGATCTCCCGGGCTCCACGCCCGTTCCGGATCCGCACGGCCAGTGCCAAGCGCTCGAGGATGAGTGCGTCGTTCGGCCCAGCAGCACCGTCGCGTTCGAGCCAGACGTCGATGCCGTCCTCCGACGCCACGTGCAGATTCGAAGGATCTGTCGGCGATTCGCCCTGCACTGCTTCTCCTTTCGGAGTGACTCGTAGAGTCCGCGGCGGGACGCTCTGCCGGAACCCTGCAGTACAACCGGCCAGCGCGGCAGCGGTTGCCAGCAGGGCACGGGTGTTGACGTTGCCGACGATCAACTCGTCGAAGCACGCGATGACACGCAGACCCAAACTGGCGCTGGGATCGAGGCGGGCGATCCGTCCGAGTAGCTCTTGCATGTTCGTTCCTGCCCTCAGTCCGCAAGGATTTTCTCGACCCAGGTGTTGCGGGTCCGGATCATGGACCGGCCCACGCTGGTGTGCGGGGCGAAAATGTCGCACGCGTGAAAGGCGCCGGACCATACGTGCAACTCGGCATCGCCACCGGCTTGCCAGATCCTGTTGGCATAGTCGATCGCCTCGTCCCGGAAGATCTCGGCCGCACCGACGTCGATGAAGGCCGGCGGCAATCCGCGCAGATTCTGCGCGCGGGCCGGGGCTGCATACGGCGAGACAAGGTCGGTGCCCCGCTGCTCACCCAGCAGGGCGGTCCAGCCGGTTTCGTTGCTGATCCGGTCCCACACACCGATACCGTCGAACTGCTCGATCGAAGCGGTCATGCACCGGTCGTCGAGCATCGGATAGTCGAGCACCTGCCCACACAACCGGGGACCACCGCGGTCCCGCGCAGCCAGCGCGAGACCGGCTGCCAGTCCGCCACCGGAGCTGGCACCGGCGACCAGGATCCGGTCCGCCCGCACGTCCAGATCGGTGACATGCGCAGCCAACCACTCCAGGGCGGCATACATGTCCTCACGCGGGTAGGGGTCGGGATACTCAGGGGCCAAACGATAATCGACCGTGACAAGAACCGCCCCCAGTTCGGTCACCCAGTCCAGCACCAGGTCCAGGCCGCTGAACATGTCTCCGAACATCAATCCTCCGGAGTGCGCGTACAGCACCGCAGGACGGGGCCCGCTGAAGTCCCGGGAACGAAGCACCGCAGCGTTGACGGCAGCGCCATCACCCCCGGGGAAGGTCACGTCGTTCACCGCGATCCGCCGGCGGTCGAATTCCTCGTCCATCGGAGGGGACGCATAGGACGTACGCATGAACTCGATCAGGTCCGCAGTGATGGTCGGAGGGAACATACCGCCTACCACAGCCAATCCCGCCTTGAGTTCGGCATCGAATGGTGGATGGGGCACGGCTCGGGCCATCGTCACGTCACCTCCTCGAAGACTCGGATCGAGAATACGGCGACCGCTCGACCGAGGGACCCGCCATTCGGCGGGGAAACAGAGCGAAACTGCGCCGCCGCGTCGGTTGAGACACCCATCACACGTTCATGAAACTTGGAGCAGCGTCACTGTCGACCGAACGAGAGGAACAACCTCCCATGTCCGATACCCAGCGCGTCGTCGACTCAGCCCGCGAAGTCATCCACACCACGGTGAACAGCGGTGCCGTGCCCGGAGTAGTAGCGGGCATGACGAACGACCAGGAAGCCCTGTTCATCGAGTCCGCCGGGGTGCGGTCTGTCGACAACGATCAACCGATGACCGATGACACCGTCTTCAGCATCTTCTCGACCACCAAAGCCCTCACCGGCACCGTGGCGCTGCAACTCGTGGAATCCGGTGATCTCGACCTGGATTCCCCGGCCGAGGAGTACGCGCCCGCGATCGGCGAACTCCAGGTCATCGAGGGCTTCGACTCGAACGGTGAGCCGCTGCTGCGAGCACCGAAGACCGACATCACGACCCGCCAACTACTGCTGCACACCGCCGGCTTCGGATACGACTTCTTCAACGAGACGTACAACCGCCTCGCCGAGAACCACGGTCAGCCCAGCATCGTCACCGCCACCAAGGACGCGCTCAAGACACCGCTGCTGTTCGATCCCGGCACCCAGTGGGAGTACGGCTCGAATATCGACTGGGCAGGCCAGGTGATCGAAGGCATCGTCGGCACCCGCCTCGGCGAGGCGCTGAAGACACGAGTCCTCGACCCACTCGGCATGACATCGACGTCCTTCACTCCGTCCGACGACATGCGTGCGCGTCTGGCGACCATGCACCAGCGCACCGACGACGGGCTCCAGGCCACCGATTTCGTCATCCCCACCCCGCCCGAGGTCGACATGGGTGGGCACGGACTGTTCTCCACCGTCGGTGACTATCTCGCCTTCATCCGGATGTGGCTCAACGACGGCAAGGCAGACGACGGCACCGTCATCCTCCGCCCCGACACCGTCGAGTGGGCGACCAGGAACGACCTCGGCGACCTGACCGTGAAGATGCTTCCGGGTGTCATCGGGTCGCTGTCGAACGACGCCGAGTTCTTCCCTGGCCAGCGCAAGGGCTGGTGCTACACGTTCATGACCAACGAAACCGAAGCACCCACGGGCCGTCCCGCAGGCTCTCTCGCCTGGGCAGGCCTGGCCAACCTCTACTACTGGATCGACCGGCACAACAAGATCGGAGGCTACTGGGCGACGCAGATCTTCCCGTTCGCCGACCCCGGCTCACTCGGTGGTTACCTCGACATGGAGACCGCCGTCTATCGAGCCCTTTCCTGACCCGGTTCCATCCCAAGCCGCGGCACCGGACATCGACCTCGATCCGTTGACCGCTCGCGTAACCGGCGCGCTCGCCGAACAGCCACACGACGACATCAACGAGATCGGGTGAAATCCCCCACCCGACGCACGGAAACCACACCGCTGCGGGTGTCGAAACACCCGCAGCGGTGTGGTGTTGCCACGCCGTTCGAGGTCTGGGTGCAACAGGTCGAGCGCGAACACCATCTCCCACGGGCTTGCCGCGAGGGCGATCGGTTTCCCGAGGTCGCCCGGAGACGAACCATCCTGCACCCTGATACTCGGCCATGAGTCCGGTCGGGCTGTGCTGCATACCGATTGCGAGAGAGCAGCCCACCTGCCCTGGAAGCGCGCGCCACCGCCACGCTTGCCCAGGGCGTAGGCAGCTCGACACCACAAACAGATACAACAACGACATCGTGTGTGTTCAACTGTGCCCCGGCACCGCGGTCGGCCTCCGGCATGATCGACCACCACGCGATCGTGCGTGAATTCGATGGTCAGGACTACACATTCAGTCACACCTCCCCGGGCAGACTGAACTACCCGAGCACCTGCGATCAGACCTGGTGCGCCGGAAACCTGCTCTCCGGCATGAAATCAACTGCACCTTCCGACAGTCACCGCTACCGGACGCAAGGCCATAGGACGACTCTCGGATCACCGCATTCTGCGCGATCACACGTGGATGCCGAACGTGTCGATCTTGCGGTAGAGAGACGACCTCGCGATCCCCAGTAACTTCGCGGCGGCGACGCGATTGCCACCGCTGTCCCGTAACGCAGCCACTATGGCATCGCGCTCGACTCTTTCCATTGCCGTCATCGTCCGGCGAGGCGCGGAGCTGAGCGCTGAAGGCAGATCAGCTACTGCGATCGTTCCCGCGGGCTTGGCGCGAAGTACGTGATTGAGAGTGTCGACCAGTTCACGGACGTTGCCGGGCCAATGGTACTTCTTCAGGGTTCGCATCGTGTCGTCGCTGAAAGCGGTTTCGCGGTGAGGTGCAAGGTGCATTCGGATGATGTCCGGGATGTCATCGGGGTGATGACGCAATGCGGGGACCTCGACGGTGGCGATGAAATGCTCGGCGAGAGCAGAATTCTGAAGTGCGTCCCCATCAGTGGATGTGGTCGCGACGATCCACCGAGCGGGGTATCGGTGCTGGTCGGCGGATATGAGGTCGGCAAAGAGCTCATCGGTGCTCGCGTCGAGTCGGTCGATGCGACGAAGGACGATCGTGGTCGCTGCGGAGTCGAGCGCAGTGCGCAATTCCTCGTGAGCGGACTTTCCAGCAGAGCAATCCACGACGACAATCGGGGCCTGCGGATTCTTGTACAGGTGCATGCCCCGAACGAGAGTGAGTTTGCCGCTTCCGGGTTCACCTTTGAGGATCACGTTGGCATCTGTCGCGGCGAGGGACGTCAACTCCCCTCGACACCGGTTCCATTGGAGCGAAGACCCCGCCACCCCCGGAAACACGGGAACCGTGCGCCGGGGTTGCACGGTCTTCGTGGGACACGATGTCGCCTCGACTTCGAGGACGATGCCGGCGATGTCGCCGCCATGTTCGACGAGGGTGCGCTTGACGGTGATGCTACCTCCGGACGGAAGGCGCAGGTCGAACTGGGCAACTCGTGACGGATCGAGCATCGACTGTGCTTCCTCGCGGAGAAAAGCCTCGTCGATCGGGTCGAGAAGGCGCGAGCCGATCTCGTTCGACATGAAAACACCGCAACTGAGTGAGTACACCGCCGTCTGCCGGCGCCGACAGGCTACGAGGAACTCGCCGAGCACGAGCTGTTGCTTGATCGATCCCGTGGCGCGAAGAGCCGACTCGATATCACGAGCCGCTCCAAGGGCGAGCTGGCGCATCAACGGGTTCGATGTGTGGGTCAAGCCTGTGATGTCGATCAGTCCTTCGACACGACCGGTGGTGGGGTTGTGAATGGGCGCGCCGGCACAGGTGAAGTACTGGATCGATTCGTGATAGTGCTGAGCGCCGTCGACGTAGACGGCCATCCCGGTCTCGAGGGCTGTGCCCACTCCATTGGTACCGACGAGCTCTTCGGCGTAGGTGAACCCGGGAGCGAAGTACACCTTGTCCAGCTTCGCGGCGAGGACGGGATCATTGTCCCGCCGGACCAGCACACGCGCATGCTCGTCACTCAACGCGACACTGAGGGACATGTCGGACAGGTCGTCATGGAGCCGATCGAGGATCGGCAGGGCGCATTGCACCAGTCGTCGGCGAAGGTCGAGGTCTTCGACGTACTGCAGCTGTGGAAGGTGCGAGCCGTCCGGGATGACACCCGCCTGACGTGAGCGTCGCCATGACTGTGCGATGAGGGGCGAGACGTCCTCGGAGGGGGAACCGGCGAGGTCATGGAGGTGCCGGGTGGTGGTCACACGGCGTCGGCGGTTGTCACTGTCCATCACATTTCCTTGCAGGTCGCAGTACTGTCATCCCCCTCAATGTGCCGCACATCACATTCGATGGATGTCCCAGAATAGGACATCAACCTGCCGTCTCCAACGGCAGTAACGGGGGCGGGTACGACCACCCCGCCGGCCGGAGGTCGGCACTCGCGGTCCGCACCGCGCCTACTCCCCGGACCACCGACTGCCGGGATCCGGGGTGCACACCACCATCAGGATACTGACGTCAGGTCGTCGACGGCGACCGGATCACCGGGCTCGGCTTCACCCCCAGGGGAAGCCGAGCCCGTTCCATCACCTGCCCCGCCCTACGCATAGAGGTCGACATCGCCGGCAACCGCGCGAAAATCTCGGTGTTCTCTGCCGCCACGACCGCCGGCGGGCACACTCACTACCGTCCCGCCCACGTGGACCGTTGTCGTGGCGGCACCGCTTCAGACCTCGATCGCGAGAAGATCCGCAAGGTGGCGGTCGATCTGCGGCATGTAGGTCGGAGCGACAGCGAACAGACCCAGATGCCCGAGCACATCTTCGACCACGCGCAGTTCACTGCCCTTGATCAGTTCCTGCTCGGCAGCACAGTCGCGAACCGGGAACAACTGGTCTTCGTCGATGGGAATCACGAAGGTCTTGGCGGTGATCCGTCCGAGTGCAGCGGCCAGGTCTCCCCCGGTATGCCGGGAGACGTCACCACGTTGCCAGGCCCAGGATTGAGTGAGGAGTGCGTTGGGATCCATCGCCGTGAAGTAGGGCTCGAGGAATCCGGTCAGGAACGCGTCCAGGGAATCGAACTCCATTGCTCGCCATACTTCTTGCTTCCAGAACTCGGTCGAGAATCCGAGCACTCCCCAGATGTGAGCCTGCCTGGTGAGGCCGTCGACGACCTGCGTATGCGAGGTGTATTCGCCGCCGTTCCAGCCCGGATCCGACAGGATCGCTTCGCGCATGATCTCCGCGATCAGGAAATCACCGGGAGTGTTGCGTGCCGTACCGGCAATCGGTGCGGCGCGCAGAACCTTGTCGGGGAACCTCACCGCCCATTCGTAGGTCTGCTGAGCTCCCATGGAGCCTCCCGTCACCAACGCGAGGCGTTCGATACCGAAATGCTCCCGGAGCAGCCGCTCCTGGGCCACGACATTGTCCCCGATCCGAACACGAGGGAACTTCGACATGGCGATCTCTGCGTTGACGCCGGTGGCGTTGTGCGGAGACGTCGACAGACCGTTGCCGATCTGATCCACGCAGACGATGAAATACTTGTTCGGGTCGAGAGCATGGTCAGGACCGATGTATGCGTCACGCCAGATCTGATGGGTCCCCGAGTACCAGGTGGGGATGAGGATTGCGTTGTCCTTGGCTTCGTTCAGCGTTCCGAACGTTGCCACCGCGAGCCGGCAGTCCGGGATCGAGCCACCCTCCTCGAGGTCGAGGGCTCCGATGCCGATCAGGTCGTAATCACCGTGGAAGTCGTGCGTGTAGTACGGGTTGTCGATCATCGAGATCGTCCTCCTGAGCTATGAGAAAGCGGTAGCAGCGCGTGCTCACCCAATGGACATGCACCTACGCCGCCGTGAGACGAGCAGTGGTCGACCGCAGGGGTCGGATATCCGAGAAGGTCAGCTCAGCTGGAATCCCTTGTAGCCGGCCGCGGCGGCCGCAAGAGTGAGTTCTCGGTAGGTGCCGACCCCACCGGTGTAGGACAGCACGCGGCGAGGTTTTCCGGGAACGTTCGCGCCGTTGTACCAGGAATTGGTCTTCGAGATCAGCGTGGCATTCGCGGTTTCGTCGTGGTGGGCGACCCATTCGTCCTCACCCTCGACGGTCGGTTCGATGACGGTGTACCCGTGCTCACGCATGTGCCGGATGCACTCGGTGATCCATTCCGTCTGTTGCTGCAGACAGGTGGTCATGTTGCACAGTGCTGCAGAGGGGGCGAGCGGGGCGCCGGTGGTCAGCATGTTGGGATAGCCGTGCACCATCAGGCCCATCGTCGTGCGGATGTCACGCGCCCAGTCGCTCGCGAGCGATCGATCCTCACGTCCACGGATATCGATTCGTGTCAGCGCGCCGGATCCCGCATCGAATCCCGTGGCCAGGATGATGACGTCGACTTCGTGCAGCGTGCCGTCCTCCAACAGGATCCCTTCCGGGACGATGCGGCTGATCGGATTGCTGCGCACCCCCACTGCTTCGACATTCGAACGGTGGTAGACCTCGAGATAGTTGGTTTCCAGCGGTACCCGGTGTGTACCGAAGCCGTAGTCGGTCGGAATCAACAGTTCACACAGCTTCGGATCCTTCAGTCGCGCACGCATCTTCTCTCGCACGAACTCGGACACCTGCTCACTGACCTCGTCATCGGAGAACACCTCCGCGAAAGAAGCGAGCCAGAGCTTGAGTGAACCGTTGTCATAGATCTCTTCGAGCCTTTCCCGCCGTTGCTCGGGAGTCAGGTCGACCCATGCATGCTCGAAGTCGTACTCGAAGCCACTGAACGTATGCGGCAACGTCGCGCGAAGTTCCTCGAAGCGCTCCTTGTACGCGGCAACATCCCGGTCGTCGTAGGACGGATTCTTCATCGGCAGGGCGTACTGCGGTGTACGGATGAACACCTTCAGATGTTCGACCTTCTCGGCGATGGTCTGGATGACCTGAATCCCGGTGGCGCCGACACCGATCACTGCGACCCTCTTGCCCGCGACATCGGCGCCTTCCTTCGGCCATCGAGAGGTGTGGAAGATCGGGCCGGCGAAGCTTTCCTGGCCCTCGAACACCGACGACATCGGTGCCGACAGCATGCCGGCGCAGGTGATCAGGAACTGGGTGGCAATCGTGTCCCCGCGATCGGTGCGTACGATCCATCGCTTCGAGTCCTCGACGTAGTGCGCGCTGGTGATCGTCGTCGAGAATTGGATGTCGCGGCGCAGGTCGAGACTGTCGGTCACATAATGCAACCACTGCTCGATTTCGGGTTGGCCGGGGAAGCGCTGACTCCAGCTCCAGTTCTTGTACAGCTCATCGGAAAACAGGTACTGGTAGATGTAGGCCTCCGAATCGAATCGAGCACCCGGATAACGATTCCAGTACCAGGTGCCGCCGACGTCGGAGGCGGTATCGAAGGCGCGCACCCGCAACCCCAGCTCGCGAAGCTGATGCAGCTGATACAAACCGGCGACTCCCGCACCGATGATCAACGCATCCAACTCGAGTGACACCTCGGTATCAGCAAGTCCGACCGCAGAGGAAGAGTGAGGCGACATGTCCTAGCCTTTCTGTAGTGCAGGTCACGTGAAAGCCATCATCGTGATGTGCGCCTCACATGGCTGTCCCATCTTCGGACACTTCCCGGCTTCGCTGGCATGGATATCACCGAGTCCGGCGCCTCTCGCATCGCCAGCACCCCAGCAGAACCGATCTACGACTCGGGGATGTTTTCGACGACGCGGTGGACAACCTTCGGCACAGAGTCCTGTAGTACATACGAAATATGCTGTCGTGCAATGATTCCTACGACCAGTCCAGTTCCGGGCCCATCTTGCCACATGCTCGACACCGCCGCGATCGCGATCTCGATTCGGGTCGCTGCCGCACCGATATGAGCACACAGTCGGCGATCCGACACATTCCGGCCTTCCAACCGCGACCGTTGGATGCCACAGAATCCGAACCGTGTTCCGGTAGCTGCAATTCGAATTGACATCGACTGATCCCTTGCGGCCGGGATCCGCCACGAAGACGGGACGAATCACAGCCTCCCGACGACCCGAACGAAGGGGACATTCGACGAAACATGGACACCAGACCGACCGGGCCTGTTCAAAATACGCATGATCTTGCAGAAAACGAATAATCTGCACGAGCACCGCCTGATCTTCTCGCCGGCGATCTTCTGCTGACGAGGAGAGCCGACGGGGCACGACACTTCCGGCGCAGGGGGCCGGAGTCGTCGACTGCCCCGTCGGCGGTCAGGCGACCGGCCGCGCCACCGGTCGCGATCGAACTCAACGCGATGACGGAAGGAAACGAGCGGGAATCCGACACCGACGGACAGCGTGGCGTCCGCCACCGCCACGGCCGGCGTCCGCCGAAGGAGAGGCCAATCGTTTTTGCTACGGCCTCAGCCTTAATCCGTACATGGACGCAGACTCGTCCATACATCGTGCAGCCGACGAACTCGACCTTTGACTGCCTGAGGGAGATCGGGCATACAGCCCTTCACGGTGCACCACGTCGAGTCGGCAACCATTCAGCGAAGGAACCGCCGCGACCGAGGAGGCGAGGCTGTCCGGGTCGCCCCGTTGCGTTGGTCTGGTTTGAAACATAAGTCGCGTTAGGTACGCTGCTGTCGCTGCTCGGGGGGCCGAGATCGCAGTCCTGCCCGGACGGTTCGGCACGCGACCGCCGGCGCAGGTGCTTGAGCGTGCCTTGGTAAGGAACACTGATGTCACACGAAATGCACCATTTCGATCTGGGACTGTGGGTGCTCTTTCTCGCCTACGGCACCTCGATCGCCGGGTCCTTCGTCGGCCTGTCCTGCGCTCGCCGAGCCGCTACCACCCCACTCGGTCCGACGCGCTGGCGCTGGTTGGTGATGGCAGCCCTGTCCATCGGCGGTGTCGGGATCTGGATGACCCACTTCATCGCCATGATGGGCTTCGCGGTGCCCGGCACCATCATCCGCTACGACCCGATGCTGACGATCCTCTCGGCGGTCATCGCTATCAGCGCGACCCTGTTCGGGCTGTGGCTGGTCGATCTACGGGCCTTGGCCGGGCGTCCGATCCTGGACAGGTCGGCGTTACTGATCGGCGGCGCCGTGATGGGCGTCGCGGTGAGCCTGATGCACTACTGCGGCATGGCCGCTATCCGCATTCGCGGCGAACTGTCCCACGACCCGGTACTCGTCGCCGCCTCGGTGGCTATCGGGATCGGGGCATCCATCGCCGCGTTGTGGTTGGTACGAACGGCATTCATCCGAGCCACCCGTCTGCTCGGCGCGCTGGTGATGGGTTGTGCAGTGGCGGCATTGCACTACACCGGCATGGCTGGAGTTCACGCGTCCTTGGACCCGACGGCCACCATGCCGGAGGGCGCGACGCTCCTCGATTTGATGCTTCCGGCATACATTTTCGGCACGATCATACTGGCCACGCCGCTCGTCGCATTGGTGCTCGCTCGCCAGAGTGCCGACACCGAGGTCGACGAAGCGATCGCCACGTGGAGCGCGGAGATCAATGATGCTGTCCCCTACCCCGGTGACCGGGGGCAGGAGGCCACAGCTGAACTCGACACTCGTCGGGACGTTCCGCGTCGACCTGCCGATCCCCTTCGCAAGGGTGATGTGCAGGTAGTGCCACACAAACGAGTGCGGTAACCACCTCTCTGGTGAAGGACCCACCGTTCGGCGGGTCCTTCACCAGCCCCCGGCGCACGAGTGTTTGTTGAGGGCAGGGGCATTCGCCGGTCTGGATGCTGCCACCGGTGATCAGTGTGCGATGTACTTGGTGGCGAGATACTCGTCGATACCTTCGACCGATCCTTCGCGGCCGAAGCCGGACTCCTTCACCCCTCCGAAGGGTGCGGCCGCGTCGGCGATGATGCCTCGGTTGATTCCGACCATGCCGGTCTCGAGTGCGTTGGCGACTCGGGACGCTCGGTCGAGATTCTGGGTGTAGAAGTACGCAGCGAGGCCGTATTCGGTGTTGTTCGCCGCCGCGATCGCTTCGTCCTCCGTATCGAAGGTGGTGATCGCGGCTACCGGGCCGAAAATCTCCTCACGCAGCAGACGCGCGTCGGGACTCACACCGTCGAGAACGGTCGGGGAATAGAACGTTCCCGGCCCGTCAGGACGGCCACCGCCGATGCGGATACGTGCACCCTTCGCGACGGCGTCTTCGACCAGAGCATCGACGGTGGCGCACTGCTTCGCGGTGATCAGCGGTCCGATATCGGTTCCTGCTTCGAGACCGTGTCCGGTGCGCAAGGCACTGATGCGTGCGGTGAACTTCTCGCTGAACTCTTCTGCGACGCTACATGCGACGTGGAATCGGTTGGCTGCTGTACATGCTTGGCCGCCGTTGCGGAATTTTGCAGCCATCGCGCCGTCGACCGCTGCATCGACATCAGCGTCATCGAACACGAGGAAGGGGGCATTGCCTCCGAGTTCCATCGACATCCGCAGGAGCCGATCCGCTGATTGACGAACCAGCAGCTTGCCGACACCGGTGGATCCGGTAAACGTGATCTTACGCAGATCAGCACTGTCGATCAGTGGTGCGGTCAGCGCTGCAGCATCGGAGGTCGGCAGAATCGACAGCACACCCTCGGGCAGACCCGCATCGGCGAAAATCTGACCGACCAGCAGCATCGTCAAAGGCGTTTCGGCCGCTGGTTTGACGATGATCGAACATCCGGCCGCCAGTGCTGGACCGATCTTGCGCGTGGCCATGGCCAGCGGAAAGTTCCAGGGGGTGATGGCCAGTACCGGCCCGACCGGTTCTCTGGTGACGACGATGGTGCCGGTTCCCGACGGGGACGGCGAGATTCGCCCGCTGATTCGGTTCGCTTCCTCGGCAAACCAGTGCAGGAATGATGCGCCGTATTCGATCTCCGCATACGCCTCGTGGAGCGGTTTACCCATCTCGAGAGTGATGGTGCGCGCGAGGTCGTCTGCCCGTTGATGGATGAGTTCGAATGCGGTGCGCAGTATTTCGCCACGTCGACGCGAGGGGGTCCGCGCCCAGTCCCCTTGCACGGTAGTGGCGTGTTCGAGAGCTCGGCGTCCGTCCTCGGGCGCGGCGTCGGCAACATGCGCAATCACGGCACCGGTCGCGGGGTCCTCTACGGGGAAAGTGGTGCCGGTAGACGAATCGACGAGTTTTCCACCGATCCAGAGTTGGGTGGGGACGCCCGCGGGGAGAGTGTGGGTCATAGCTCCTGCCGAGTGTGTGAAGGTTCATCGCCACGCCCGGCCAGTCGGCATCCGAAGGGGGTGCCGAGGCCGATGCAGGTCGCTCGGGTGTGGCCACCCGCGTTCGGTGGCCACACCCGAGCGGGCGAGTGGGTACTAGCTGGTGGTGACGGACTTGCGTGCCTTGTCCTGGAGGATTTCGAGTGCCCGGATGAGGTATCCACGGAAGACCGTGTGGTTTTCGCTCATCGGGAAGTGGCCGATCTCCTTCATTTCGATGAACTCGGCGTTCGGGATCTGCCCCGCAGTGCGGGCGCTGTCCTCGGGGGTGGTGAGGTAGTCGTAGTCACCGGTCAGCATCACAACCGGGCACCGGTCACCGTCGATGTCCGCGAGCTTTCCGCGCAGGTCGTGATCGACCGAGTAGAAGTGCAGGTCACCGCGGAAGGACTCGGAACCCTGGCTGTAGTAGAACCAGGTCTTCCAGCGGTCCGCCTCGGGCGACTGCGGGGCCATGAGGTCCCACACGCCGCTCGCGCAGACCTGTGCCGCGTTGGCGTGGGGGTGCTGCCACCAGTCGAGGTAGAAGCCGGGCGAGTAGTCCGCACCCTCGACAGGGATGACGCCGGCGAAGCGGTCAGGGTGCCGAAGCGCAAGCTGCAGGGCGATGTTCCCGCCGAACGAGGAGCCCATGAAGATCGGGTTCTCGAGTTCGAGCGCGTCGCACAGCGCCACGATGAAATTGGCGAAGTGGTCCGCGGAAAGCTGGTATTCCTCGGTCCACCATTCGGTGTTCTCCGGCGGATCCGACTTGCCGTGCCGCGGCAGGTCGTAGGCGATGACACGGTAGTTGGCGGTGATCTCCTCGTCTTCGAGCAGACCGCGCCACTGGTGGTTGTGGCAGCCGGCGGTGTGCTGGCACACCAGCGGCTGGCCGGTGCCGTTCTCGAGGTAGAAGACCTTGTACAGCAGTCCGTCGACGTCGACGTCGACGTAGTGGCCGGTGACCGGGGAAATCTTGCTCATCAGTGTTCCTTACGGCTCAAAGGGGGTGGGAGGATCAGACCGGGACGCCGACGGTGCGCAGGAGTTCGATCTGGCGGGTGATGCACCGCAGGTTCTGCATCAGCACCAGGATGTCGCCTTCGAGCTTCATGTCGCGCTGGAAGCTCGCGGCCCAGATGCCGTGGTACATCGGGGCGGGCACCGGGACGCCGAAGTTACGCCAGGTGTCCGCGCTGGCACGCAGCGCGAACTGGTACGGCACATCCAGCGGACCGGGGTCGATCGCGATGTCCACCACGTTGCCGCGGCTCATCTGGATGACGAACGTGTGGTCGGTCATGTCGAGCAGGTACGAGCAGGTGAAGTACTTGCCGTGTGCCTGGATCTCGGGGTCGGTGTTGTTCGCCTCGGTGAACGAGGCAGCCCAGTCGGCCGTGTCGAGGGCACGCGTAGTGACGGTCATGTGGGATTCCTTCGATGAGGGAGACAGCGAGGCCGAGTGCGAGCACTCGCTCCGGTATGCCGACCCGAATCCGGAAAGTGCTGGCCTCCCGGATGCCGTGCCGGCCATGACAGCCATCACACCTCGTGTCCGCCGGGTGCGTCCAATACCTATCCGGCCCGGATCGATAGGCAATGACTACTGGTCTCCCGGGGTGGTGTTGTCTATCTTCGGAAACATGCAACCCCAGCTCGACCTGCGACTTCTGTCCTATTTCGTGGCAGTTGCCGAAGAGCTGCACTTCGGGCGCGCAGCCGCCCGTCTGCACATCGCTCAGCCCTCACTGAGCGTGCAGATCCGCAAACTCGAGCAGAACCTCGGCGCAGTGCTGCTGCTGCGCAGCAGCAGGCATGTCGAACTGACCCCTGCCGGCCAGATCCTGCTCGACGAAAGCCGCCGGTTGCTGGCGAACGCCGAACGAGCAGTCAACCTCACCCGCGAAGCCGCCCACGGCGTCAGTACCCGCAAGTTGGTCATCGGCTTCCAAGGCAACGCAGCTGCAGAGCTCACACCGCACATTCTCAGCACGTTCCAGTCGCTGCATCCGGGCATCCAGGTCCAGATGCACTCCTACGACTTCTCCGACCCGTATGTCGGGTTGGCCGACGGATCCTCCGATGTCGCCTTCGTCCGGCCCCCGCTGTTGATGCAGGACTGGCTGGGCATGGAAACCCTGTTCGTCGAACCCAGGGTGATGGTCGTGTCTGCGAATCATCCGCTCGCCCAGTTGCCCGAGGTGAGCGTCGAGCAGGTCACCAACGAGTTCTTCGTCGCACGCAAAGCCCCCGAGAACTGGCGAAACTACTGGCTGGCCACAGAATCGCGCCAAGGCGAACCGGTGCGGGTCGGCGCAGACGTCGCCACCGTCGACGAATGCTTCGAAGCGATCCTCGCCGAGCGCGGCGTGGCATTCTCACAAGCCTCGACGCAGCGCTTCTACAGCAGACCGAGCCTGGCATTCGTGCCGGTGACCGACATCCCGCCCACGGCGCTGTCCATCGCCTGGCGCACGGATGTCGCATCCAAACCCGTACAGAATTTCATCGACACAGCACGCGCTGTGGCCTCGCTCCACACCGTGCCCGGAGCATGGTCCACCCGGCCTCACAACTCGATCACCGAAAGTGCCCACCGCACGACAGGCTGACTTCTCCTGGCCCCTCGAATCGGCATTCCGATCACTGGTGCCTTCTTACCGAACCCATTGCTCAGCGTGCGAGACCTGACCCCGCTATCTCACCGGTCTTCCCCTTCGATGCTCCTGCGCCGGAGGCGCCGAGGGCAACGAGCCCGCGTCCTTCGACACCTGGCTCGTCTCGTTCTTTCATGCGTTGCCGCCCCGGGACCCCGTACCGCCTCTGGGACGGCATCGTCCTCGACGACCCGACCCGGCCCGAGGGTCACCGTGTCACAGAGAACGACAACAGCTTTCAAGATAGAATCGTTTCTATGGGAGAAAACTCAATCAGTGGGGACCCCGTCTTCTACGTCGATTGTGATCCGGGAATCGATGATGCACTGGCGTTGATATACCTCATCAAATGCCACGCCGATCTGCGTGGCATCGGAGCAGTTGCCGGCAATGTCGCTGTGGACCAGGCCGCAGAGAACGCGCGTCGCTGGCTCGCGCTGACCGGCCGCCCCGATATCCCGGTCGCAGTAGGAAGACAGGAACCGATGACCGGGGAATTTTGGGGAGGTGCTCAATGGATCCACGGACCCAACGGGTTCGCCGGCCTGGACTTACCTCCGTCCCAAACGCCCACGGACCATATGGCCGCCGCAGAACGGCTGGTCGCAACGGCTCACGAGATCGGGTCCCGGCTTCACATCATCGCTCTCGGCCCACTGACGAACATCGCGGTCGCACTGGCGATCGACGAAACTCTCCCAGAAACTGTCGGTGCCATCACCATCATGGGCGGCGCTCACCTCGTTCCCGGCAATGTCTCCCCCCACGCCGAGGCCAACATCTTCGCCGACCCCGTCGCCGCATCGCAAGTGTTCTCTGCCCCCTGGCGGAATCTCACGCTGGTACCACTCGACATCACGAACAATCACAGTCTTTCCCGAGCCGACGTGGACCTGCTGCAGACCGCATCCACCGATCCGGCAGTCCAACTCGCTGCAACGATGCTCGCCTACTATCTCGACCGACACCCGGAGTTCGACCACTCCAAATGCCTGTTGCACGACCCCCTTGCCGCAGCAATTGCCCTCGGTTCGGTCAGCTTGAACGAGTCCCCCTCGTGCACGATTTCGGTAGAAACCGACGGAGAGCATCGTGGCCGCACGCTCGTGACCTTCGACGAGGACGCATCACCGGACACGTCGGCATCGCGGCACCGCATCGCCTTGTCCGCGACTGCCGATTTCGGCCCCCTTCTCATGAGCGCCCTGCTCCCGAATGCCCAGACACTTCGGGAGCCTGACGCACAGATCATCTCTTTGCCCAGTTGCCCACAATGAGCGCCGACCAGGTCACCGATAAGGCCCCCATTGCACGGACACCACCCGAAAACCGACGAAAGCATTGGCTGGTTCAGACGAATCACGACAACTCGGTCACCGATCACCCCACCACAGGCCGGATCTCACCTACGAGGTCGAGACTGCGTTCTTGTCACGATGGCCCCGTCTCACCGAACCCCGGTCAAGGTGCGAAACCTGACCACAACCATCTCGATTGATCCGTCTTTGATGTTCCCGCCACCGGATGCCCCGAGGACACCTACCCCGTCTCGTTCGACGCCTCGCTCATCTTCTCCATGCGTTGCCGTTGCCGGACCCCGTATGCCGCCTCTCGGACGGCGGCGTCGTCCTCGAGCCCCGACCCAAGCGCCCCACCGATGGTCGCAATGGACGTCAGCAACCAGGTGAGCGTCAGATAATCGGAGAAGCTCACCCCGTGCCCGAGAACACGGGACAACAGTTCCGGGGGAAGAGTCAAACTCGCAGTAGCCAACAGCAGACAAAACAGAGCCACGTGCAGCACGACGACACCGACGGTCAAGGTCACCACGGTCGCGGTATTGTACAGCACCGAACGGTCACGCTCCTCCGGTGATTTCGGACGCTCTCACAGTTCATGGTCGAGGATCAGCCAGAGAATCATCGCCATGATCGACAGGACCGTCACCGCACTCATACGCCACGGTCCCATCGTGTCGGCGAACAACCAGATCGTATTGGTGGCCAAGGCGATCGCCCCCGTGGCGAACGCGCCGACGAGAACCTTCGACAGTCCGGTCACCAGCCGCCACGGCCGGTTGGCACGCACCATCCCCGACAACAACCGCAGTCGCCGCAGTCCCGAAGGCGCAAAATACCGGATGCCGTCCTCGATCTGCGTAGACGGAAACTGCCGCGCGGCCCCGGGCGTGAGTTCCGGCTCACCGAGTATGTGGGTGATCGCAAGTTCGGTGACCGTGCGAACGCGACGCTCGATGCCGAAACCACCCACTCCCGCGACCGAGACGAGCGCGAATTTGTGGTCGGCGCTGACGTCGGCCACCACAGGCAGGGTGTCATCGCGGCGCGGCAGATCGGTGAGGTAGACGACGATGTCTTCGTGTTCCGAAGACGGATCGACCGTGTCGATGACCTCCGCGAACTCCGCTTGCTCGTCGGGAAGATACGGTTCGTTGCGCACACACACCGTCCACCGGCGCTCGACGCGAGCAGAGCTGCGCAGGCGTTCCGGCAGGTACTCCGCAATGCGTTCGGCCAGTGCCGCCGGCTCGCCCGGATCCGCGATCAACAACACCGAGACCTGCTCACCGCCGGCACCGGAACGCGATCCTTGCAGATGCTCGTTCGCCGACACCGTCTTCGCGTACCCGCTCGGTACCCCCGCAAACTCCATGCAGTCGCACGCACATTGCCGTGCAGCGCGACGTCGGCTGTCACCCGACGAACTCGCGAGCTTCCGCGATTCGCGATCTCCATCAACAACCCTGGGCACGGGCCGCCCTTCGGTTCGTCGACCTGACGAAAAGCGAACCGAAGGACGGCCCATGCCGTGGAGACGCATAACGGCAGCACTCACCGAACACCGACAGAGACGGCTCTACCCGGACCGACCCGCAAGCGGGTACGCGGACATCCGTTCGCGGAGCAGCCCCGGCTCCGACTCCTCGGCATGTCGCCGACTCGTACTACTTGTGCGCCAGCGACTGACTTTCCGCCACCGCACGGTCGGGGTGTTTGTCGCTCCGGACCCATCGACCCAGGAGCAGTACCGCCACGCCGGCCACGAGCATGGGAATCGACATCGCATAGAACACTGCACTGGCGGACCACCCCATCCCGAGAGCCGCTCCGACCACGATCGGCCCGACAATTCCACCGATGCGGCCCACACCCAATGCCCAACCGACACCGGTCGAACGCATCGATGTCGGATAGAACACCGCAGACAAGGCGATCAAGCTCTTCTGTCCGCCGCTGATACACACACCCGCAAAGAAGTTGGCAGTCAGCAGGACCCACAACGGCGCACTCAAAGCAAGACCGGTCAATGCGACGAACGCGAATCCGACGATGTACACCGTTCCGAGGGTGAGATACGCACCGAGTCGGTCCATACACGGCCCGGTGACAAACGCCGCAGCGATGCCGCCGACAGTCGTCAGGGTCGTAGCGGTGACCACCGTACCCATGTCGTAGTCCAGGCTCGTCATGATCGACGGTAGCCAGCTCTGCAGTGCGTAGAACTCACCGAGATTGATGACGAAGACCAACCACAACAGCAGCGTGCCCAACACCCGGTCACGGGTGAACAGGTTCCTCAGTGCAGTGCGCTGTTCGTCAGGCTGCTTCTCTGCCTCGTAGGTGAAGTCGGAGCCGGCGGCGAGACCGGGATCGATCCTGCGCAGGATCGACCTGACCCGCTTGGGTTCGGCACCTTTGTTGATCATCAAGGTGAGCGAGTCCGGCAGAAAGCGCAGCAATGCCGGGAGCAGCAGAAGCGGTGCTACTGCGCCGACGACCAGCACCGACCGCCAGCCGAAGATCGGGATCAGCCAACCGGAGACCAACCCTGCCGCGACGAAACCGAGGGAGAAACCACAGTAGATCGCCAGGACGAAGGTCGCTCGAAGACGCTTGGGGCTGTATTCGCCCGTCAGCGCGATGGCACTGGGCGCAGCAGCACCGAGTCCCATTCCGGTGATGAAACGCAACGCCATCAGCTCGGTGACGTTCTGCGACCAGGCCGCGGCCAACGTGCCGAGCGCGAAGAGGACTGTGCTCGCAATAATCATCCGGCGGTGACCGAACCGCTCGGACAGCGGCGAGAGCGCCAGATAGCCGACCATCAGACCGGCGAGAGCGGCAGAGAAGATGGGCCCGAGCACTTGTTTCGACAGACCCCACTCCTCGGCGATGTGGGGCGCCATGTAGCTGATGCTCTGGGTGTCGAAGCCGTCGATGAACATGACCAACCCACACAGGCCGATCACGATGTACTGGTATCGACTCACCGGCCGCGAATCGATGAAATCCGGCAGTGTCACGCGCGATGGTGCGATGGACATGAGTGCCTCACAGTGTCTGGTACCGGGATTCCCGGATGTGGTGGTGGTAGCGGATCACGCGGTGACAACAAGATCGCCCGACGGTACGAAGGCGTCGCAGTAGAAGTTGTCCGGTGCCAAACCGGCCTCGTGGACGAAATCCTCGCGTGCCGCCGAGGTCATTGCGGGACTTCCGCATGCATAGACCTCGTGGCCGCTGAGGTCTGCATAATCCTCGAGCACGGCTCGATGAACGAGACCCGTGCGACCGGTCCAGTCCTCGGCGGGATGCGACAGGACCGGAGTGAAGCAAACCCGATCCGAAACCGAGGCCCACTTCTCGGGCAACTCGGGCAGGTAGATGTCCTCTTGCCGTCGTGCACCCCAGTAGAGATGCAACGACCGCTCTCCCCCGCGTTTGAGGTGGTCCTCGACGATCGACTTCACCGGGGCGAAGCCGGTGCCGCTGGCGACGAAGATGACGGGCCTGTCCGAGTCGGGGTTCAACGAGAACTCGCCGTAGGGCAGCTCGATTCTCAGTTTGCTTCCCTTCTCGAGCGTGCGAAGCACCTCCTCGGAGAATCGTCCCCCCTGCACGTGACGAATGTGCAGTTGCACTCCGACGTTCTCGTGTGGCGGATTCGCCATCGAATAGTTCCGGCTGTCCCCGTCGTCGAGAAAAACCTTGAGGTACTGACCCGCGGCGAACTTCGCACGCACTCCGGTGGGCAGACGCAGCTGCACGACCGCAACATCGGGTGTCGGGCGAGTGATTCGGTGGACCTTCGCGGTGAGTTGCTTACGTACCACCTTGTCTCGTTCGGTGATCCGCTTCGGTGTGATGTCGACGTCCGTGGTGGGCTGCGCCTGACAGAACAGCACTCCGTTTTCGGGGCCTTGCGCCGTTCCCCGGCCGCGCACCGCGAGGCTGCCGGCATCGAGCGCACCTTCACAACTCGAACACACGCCTTTGCGGCACGAGTACGGGATCGCGTATCCCGCGCGTTCCGCCGCGTCGAGCACACTCTCGTCGGGCTCGCACGGAAAATTGATGTCCGATCCCGTGACGGTTACCTGGTAGGTCATGACGTGACTCCTGCGGTTACGTGTGATGAGGCGCCGACCAGCCGCACCGCCGCGACAACGGCGTCCGCATCGGCTGTTCCCTGGCCGGCGATGTCGAACCCGGCGCCGTGCCCGACACTGGAGAACCGCACGCCGGCGCCGATCGTCATCGCGGCTGCGGTGCGTCCGGCGAGGAGTTTGACGGGAATATGGCCCTGGTCGTGGTACATGGCGACGAACGCGTCGAAGCTGGTATCGCCGAGCATGAGGTCGGCTCCGACCGGTCCGTAGGCGTCGATCCCTGCGGCGCACAGCCGCTCGACCGCAGGCGCTGTCACCCGCAGATCGTCGTCGCCGAACAGGCCGCCTTCTCCGGCATGCGGATTGATACCGAACACGCCGATACGCGGGGACGCGATGCCCTGGTCCTGAAGGGTCTGCACCACAGCGTGCGCTGCCCTGTACACCAGCTCCGGTGTGAGGCGCCCGAGCGCATCTTTCAATGATTCGTGCAAGGTGGCGTGCACGATGCGCAGACCGGCACCGACGAGCATCAGGAAAACCTTGTCCCGTCGCGCGCCGACGAGTTCGGCCAGCATGCCTGGATATCCGTTGAAAGAGATACCGGCGGCGTTGATCGCGGTTTCCGAGTGCGGGCACGCGACGATGCCGCGGGCTCCACCGCCCTGCAGGCAGCGCGCCGCGCGTTCGAGGTACGCCACGGTCGCCGTCCCGGCTTCTGCGCTCACCCGGCCCGGGGCGAACGCTCCGGGGGGCAACGAGTCGACGGGGAGGACGTCAACCACACTGGCGAGGGGTGCGCGGTGGCCGTCGACCGTCTCGCGGACCGTCATGCCGGCCTGGTGGGCGAGCGATTCGATGACATGTCGATCGCCCACCAGGACCGGATTGAATGCGGGATGTTCCTGTGCTGCCACGACGGCTTTCACCGCGATTTCGGGGCCGATTCCGTTCGGGTCGCCGATCGTGAGCAGGACCCGGGGCGGGGACCCGTTCATAGTGGGAGCGCCAGCAAGGTATCGATGTTGGTGCTGTCGCACACCACGACCCGTTCGGCAATCTTCAACTGACCGTCGACCTCCACGTACCGGTCGACATATCGCCCGCTGGTGAAGATGTCGGATTGGCCGTCACGCATCACCCGCACCACCAGGAAGCTGGTTTCGGCATGGATACCGTCGCCGTTCTCCTCCAGCACCAGGGGCTGGCCCAGGATATGACGGTAGGTGTGTCGCTCGTAGATGTTGGCTTCGCGCAGTGCCGATACGCGGTCGACGAGCATGCGGCGAGTGTTGGCCCATACCAGTCCTGCGGGCAGGCCCTCGCTGTAGTTCTGCGCGGTGGTGATCCGGTACATGCAGTCCTCGACGAAAAAGTCCGGCCAACGCTCGAGCGGGCCCTCGTCGATGCAACGGGAGTAGTCGGCCTGCACACGGCCGATTCGCTGGAAGTCGTTCATGCTCATGCCTCTTCCTGTCGGTTCATCGCGGTCCGGTATGCCTTCCAGAAGCCGCGTACCGATGCTTCGGTGACACGGCTCTCGCTGGATTCGGCCAGACTTCCTCCCATTTCGAGCACTGCAGACTCGCTTGCTGCACCTGCGATTCCGCGTTGCACGAAACCTCCGACGCAGCCGTCCTCCATCGAGATGTAACCTGCGGGGCCCACCAAGTTGGACTGCTTGAGACGGATCTCCCGCTGCTCGGGCGTGTCTTCTTCGAATCCGAGATATGTCCAGTTCAAGCGGGTTTGCTCGACTCCGGTCGGGAGGATCTGGCGCACGGCCACGGAGTTCTGGATCTGTTGCAGCACGAAACCCGGGAAGACGGAGAGGATCTGCAGCGTCGTATCGTCGCCGACCTCGCTGAACCCCTCGAGCAGCGACGGATCGGCCAGTTTGTAGGCGCTTTCGGATCGGATGTTCTGGTCGGCGTAGGCGACGTCCTTCTCGGCGTCTCGGTCGATCGCTGAGTAACTGACGTGGTGACCGCCGCTCTCGTCGACGATGATCCCGCCGCGCTGCGACAGGCGGTTGAGTTCGAAGGTGGTGAAGAACAGGTGCAGGATGCTGGCGTGGTAGGAGTCCTTGACGTTCTCTACGTACAGCTTCCAGTTGTTGGGAAGCACCTGCGTGAAGCGTCCGATGATCTCGGGCGTACGGCCACTGAGGACCCGGGCGATCCGGCTCGTGATCTCTTCGCCGAGATACTCTTCGATGTCCGGCACGTCATCGGAAAAGCTTCCGAAGACCAGGCCGTGGAGGACGGCGATGCGCATCTTGCGCGGGCCGTGATCCTCCATGCAGAACGAATCAGGCATTCCCCCTTTGCCTTTGATTCCGTCTTTGAAGGCGACGCCGGTCAGATCGCCCTGCAGGTTGTAGCTCCAGGCGTGGTAGACGCAGGTGAAATCCTTCGTGTTCCCGCGGTCGTCCAGTGCCAGTAGGGCACCTCGGTGGGCACAGCGGTTCTCGAATCCGTAGAGCTCCCCGTCGCGATCACGTGCCACGATCACCGGCGTCTCGCCGACGAAGGTCGAGCAGTAGTCTCCCGGGCCGGCCACCTCTGCCTCGAGGCACAGGTAGCTCCAATACGGCCCCTGGAACAGCTTGGTCTGCTCGGCGGCGTAGACATCCTGGTCCTGGAACACCCGATACGGCACTCGGGTGAGGTCGTCGGTCCACTCCACCGGGGTATCGCGGCCTGTGTCGACAACGCTGCTTTCCATTATTTCTCCTCAGTCTGGACAACCAGTCGGGACATCAGAGAACTCGCTCGCTTGGGCTTGACACGCCCCGCGCTTGTTCGTATAACGAACAGATGAGCAATTCTCGAACAATTAAGCAGGACGCCCAAGAAAGTGTCAAGAGTTCTTCCCGCGCCCCCGAAGGAATGGCCGGATTGGCGAAGGGTCTGGCGGTCATCGAAGCCTTCGACATCCGCCACCCACAACTGACCGTCACCGATGCCGCACAGCGGACCGACACCTCTCGCGCCGCAGCACGGCGCTGCCTGCTCACCCTCGTCGAGCTCGGCTACCTGACCCACGACAACGGAAACTTCCGCCCGACACCGAGAATGCTCCGTCTCAGCGGCGCCTATCTGGACACCGCGCCGCTCCCGCAACTCGCCCAACCGCAACTGACCGAGGCACGCGATGCGCTGGACGAATCGGTATCACTCGCCGTCCTCGAAGACGGGTGGGCCCTGTTCGTCGCCCGCGCCGAGGCCACCCGGATCGTCTCGACCGGAGTCCGGGTCGGCGCCAAACTCCCCGCCCACAACTCGGCAACCGGTCGAGTACTGCTGGCAGGACTGACCGATACGCAACTGGACGACTACCTCCGACGGTGCAACCTCCAGACACGCACACCCCAGACACTGACCGATATCGATGCCGTCAGGGAACGGATTCTGGCAGCGAGGGAGAGCGGCATGGCGTATACCGACGAAGAAATCGAACTCGGCATGCTGTCGATAGCCGTACCGGTCCGAAACGCCCGCGGTGAAACCGTGGCGGCCATGAGCGTCAGTGCATCCACCGCCAGAACCACCCTCCACGACCTCCAGGAAGCGGCCGTGCCCGTACTGAACGAGTACGCCGAAAGGCTCGGCCGGCTTCTTTGAGGTGTCACCCGGGCCGCGCCCCGCGCTCCGTGCGTTACGCGCACGCGGTGGGCCGAGCGCGAGACGATCATTGACACCCAGCTGAGACCGCAATGACCGATCAGGGAAGTTGCGCTCCCAAACGGATTCGGGGGCCTTACGAAAACGCAGACGAGGCGACTGCGAACGAGACTTGCCAAGAGATATGGAAGCGTTTCCACAGCGGCCAGGTAGTCTCCCAATGCGCGACGAGCGCGCCTCCTGCACCGAGGTTATATCGCGGGATAACCGTGTCCGACAGTGACGTCGCGCAACCTCAGTAAGGTCCCGGCGATCACGACATCCGCACGGCACAGCAACCGGTCGCCGGGCGACACGGTCGGGGATCCTGCCGGATTCGTGGAGGGACGGTGAACTGTACTTCCAGCCGATCGTCGCGTGACCGCGCTGATAGCGACGTGTGGTACGGCGCCGCTTGTGGTGGTGATGTCCCCCCGACGAACGACCTTGATCACGTTCGGTGCGACGTGGTGCGACGCAACTCGGACGGTTTGATCCCGAAGCGCTCACGGAACGCCGATGAGAACCGGCCCAGGTGGGTGAATCCGGCGTCGAATGCAATATCGGAGATCGATTCGTCGGTCCGAAGTGGATCTTCCAAGCGACGTCGTACCAGATCAAGACGAGCGTTCTTGACGTACGTCATAGGGGGCATTCCTTTGGCGCGGCGAAACCCTTCCTGCAAGGATCGTGCGCTGACGCCCGTCTCGGCTGCCAATCGCGCCAGGCTCCAATTGTCCTCAGGTTCCGCCTCGATCCTCTCGATCGCGAGGGCGACCGCATGCGGGGCGGCACTGGGAACCCCCGAATACAGGGTATCGGTCCAGTTGTTGGGCTGGGTCATCAGAAGACTGGTGAGCAGCATGTCCTCCAGTGACCGGCGCAGACCAATAGGAAGAGGGCGTTGTCGATAGGCGTCTGCCGTGCGAAAAACCATCCGCACGGTGTTTATCCAGCCGTCGGTAGCCACGCTGCGTTTCGACGGCGCCGAGTGTGAGAAGACCAGCGGACGCCCGCTGGAACGGGCCGTCAGCTTGGTGAGATGAGTTCGCATCGCATCCGCGGGGACGGTGAATGCAATCTGGAGGAGATCCGGCGCCCAACGCATTTTGGGCTCGTCGCGAGGACTGAAGACCACTGCGGTATTAGGGCCCGTCTCGATCTGCTCGCCAGAGAAACGCACGATGCCGTGTCCGTTCAAGGGAACGTGGACGGCGTAATAGTCGAGGGGGTGAGAGGGTTCGACGATCGAATCTCCACCGTACTGCATCGAAATCAAGGTGACAGTGTCGAGCTCCATCGCCGCCAGGGATGCATCTACTGCCCGGCAACGCAGGCGGTGCGGCGAGAACAAAGTAGAACCTGCTGAAACCACCCTGTCGACGTCGGAGGACGATACGACGAGATGACGATGGAGTGGTTGCGTCGCACCCATACCTATAGCCTCCGATCACTTTCGGTCAAGTGTACGCATCCCGGTCAAGATTAAGCATTTATCTCTTGAGAACTGCACGAAGGTACCAACATCGGAGCTTCCTATGCTATTTTCGAGAGCATTTTCCCGGCCATATGTCCGCTTGGCGTACGATGACAGCATGAGACGTGGAGAAGGGCCGGACTTCATTGAAGCGCTCGCCAGGGGGTTGGATGTGATCAAGGCCTTTGAGCACCTACCTGCCGAAGCCTCTCTCGCCGACATTGCGGCGGCAACCGGCTTGGCCCGACCCACAGCACGGCGCATGCTCATCACCCTCGAGCAACTTGGCTACGTACGCTCACACGCCAACACATTCATCCTCACACCGCGAGTACTAGAACTCGGGCTCGCATACATTGCGAATTGCGACATCTGGGACCTCAGCCGCGAACACCTGCGCAACCTCGCCGAACAGACGCGAGAGTCTTGCTCCATCGCTCAACTAGACGGATCCGACATCGTGTACGTGGGCCGCGTCGCAGTACCTAAGCTGGTCACATTAAGCGTGACGATCGGTACACGATTTCCAGCTTTACAGACTTCGCTCGGAAAAGTACTGCTCGCAGGCCTCCCCGACGACGAACTCGACTTCGTTCTATCTCAACCCAGTCGCTCCAGGATCCTGCCGGTGTGGCAACCCAGCGTGGACGAGGCGAGGCCTGTCCTACGTGAGGTTCGCGCACGCGGCTGGGCAACGACCGACCAACAACTGGCACCGGGCATCCGGTCCATCGCCGCGCCGATTCGTGATGGTCACGGTGCCACCATCGCGGCGGTGAACGTCAATGCGCACGCGGCGGAAACGTCGATGGACGAGCTGGTGAGCCGATATCTATCGCCGCTGCTACATACAGCGAGTGAGATTTCCGCTGACATCGAGCTGGGAAAGCGCGTGCCGATCGCAGATCTGACCCCGGCCTCGGCCGACTCCTCTGCCACATAGCATCTGCGTCGAACACGACCAGGGATTACCCGCCCGAAAGTCCGGTCCGTGAACGCATAGCGGCAACCTCGAACTCCACCACGGCGGCGAGCTGTGAGGGGGCAGAGAAGAACGGTGAGTGGTCGCAATCGAGCTCGATCATCTCATCAGCGTGAGTGGCCGCCTCGCGTTGGGCCGCAACGTCAACCGCACGATCGGCAGTACACACCACGTACACCGTCGGCACGTGCTCCCAGACCGGGTTGGCTACAGGCTGAACAGGTACACCGCTCCTCATCGGCCGCCACCGGGCGCGTGCGAGATCACGCAGACTCCGTGGGGTCGTGTTATAGAGGATGCCGTCCGCGTGCGAAGCGAGGGTCATGACGCCGTCCTCGCGCCGCACACAGTTTGTGAATTCTGGAGTATTCCACGAGGACGTCCGTTCCGCCGGACTCTGTCCCCGCAGTGGCATCCGGGCAGCGACGTAGATCAGCGCGTCCGCACGCTCCGCCGCGATCGACACCGGGAGCCCTCCGTAACTGTGCGTAACCACAAGGACTGGGCCCTCGGAAGCGGCGCGGTCGACAGCAACAGCGACCGCGCGGCAATCCGACTCGAGACTGCTCAATGGTAGATCCACTACGTGCGAACGGATCCCGACATTCTCGAGCAACCCGACAACGATCGTCCAGCACCATCCATCGTGGTTAGCGCCGTGCACCAGGACAACCGACGGTTCGCCGGATTGAAATTGAGGTTCCGCCGTCATCGCGCGGCCTGCGCCATAGCGAAACTGTCTTCGTACAAGTGATAGCGCGTGATCATGCCGTCGTGCAATGTCACCCATAAGGCAAATTTCGACGTAACCGTGCGACCGGTGACCAACACTACCGAGGTGAATTCTCCCAGTACCACGGCGTTATCGGCGTCACCGACGATAATGAAGACTTCGAACCGTCGCGATTCGGTCAGGCTTCCCAGCGACTCGAACAGCTTCCTCATCGAGGCGCGGCTGCCTGGCTCTTGGGGCACCCACGGTAGATGACGACTATTGGGGATGTGAAAATCAACCTCTGCAGCAAAGAGATCGGCAGCGTCTGCTGCCTTACCTGCGCCCTGCAGCGCAAGAAGTTCCTCGACGCGATCTCTGGCCGTGATTGGCGTGCTTGTCATGAAAATCCTTGTCCAAACGGCCGGACCGTGCCCCAACCGCAGCGAGTTGGTGGCACGATCCGGCGTCCTCATGTCTGTGACCGTCAGCGCGCGCCGACAGCCGTCAATCCCTCGACGCGCGGGACGACCGGGTCCGGAATGAACCAGGTGTCGAGGTAGTCGATGATCTTGTCCGCATCCTCGAGAGCACAGGTCATTCCGACGTAGAGGTCCGGCCGCACGAGGATCAGCCGGCTGACGGCACCAACCGAATAGCGCTCGTGCAGTTCACCGAGTTCGTCTGCACTGCGGTGGTCGAAGTCGAACGTCGAATCGTCAGAGGTCTCGGTGACGAGGTGCGTCCGTACCTGTCCTGGATGCCGGGCGTCGATCAGACCTTGCACACGCAGCGCGACATCTACCGTTTCGGACTCGTCAGCACCCTCACCCGTGACTGCGACAAGAGTGAAACCGGGATGTCTGAATACGTCGTACAGGCGCTTGTGCGGCTCGACGACCAGCGTTGCGTCGGGCGCACGTTCGCCCGGCTGCGGGCCGTCCAGTGTGCGCAGACCTTCGGGCACCGCTACCACATCGCGATAGGTGTGTGCCAGCCCCGATACGAGTCGGATGGTCTCTTCCTCCCACCCGGGGACCTGGGTCAGGGGGTACCGCTCCTCGGGCTCGATGCCGAAGCCCATCACGATTTCGTGAGTGGCCATTGCTCCGGCGGTGACCTGCTCACCAATTGGGCGCCGTTCCTGCTCGTAGGTGTCAAGGATGACCGGATCGGATTTTCCCTGCACAACCGCGGCCAGCTTCCAGCCGAGATTGAACGCGTCCTGCATACACCCATTCATGCCTTGCCCGCCGGATGGGGAATGGATGTGTGAGGCGTCGCCGCAGATGAGCAGCCTGTCGTTCCGGTACCGGTCCGCAATATTGTTGAGGATCGGCCACCGGGTGACCCATTCGGGCTCCCCTATCTTGATACCGACGCCGATCCTGTCGGCAACCTCTTGGAAAGCGGCGCGTTGGTCCTCGGCATGGACGTACTCACCGGTCGCGTCACTCATGTAGATGCGCCAGTTCCTCCCCGGAAGCTTGGTGCAGTTCATGAAGAGGTCTTTGTCGAAGAAATAGTTCATCCACCGGTCGTCGAACGTCACATTGGTGAGCTCGACATCCATCATTGACATGGATGCGACTTCCTCACCCCGGAATCCGATACCCGCGGCCTCCCGCACGAAGCTGCGCTTCCCGTCACAGCCGACCACCCACGGCGCCGTCACGATTTCCTCTGTGCCGTCGGCATGGCGGAGCACGGCAGTCACGTCACCGTCCCCACCAGTCCTGTCGATACGGATAACCTCGGTGCGGTACTCGGGGACGAGCGAGTACACCGCCAGCAGATGCTCACGCAGAACCTGCTCGAAGTCGTTCTGGTTGATCTTGTAGTAGAACGGGTACCGGGTCGGCAACGATCGGTAATCGGTACGAGGCTGATCGTCCTCCTCACGTCCGGGGAAATGGTAGATGTTGCCTGGGCATTCAGCGCACACCTCCTCGAGCCGGTGTGCAGCACCGATATGGTCGAACATCTCCATCGACCGCGCATGCACGGTCATTGCGCGAGTGGTGTGTGATGGTCCTTGACGCTTCTCCACGAGCCGAATCCGCACACCGCGGCGCAGAAGTTCGTGAGCAAGGATCAGACCGGTCGGGCCGGCACCGACGATGAGGACTTCAGGATTGTCATTGGCGCGCATGGTTTTCCTCACCGGTAGTTGTTGTTGCTGGTGTAGTCACCAGCGAGCCAGGATTCGAGATCAGCGCGGGCGGTCGCGCGGCGCTCTGCGTCGGCTTCTTCGACACCTGGTGCATCGACTGTGAATTCGAGTAGAAGCCCGTTCGGGTCGACAGTGTAGAGCGAGCGGCAGTAGCCGTGTTCGAGCACGTAAGTCTCCTCCGGCTTCCAGTTGGCGTCTTGCAGCTTCTTCTCGAGCACCGCCTGGGTCGTGACGTCGACTTTGGTCGCAATGTGCTGGAACGGCGAATGCGGCATCTCCGGTCCGAACTCGGCTTGGTCCTCCGGGCTCGCGAACTGGAAGAACGCCAGAGCACTCCCGTCGGCCATCCCATAGAAGGTGTGGCAATAGACGCGTTCCTTACCGAAGAGCACGTCAGACTCCTTCCATGTCGCCACCAATGGCATCCCGATAATGTCCTCGTAGAACTCGCGGGTGGCTGCCTGATCGTTGGTGACGTACGCGTTGTGATGCAGACGCATCGGCGGACCCCCCACTCCCCGATCCTCGACAGCCTGGTCTTCGGTTCGCGTGCTCATGGTTTTCTCCCTTGTTCTTCTCACGACCAACCACCCGAACACCCGCCCGGCAGTTGTCCGTTATACGGACATAACAGCCCAGATCGGAATGCGAGAGTTTCATCGCGCAGTGACGGATGTAACGCAGGTCATGCTGCCCACGGATCCCGATAAGATCTATCCAGATCGCGCAGAGAATACGAATAGCGCAGGAAACAGCTGGAAAAAGGCCATTCAGGCTGGCGTAGACCGCACCCCACAAGCCATACTCGCTTCGCCGACCCAGCTACGGGGACAGGCACCTGCAATCAACCAAGAAGCAACGGACAGTTGTCCGCATTACGTTCGCGGGCTACACGGGAGGCACCAGATGACGTCGACAATTCACCCACCCGAACCCGCTCCGTCCGCTGCCGACACTCACCTACGGCCCTTACAAGGCATCCTGGTAGCCGACTTTTCCCGGATCCTCGCGGGCCCGTACGCCACAATGTTGTTGGCGGACATGGGCGCTGAGGTCATCAAGGTAGAGAGCCCGGGTGGGGACGACACGCGCTCCTGGATGCCGCCGGTACGACCTGACGGGGTATCGACCTATTATTCTTCGATCAACCGCAACAAGCGATCCATCGTGCTGAACCTGCGGGATCCCGACGACGCTGCTGCCGCTCGGGAACTCGCCCGCCGCGCCGACGTGCTGATCGAGAACTTCAAGCCTGGCAGTTTAGCCAAGCTGGGACTGGGTTACGAGCACGTGCAACGGATCAACCCCGCAATCGTGTACTGCTCGATCAGCGGGTTCGGCACCACCGAAGGAGCAAACCTTGCAGGTTACGATCTGATCGTCCAGGCGATGTCAGGTTTGATGAGCCTCACCGGCGATCCAGACGGACCTGAATATCGCGCAGGCATCAGCGTTTTCGACGTGATCACCGGATTGCACTCTGCGATCGGAATTCTTGCTGCTTTGCGGCATCGCGACATCTGCGGGACGGGCGCCGGCCAACATATCGAGACCAGTTTGATGGCGTCGGCCCTGAGCGGACTCGTCAACCAAACTGGCGCCTTTGTTGCGGGCGGAACGGTACCCACTCGCATGGGTAACGCCCACCCCAGCTTGTTCCCGTACGAGCCGCTGCCGACCGCAGACAACGATCTGATCGTCGCGGCCGGTAACGATGCCCAGTTCCGGCGACTCGTGCAAGTGCTCGGCATAAGCGAGATCGCCGACGACCCACGTTTCAGCACCAATAGCGACCGCACCACCAACCGCGAGGAACTTCGCCCAATCCTGGTGGAGCGACTGCGCACCGACACGGCCCGCTATTGGTTCACCAAACTCAACGCCGCTGGCGTCCCCTCGGGTCCCATCAACACCATCGCCCAAGGCGTCGAGTATGCCGAGGAACTCGGTCTCGAACCCGTTGTCGAAGTGGGCGCCGCCAAAGTGCCCAGTATCCGCAATCCGATCTCGTTCTCGGCGGCAACACCACGCTACGATTTCGCACCCCCCGCACTTGGCGAGCACACCGACGAGATCAAGAGATGGCTGTCGAATCCAGATGTCACGGCACAGCTGCCTGAAAACTCCACTCCCACCCGAAACAAGGAAGGCGCCTGATGCCGCACCCCTCGTTCAACGCTGACTCGATCGCGCCGTACTCCACCTCGCTGGGGACCTCCTCGGCAACCGAAATCCGGCTGCTTGGCCACGACCTGGCCAACGAGCTGATGGGCAAGGTCAGCTTCGGCGAACTGGCGTTCTGGCTCGTTGCATTGCGACGCCCGCAGCCTGGGGAACTGCGCTTGTTCGAGGCAGTGTTAGTTGCGCTGGCCGATCATGGGTTCACTCCTACCGCCCTAGCAGCTCGGCTCACCTACCTGAGCGCGCCCGAATCCCTCCAGGGAGCCATGGCTGCAGGCCTGCTCGGGGGCGGGTCCCGCTTCCTCGGCGTCACCGAGGACACCGGGCGCTTCCTTTCCACCGCACTCGCGTCCCGGGAGGGTCTTCCCATCTCCGAAACCGACTGGGACGACTTCGCGCTCAGCTTGGTCCGTACCGAGCGTGCCGCCGGGCGGATCGTTCCTGGACTCGGGCACCCCAATCATAAGGGCGGCGACCCGCGCACCCCCATCATCTTCGACATCGCTGCCGATGAGGGGATTACCGGTCCTCACTTAGCACTGTTCGCCGCCCTCGGTAGGGTCAGCGAACGCGGACTTGGAAAGAAACTCCCGCTCAATGGAGCCGGCGTATGCGGTGCCGCGCTCGCCGATCTCGGTTTCCCGCCCGATATCTTACGCGGATTCGCGCTGCTCGCGCGGTCAGCGGGCCTCCTCGGTCAGATTTCCGAAGAAATGCGGGCGCCCATCGCCAACCGCATCTATATGGAGGTCGACCGCAACGCCCAGTACGTGTCTCCCCCGAGTGACGGCACATAGACGACCGATCCTGTGTCAGGTGGATGCCATCTGACACAGGATCGTCCTGAGTACAGCAAAGGGACTTCACACTACTGCACATCCTGTGCAGTACGGCGGCTGGCAAGGCTCATCCGCACTGCGCACCGTATCGGCTCTTTCCTGCACGAATGCGGGATTACCGTAAAGGGCGTCGGTCGGTGCGCTGCGCCCCACTCAATCGTGCTCCAAGGGATGTCTTGCACACCAAGTTCAGTAACGGCACCCGATGACCCGATCGATTGTTTTCGACGCGGTATGCGAATGGCGATAGACCAACTCGGTTTCGACGATAGTGGTCATTCCGATCCCATGCTACGCATGTTCTCGAAGGCCGCTGTGATCAAAGCAGCGAACGCTCACGTTACCTCGTCGGTCGACATCAGAGATATCCCTAGCCGTGCTCCGGGAATCACGACCATTGACTGCGAGAAAGCGGACACCCGCCTCCTCGCAGCATCCTGCTACGTCAAGCGTCGAGGACCAGTGTGGGTGTGCGAGAACGTCCGACGCAGATCATCATCGTCTGGCCCTTGTCTCGGTCTGCCTGAGAGAGGATCGAATCGTGATGTTCGGGAACTCCGTCGAGCACGCGGGTTTCGCAGGACCCGCAGAATCCGTCCTCGCAGGAGTACAGGATGTTCGGGTTCGCTTCGAGAACGACTTCGAGCAGGGTGCGGTCTGCAGGCACCTTCAACGTGCACCCGGTCCGGCGCAGTTCGACCTCGAATTCGGTGGGCGACTGCCCCTCCGATGCGTCGGCAGCCTCGGAGGAATCGACCTCCACGACAGGGGCACCGAACCGCTCGAAATGAATTGCTTCGTCACCGAGCGCCGGACCACACACCGATTTGACCGCTTGCAGTAGACCTTCGGGGCCACAGCAGTACACGGCGGTGCCGGCCGGAACGTCGGCCACGGCGCCTGCCAGGTCGAGGTTTCCGAATTCGTCTGCAGGACAGACGTCTACTTCGCCGAGTCCGCAAATCTCTTCCACGAATGCCATCGTGGCGCGGCTGCGGCCGCCGTAGAGTGCGGACCAGCTGGCGTTCTCCCGTGACAGTTTCCGTGCCATCGAAAGAATGGGAGTGATTCCGATTCCTCCGGCGATCAGGAGGTAGTGGGGTGCAGGCTCGAGGGCGAAGTGGTTGCGGGGTCCCCGCACCGCGAGGAGGTCCCCCACCCGGACACTGTCGTGGATTTCCTTCGACCCACCGCGTCCTTGCTCTTCTTTGAGAACGGCGATCCGGTAGGCAGTCTTGTCCTCGGGGTCACCACACAGGCTGTACTGCCGAACGGTCCCGGAGGGCAGCACGAGGTCGATATGTGCTCCGGGCTCCCATTCGTCGAGGGCGGCCCCCTCCGGGTGCTCGAGGGTCAGCGACAACACGCCGTCGGATTCGAGTCGTTGTTGCCGGACCACGAGGCGGCTGGTCTCTTGTGTCATTGTCAGATCCTTGAGGTCGAGAGAACTGGCGCGTAAGCACCCGGGGTGCGGTATCCCCCTTTGAGAACGTCGACGAAGGCGGTGGCGAGAGAGACCTGGGTGAGGGACACCAGCATGTCGAGTTCCATCCGCAGTACTGCCATCGCTTCGGCGCCTTGCGGGCTGTCCCAGTCCTGTTGGTCGATCAGGACACCGGCGAGCAGGTTGCCCGATTCGCGGGCTGCTTCGGCCATGGCGGTGGCGAAGCCGATGGGGACCTGGGGCAGTACCGAACCGATGAGAATGACCATGTCCGATTCGGTGACCAATTCGTCGATACGACGCACCACCGTGGCCTCGGCGTTGATGTCGCGTACGGCCGCCTCGGCGGGCGAGTGCGCGGTGACGACGTCGACATCGGTCAACCCCGCCCGAGCCATCTGCTCGATCAGGTCGTCACCGGACTTCCCCAGGGGCACCAGCAGTATTCGAGCTACGTAGGACAGCCGGCGGGGTGTCGTCTCGCTCATGACAGCGTTCCTCGTTTCTGAGTGTTCGGGCGGCGCAACTGTGGACGGATCACGACGTGGGGGCTCACCGGCCCCTGTCCGGTGGCCATCCGCCCCAACATGTCGTCGACCTCGTCGAGGCCGACGTCGACGGAGGGCACGATCTCCAATCCGGATCGGCCGCCGGCGAGAAGTTCGATGCTGCGTGTGACTGCATCAGGAGAGCGGCCTCGGACACCGACGATGGTGTTGGCGCCGCGCACCAGAGATTTGAGATCGAGTTCGCAGACCGGGGTCGACCCCAGTCCGCCGATAACCAGCCGGCCCCGCTTGCGCAGCACACGGGCGGCGGCCACGGCCTGTCCCCCGAGTCCGACGGTGTCGAGGAGTACATCGGCTCCCTCACCGCCGGTGGCTCGCAGGATCAGTTCGGCAAGGTCGTCGTTGTCGTTGATCACCGGCACCGCACCGAGAGATTCGGCGATCTCGAGGCGCCCGGCCGACTCCGGTACCCCGATCACGACGATGCGGGCGGCACCGACAGCCCGGGCTGCGGCTACTGCGGAGATACCGTGGTAGCCGGGGCCGATGATCACGACCGTCGACCCCTCCTCGGCGCCGCCGGCATCGACCGTCCAATCCAGCGCGTTGGCGAAAGGCTGTGTCCACGCCGCGAGGTCCGCATCGAGATCCGCCGGTAGGCGGTACACGAGGCTGTTTGCGCTGAGCTGCATGTATTCGGCGTTGCCGCCGTGCAGACCGGACCCGTCGTTCGCCGGGACCAGACCTACTCGCCGCTTTCCTACGAACAGATCGGTCTGGGGGCACATGCGGTGATCACCGATGCGGCACGCCGGGCAGTCCTGCTGCATACACGGCAGGTACTCCTCCAGCGCGACCCTGTCGCCGGGCCGCACGTCCCATGCGGCGGACTGGGTCCGATCCACCGAGACGACGGTCCCGACGACGTGATGGCCGAGCACTGTGGGCGAGTCCAGTCCGGCCCGATAGAGACCGACATCGGTTCCGCACACCGCGGAGGATTCGACTTCGAGCCAGCCCACGGCACCGACGGCTGCGCTGGTGTCGAGGTGGCGGATGGTCGTCGTTGTGTCGGGCATCGATACCGCGGCGCGGACCATCGTCGGCGGGCCGGCAAACGAGGGTGTCGATGCGGTGTCGATGTCGGCTCTATTGGTCACGACGGATTCCTTGTTTCTTGTTGCCGGAGTGGTCAGATGGAGACGAAGTCTTCGCCTTCGACCATGCGGAGTGCGTCCTCTGCACCCTCCTGGAAGGGCGTTGCCTTCGGCAGCAGGACCGAGGTCGACCGCACACGCTGGTGTTCGGGCTGCAGACCGGGCAGGGTTTCCGCTTCGAGTTCCTCGAGGGCGGCGAGCAGTCGGCGGCGGGCCAAAATGATGCCGGCGTCGGAGGTTCCGAGGCGTTCCTTGGTGCGATCGCAGATTGCTCCCATCGATTCCTGCAGGGAGAAGTCCTGGGCGGCGATGCCCTCGATGCCGGAGAACGTCTTCTTCTGCTTCTGGGCCTCGCGGTCCATCAGATAGTCGTTGTCCTTGTTCGCCAGCGTCCGGTAGGTCCCGGGGATGTACTTGGCGTGGATTCCGTCTCCGTTGCGCATCGACGCGAGTTCGTCCTCGCGCAGCTCCCGGGTGGGGTGGTAGTTGATGCTCCACGCCCAGCACGTCTCGTCGTCGATGGGCACCCAGGCGTGCCCGCCGAGCGGATTGTGGGTGCCGAACGGGGGAATGATGGTGTACCAGGGCATGATCCACTGGGTGATCCGCCAGTAGTACTCGTCGTCGTTGGCGTTGCGGCGAGCACCGATGACCAGACCGCCGTCGCTCTCGGCGACCTCGAACTTGGGGCGGGTGTCGGCCTTGAGGTACTTGTTGCCCTCGGTCCCCGAGTGCATCGGGTCGTCGTCGAGGTTGAATCGGTGGGCGAACGAGACGTGGCTCGAGTCGATGCCGCCCTCCATTGCCTGCAGGTAGTTCGTCTCCTGCAGTCGCTTCGAGACGAATCGGTGGCCGTCGCCGAGCATGGCCCATTCGAGTTCGGGGAGTTCGGGCTTGAGCTCGGGCGGACCCATGTAGGTCCAGATCACGCCGCCGCGCTCGACACACGGGTATGCCTTCTGCTTGATCCGGGACTTGAACTTCGAGTCCTCCGGTTCGGACGGCATGTCCACGCAGTTGCCCTCGACGTCGTACTTCCAGCCGTGGTATGCGCAGCGCAGGCCGCAGTCCTCATTGCGGCCGAAGTACAGCGAGGCGGTGCGGTGACTGCAGAACTCGTCGAGCAGCCCGAGCCTGCCCTGGGTGTCGCGGAATGCGATCAGTTGCTCGCCGAGCAGCTTGACGCGGACCGGGGCGCAGTCCGGCTCCGGCAACTCCTCCGCCAGCAACGCCGGGATCCAGTACCGGCGGAAAAGCCGGCCCATGGGCGTATCGGGGCCCGTCTGAACCAGCAGAGTGTTCTGGTCTTGCGTCAGCATGGCAGTCCTTTCGACCTTCAACGACTGATTGCGTCCGAATAGCGCGCACGTGCGCGGAGATTGATCGGTGGGAGCACTGTGGCACACGTCGCTTCGCACCGTCAACCATGGGCGGCCTTACTTTTCGCCCTAAGGCCCCTGGTACTCGCTGTTTCTGTCGCCGAGACACGCGATGGATCACCACCGGCGAAGGTCCGCACTCCGCCGTGGAAGGTCCGAAAGGAACGCGCATATGCGCGCAGATCGGACTCCACTACACTCGCGGTCGTGGGATCGAAGAAGCCCACTCAGTGAGGGCACCGGAGAGGAACAGATGACGCGAGCCAAAAGCGCGGTGGACGCCATGCCGACGTCGACCCCCGTGCGGCCGGCCCGCCCGAAGGACGCGGTCCAATCACTCGAACGCGCCATCGCAGTGCTGACCACCTTCGACCGCGAGCATCGCCACCTCACACTGACCGAGGTGGCAGAGCGGTGCCGACTTCCCCGCTCGGCGGCGCGCCGATTCCTGCACACCCTCGTCGAACTCGGATTCGTCGAGGTCTCCGGCCGCAAGTTCACCCTGACACCGCAGGTACTCGAGCTGGGCTATGCCAACCTGGCGAGGTTCACCCTCGCCGACGTGTGCCAGCCACACCTCGAGGCACTTGCGCGAAACCTGGGTCTCTCCGCGTCCGTCACAGTGCTCGACGGTCCGGACATCCGGTACGTCAGCAGAGTGGAGGTTGCGTCCGGCATGTCGGTGTCCTTGAAGGCAGGCAGCCGATTGCCCGCCCATCGGACAGCGACCGGACGGGTGCTGCTGGCGGCACTTCCCGAAGCCGAACTGAACCGACATCTCGACTTCTCGGCTCCCCAGGACGCGCACCCGGCGCCCGCCCACGACGAGCGCAGTCGACTCGAGCGCGAATTGGACATCATCCGCCGCCAGGGTTGGGCCTTCGCCGACCAGGTTCTCGATGTCGGAGTGCAAGCGTTGGCCGTGCCGCTGCGCTCCCGAACCGGCCGCGTCGTCGGCGCACTCACCGTGTCGATGTACCAAACGCACGAATCCGCGCGCACCCTGGTTCCGCGGTACCTTCCCCCACTCCTCGAAACCGCCGGTCGAATCTCCCTGGAACTGCGCGCCGGAATCGACGTCTGAGCGCATCCCATGCCGCGAGGACGCGCACGTCCACCCGTCGCCGAACACCCACGGCGTGCTCCGCGGCCTCCCGTCACGTGTCGCCACGCTTCGATGGCCCACGAGAGTCGGGGACGCGGCGAGGTAGGTGCCACACCCTAGGACGTGCGACACTTGCGTCCGAAGATAGGTTTCTTGAACGCTATGCGGACGCTTTGCGCTGAGATCGTGCGCACCGTCGCGCAGCGATAGGACTGTCGATGGAGTGCCTGTAGTGAACAACCGCAATTCTCGAGCACTACTGCCGTTGCTGACGGCAGCCATGGCGATCGGCCCCCTGCTGACCTACGGCCTGAGCGCGACGAGCGCGCTGGTCATCGACTCGCTCGGCATCACCGCGGCGCAGTTCGGAATGCTCGCCACGCTCAGCTTCCTGGCGGCGGCTGCCCTGTCCCTGACCTTCGGGCGATTCAGCGACCGCTTCCCCGCTCGCGCACTGCTCGTCACGATCTTCGCGGGCGCCGCACTCTCGTTCGTCATCGCGGCGCTGTCGACGAATTACCTGTGGCTACTGGCAGCCATGGCCTTGTCCGGGGCTGCACAGGCCCTGTCGAATCCCGTCACCAACCGCGTGATCAGCGATAATGCCCCGCCGGCCAAACGCTCTCCCTGGATCGGAGTGAAGCAGTCCGGGGTGCAGGTCAGCCAACTCGCCGCCGGAGTCGGATGCCCCACCCTGGCACTTGCCTGGGGATGGCGAGGCCCACTATGGGTCGGCGCGGCCATCGCGGGCATCTCGGCCCTCTGGGCCTGGCGTTGCGCACCGTCCCGGAACCGTTCCCAACGGCCGGCAAGCGCACCCGAGCGTGCCGCACCCTCCTCCGACCGCACCGAGCGCCGCACCCTGCCCCCGGCCGTCTGGCTGTTCGCCGCCTACGCCTTGTTCTCCGGCGCCGCCCTTCAGGCCACCAACGTCTATCTCCCGTTGTTCGCGCACGACGAAATGGGATTGAACCTGACCGTGGCCGGGCTGACCGCCGCGATCGCCGGCCTGATCGGTGTCACGGCGCGAATCGGCTGGGGCCGCGCGCTTTCCGGAAGAACCGGCCCCTTCCCTCTGCTACTGGTCCTCGCATCGGGCTCCCTGCTCGGCGCACTCGCCCTGCTCGGTGCCGAACTCTGGGGATGGCTTGCCCTCCTGTGGATCGGCGTCGGCGTGCACGGTGCGACCGCCCTCGCAGCCAATGTGGTGTTGATGGCCGGTGCGCTCCGCGTGGTTCGGACCAGCACCGTAGGCCGTGCCTCGAGCGCCATCGCAGTCGGGATGTATCTCGGATTCGCCGGCGGGCCCGCTCTGATGGGCCTGCTGACCGATCACACCGGCGGATTCGCGACCGGCTGGTCTGCGGCGGCAGTGCTGTACGCAGTGTGCGGCGCGCTCGGCCTCTGGGGGATCCGCACTTCTCACGCCCCCACTCGATCGGCAGCATCACACGAAGTAGATAGGTTGAGCCTGTGAGCGAGAACGAAGCAACCACGACGACCCCGGAGCAGAACCGCGATCACGTTCAAGCTCTCGGCCGGGGGCTCGAGGTACTCAAACTGTTCGGGCGAGAACGTCGCCCTCTGTCGGTCACCGAAGTCGCGAGCCTCGCCGGTATCACCCGCACTGCGGCCCGGCGCTTCGTGCTGACACTCGAGTACATGGGCTATCTGTCCTACGACGGCACCGCCTACACCGCCCGCCCCGCGATACTCGAGATCGGCGACGCCTACGTCCTGAGCAGCGGACTTCCCGAGATCGTCCGGCCCCACCTCGAACGCCTGGCCGAGCAGACGCAGGAGACGGCCTCGCTCACCGTGCTGCATCACGACAGGATCTTCTATGTCGACCGGGTCCAGGCCGACCGGGTCCTCACGGTCGAAATCGTGGTCGGGACGAGTCTGCCGGCCTACGCCGTCGCCACCGGTCGTGTACTCCTGGCCGACCGCACCGATGCCGAACTCGATGCCTATCTGGCGAGCGTGGACACCCGCAGTTACACCGCGGCCACCACGATCGACACCGACGAACTGCGAGAGAAGATCCTCGCCGCACGCAACGAGGGATGGTCGCTGGCGGATGAGGAACTCACCGAGGGAGTGCGGTCGATCGCCGTGCCCGTGCGCGACGCCGAAGGCTACGCAGTCGCCGCTCTCAACGTCTCCGCCCAGTCCTCGCGGGTATCACTCGATCACATGCGGGGATCGATCCTCACCGCTCTGCGCACTGCGGCCGAGCAGATCCGCGAGGAGCTCGCAGCGATGTGAGGCCCTGTCCGGTGATCGCGGTCGTCGTCGGGACAGCGCCCTGCGCGCCGCGTGATCGACGGATCGAGCGGCGACCACATGATCCGGCCGATGACCTCCCGGACCGGGACGAGGGGCGAAATGCGTCCGAATAGCGCGCAATTGCTCCACAAACGGACGCAAACATTGTGTGAACGCGATCACCTTGATAAAACAGGTGCAGCGCTCGACCGGTCGAAGGTGACCCACCCTGAACTTTCCGCGACATACCCCCTCGTGACGTTCACAGTCCCTTCCACACCTCGACTGCACCAACGCTATTCGACTGACGGCAGCGATCCTCTCCCCCGAGAACCCGGGTAGCAGCAACACAACCCGAGACCCCTTATCGCGCCGAGACCAGACAGGAAACCCCTCGTGCAGACGATTTCCACCTCACCTGATCAACAGGCACGCAACCGATATCGGTGGGTCGTGCTCGTGCTCTGCTGGCTCGCCTTCACCATGACCTCCGTCGATCGCTCCACCTGGGGCCCGGCATCGGTGTTCGTCGGCGAGGACCTCGGCGTACCACTGGCCAGCCTCGGCGTGTTCGCCACCGCGTACTACATCGGCTACGTCTGTTCCAACGCCCTCACCGGGGTGCTCTCCGACCGGTTCGGTGGCCGCGAGGTGGTCACCGTCTCACTCGCCGGCGCAGGCGTGTTCATGATGATCTTCGGATCGACCACCTCCGCGGTCATCGGCATCGGCGTGCAAGCAGTCGTCGGCTTCTTCGCCGGCGCGGATTACGCCGCAGGCGTCAAGCTCCTGGCAAGCTGGTTCCAGCCCAAGGAACTCGGCAAGGTCATGGGACTGTTCACCTCCGCGACCTCGCTCGGCACCGTCATTGCCAACACCGCCGTCCCGTGGATGATCAACCACTACAGCTGGCACGCCTCCTACCACCTTTTCGGTGCCATCTCGATCGTCACGGCGGTCATCTGTTACGTGATCATCCGGCCGGGACCGGTCACCAACACGATCGCTACCGCAGGCGACGGCAAGCGCCCCTCCGCCTGGAAGACCCTGACCACCAACCGCGATCTCATGCTGCTCTCCCTCGCCGGATTCGGCGGGTTCTGGGGCACATACGGATTCGTCACCTGGTCCAACGCCCTGCTCATCAAGGGACACGGCGTTTCCGGCACCACCGCCGGGTTCATCGTGGCGATCTTCGCGGGCGTGGCGGTCGTCAGTAAACCCCTCACCGGAATACTCGGCGACCGGATAGGCAGCGCCCGAAAGCCCGCGATCGTCATTCTCGCGCTGTTCTCCGTCATCCTGATCTTCTTCGGAACGCTGGACAACGTCCCAGCGCTCCTCATCGCAGCACCCATCCTCGGTCTGGTCGGTTACGGATACCTGCCCCTGATCGTCGCGATGATCCCCCGCCTGGTCTCGAGCGAGGTCACCGGCACAGCCGCCGGCGCATCCAACGCCTTCTGGCAGATCGCCAGCACCCTCGTCCCCCTCGCCATCGGCGCGGTCTTCTCCGCCACCGGCTCGTTCCTGGCAGCGTTCGCAGCCCTCGCCGTCGGACCGATGATCGGCGCAGTGATCCTGTACTTCGTCGACGAGAACGGCGGAAAGACCACCGTCGCCGACACAGAACCGGTCACTCCCGACACCACCACCTCCTGAGACCCACAACTAACGACACGGCGGCCTCCCTCCGGAGACCGCCGTGTCGTTGGTTGTGCAGCACACCTGGGCGCGACTACCCGCGCTGATCCGGAAGGTCGTGTGACACAACGCCACATACAAACCCGGTCCGGAGCCACGCAACAGACGTAGTCCTCTGCGAACCCTGTCCGGATCGAGGCGACATCGCGAGCACCGGTGGCCCTACGACAGCCGGCCGTTCACCCGGCGGGGAATACCCCACGGGTTCGCATCGACGAGAGCGGACGGCAGGTTCGCTTCGGGCACCGACTGGTAGGCGACCGGACGCAGGAACCGCCGAATCGCGGTCGCTCCGACGGAGGTGTGTACCGAGTTGGTGGCCGGGTAGGGACCACCGTGGTGCTGAGCCCAACCGACGGCCACACCGGTAGGCCATCCATTCCAGATGACGCGCCCCGCACGGCGCGCAAGCGCACCGAGCAGTCCCGCAGCATCGGGATCGTCCTCGGTTCCGTGGACGGTCGCTGTCAACGTGCCCGGCAGGACAGCCATCGCCGCGTACAGCTCCTCGATCGATGTGTAGGTCACGATCAGCCCGAACGGACCGAAGCATTCTTCGAGCAGGTCCTGAGGGTTTCGACGCAGTGCCCGAGCGTCGGTCACGCCGATGACCGGGCGCACCGACAGATCGTCCAGACCGCTCTGCTCGGGCACTGCCACCGGCCGGACCTCGGGATGGTCGAGGATCTGCTGGGACACCTCGAGAAACGACTGCCGGATCCCTGCGTGCAGCAGACGGAACGAATCCTCGGCGACCGCGGTTCGAACGAGCCACTCGATCGAACTCTGCTCGGGAACGAACAGCAGCCCCGGCTTGGTGCAGAACTGCCCCGCGCCGAGCAGCAACGATTCGAGGAACTCGCCGGCGATCTTGCCCGACCGGTCCTCGGCGGCCGCAGGTGTCACGAACACCGGATTGGTGCTGCCGAGCTCACCGTAGAACGGGATGGGATTCGGTCGGCCGGCTGCCAGATCGGCCAGCGCACGGCCACCCGATGTCGAGCCGGTGAACCCGACGGCGGTGATACGCCGATCCTGGACGAGCTGACGTCCGATCTCGGCGCCCTGCACAACCCCGAAGGTGCCGTCCGGGGCGCCGCCCGCCCGCAGTCCCTCGGAGATCGCCCGCGCATAAGCGGCGGTCAATCGCGGCTGAGCGGGGTGGGCTTTGGCCACGACGGGGCAGCCGGCAGCCAATGCCGAAGCGGTGTCTCCGCCGCCGAGTCCGAATGCGAACGGAAAGTTGCTCGCACCGAACACTGCGACAGGTCCGGTGGGCACGAGCATCCGACGCAGATCGGGACGCGGAGCAGGGTGCGCATCCGGATCGGCCGTGTCGATGATCGCTTCCAGCCAGGAGCCCTCCTCGACGACCTCGGCGAACATCCGCAGCTGCGTCGTCGTCCGCGTGACTTCGCCGCGCAGGCGCGGCTCGGGCAGTGAGCTGTCGGCGGCCGCGAGCGGCACCAGTTCCGACGCTGTGGCGTCGAGCGCATCGGCCACCGACCGCAGAAGGTGCGCTCGCTCGTGCAGGTCCGTACGAGCAAGAGACGTCGCGGCGGCCGCGGCGGCGTCGAGAATCCGCTCGTAGTCCTGCGCGGTGGTGTCGGGGAGAGTGTCTGTCGCAGTGGTTTCCATTGCTGTCCTGTCGAATTCGGAGCGTCCCGTGCTGAGTGTGTGGATCTCAGTGTGCGGGAGACCCGTTGTGATGCGACATCTCCACATGGAGATGGTGTGAGTGCAGTCACCGCCTCCAGGATGGGCATCACACGAGATACCGGATGACTTTGGAGGACGACGATGACCGCAACGACAGGACCACTCGCGGGGGTTCGGGTACTGGATATGACACGTCTGGCGCCCGGACCGTACGCGAGCATGCTGCTCGCGGACCTCGGCGCAGAAGTGATCGCAATCGGTGGTGGTCGTTCCGGGCTCCCGGTGCCCGCGCTGTCGCGAGGCAAGGAATTCATCTCGCTCGATCTCAAGACCGCCGACGGCCTCGACGCCCTGCACACCCTCGTTTCGGAAGCCGACGTCTTCATGGAAGGATTCCGCCCCGGGGTGGCAGACAAGCTGGGCGCCGGCTACGCGGAACTGTCGGCCCTCAATCCCGGACTCGTCTACTGCAGCGTGACGGGCTACGGCCAGAACGGGCCCATGGCGCAGCGCGCCGGGCACGACATCAACTACCTGGCCATCGCCGGTGCCCTCGGGACCTTCGGCCCCTCGGATCACCCGCCGACACTGCCGCTGAACCTGGTCGCCGACTTCGCAGGCGGCGGATTGCTGTCGGCATTCGGCATCATGTCCGCCCTCTACGACCGCACGCGTACCGGTAAAGGCCGGTACATCGATGCCGCCATGGTCGACGGCGTGCTGTCGATGATGGGAATGAACTTCGTCGATTGGCAGACGCCGACGCTGCCCGGACGTGGACACGGCGTACTGACCGGATCGATGCCGTTCTATCGGTGCTATCGCTGCTCCGACGATCGCTACGTCGCAGTCGGGGCCCTCGAGACCGCCTTCTTCGAACGGTTGTGGACCACCCTCGACCTCGGTGCCGTTCCGAACCATTTCGACGAGTCCACCTGGGACCACATCGAAAAGTCACTGACCACAGCATTCGAGACGAAGACGATGGCGGAGTGGACCACAGTGTTCGCCGACGTGGATGCCTGCGTGACACCGGTACTCGAACCGCACGAACTGGCCAGCTTCGATCAGATCGTGGCCCGGGACCCGGACTTCACACTTCATTCGGTCCCCGTGGTCCCGGTGTTCTCCGACGGCCCGACACGGCGCGCCACCGACACCCACGTCAAGACCGAGGACGTGCTGCGCCGTGCCGGTGTCGCCGAAGACCTCGCCCAACGGGCGGCCGCAGCCGGTATCCCCTCGTCCGTGACGGGTCTGAGCTGGCCCCCACTGTGACCGTCGAACTTCCGAATCATCACCTTCCCCACACAGACCAGGAGTAATTCATGAGTATCGAATATCGCGAATTCCGCGAGAGCGTCCGCAAACTCGCGCAGACCAAGATCGCACCGCACGCCGCCGATGTGGACGACAAGGAACGATTCCCCGCGGAATCCTGGGCAGCCCTGCGCAGCAACGACCTGCCCGGACTCGCCTACCCCGAGAGCCTCGGCGGCAGTGGAGCCGACCTGCTCGCCCAGGTCATCGCTGTAGAAGAAGTCGCAGCGTCCTGTGCAAGCACGGCACTGGTCATGCTGGTCAACTGGGCCGGCACCTCCACCGTGCTCCGCCAAGGCTCCGACGAACTCAAGCAACTGGTGGTACCGAACGTCGCATCGGGCGCCGCCGGCGCCGCATGGTGCATGACCGAGCCGCGCGTGGGCTCGGACCTGTCGGCGATCGCAACGACCGCAACCCAGGATGGGTCCGACTGGATCCTCAACGGTCAGAAGCGGTTCATCAGCAATGCGCCGTGGGCCGACTGGTACGCCGTGCTGGCGAAGACCGGCGAGAAGTCACTCGGCATCTTCATGGTGCACAAGGACGACGCCGGCGTCAGTTTCGGCGCTCCCGAAAAGAAGATGGGTATGCGCGGCAGCCCCACGACCGACGTGAACTTCGACGAGTGCCGACTGCCCGCCGTCCGCGTCGTCAACGACCCCTACCAGGGGTTCGCGTACATCTCGGAGGAACTGAACGTCAGCCGGGCACTCATCGCCGCGCAGGCCCTCGGCATCGCACAGGGCGCATTCGATGCCGCCGTGTCGTACACGACCGACCGCGAGCAGTTCGGCCAGTCCATCTCCCGCTTCCAGCTTCTGCGCGGCATGGTCGCCGATATGGCCGTCAAGATCGAGTCGGCCCGCACGCTGCTGTACGACGCAGCCCGTCTCATCGACGACGGGGAACCGGCGGGACGGACGAAGGCGGCCATGGCGAAGCTGCTGTGCAGCGACACCGCCATGTCGGTGACCACCGATGCGCTCCAACTGCACGGCGGATACGGCTATGTCCGTGACTATCCGGTCGAGCGGATGATGCGCGACGCCAAGATCACCCAGATCTACGAGGGCACCAACCAGATCCAGCGACTCATCATCGCCAAGTCGGTATACGGAAAGTAGGCGCACCGTGCACCACCCCCAGCAACAACACGCGCTGAGCGGCATCCGGGTCCTCGACCTCGGCGAGATCATGCAGGCACCCGTGGCCGCGCAGGTTCTCGGCGACCTCGGCGCCGAAGTGATCAAGGTCGAGCGCGGTGTCAACGGAGACATGCTGCGAGGCCTCGATCGCGAGTCACTCGACGAAGGTCGCCCCAGTGCCTACTTCGCCGCGGTCAACCGCAACAAGCGCAGCATCGCACTGAACCTGAAAACCCCTGAGGGGCAGGACATTCTCCATCAGCTCCTCGCGGAGGCGGATGTTCTCATCCACAGCTACCGGACCGCGGCAGTCGAACGACTGGGCTTGACCTACGACGATCTGCACGAGCGCTATCCTCGGCTCGTCTACGGCACTGCGACCGGATTCGGCGAGACCGGACCGTACGCCCACAAAGCAGGCCAGGACATGCTCGCGCAGGCACTGAGCGGAATGGCACGCGCGTGCGGCGACCCGTCGATCTCGGCATACGTACATCCGGTACCGACCGTGGACTACGCCTCGGGTATGGCCCTCGCCCAGGGAATCTTGGCAGCACTGTTCGAACGCGAACGCTCCGGCCGCGGCCAGAAGGTCAGCGTCAACCTCTTCGATACAGCACTGGCCCTGCAGACTCTCGAAAGCTCCACACTGCTGGCGTACCAGCGTGAGACCAACTGGGTCAGCGACTGGTACAGCGGCATCTTCGAAACGACCGACGGTCTGCTCCTGGTACTCGGCCTGTTCCGCGAGAACGCTCTGGGTCTGGCATGCAAAGCTCTCGGCATCGACGATCTGTCCGTCCAGCCGACGTTCGCCACACCACAACTCCAGGCAGAGAACAAAGAAGCCGCCAACGCGGTTCTGCGTCCGCTGGTCGCACAGTTGAGCACCGCCGAGGCGGCAGAGTTGTTCGACGGGGTCGATCTGCTGTGCGCACCGCTGCTCACCCTGCAAGAAGCGCTCGATCATCCCCAGACGCGGCACAACGGCACACTCGTCGACGTCGAGATCGAGGGTGTGCGCACCACCCGGTTGATGGGCAACCCTGTCACGTTGTCCCGCACCCCCGCCCAGGTGCGCCGTGGGGTGCCAGCGGTCAGTGAACATGCCGACGAAATCCTCCATGAGCTCGGTATCTCCGAGTCCGATGTCCAGACCTTGCGCAGTAAGGGAGTGATCCGATGAGTAATACGATGCAGACGGACCCGACGAGCCCGACCACCGGCACCGCCACGGCGATGGTGCTCGAAGGCTTCGGACAGACCATGACCGCGACGACGTTTCCGCGCGTGACCCCCGACGCCGGCGCGGTCGTCGTCGACGTCACGCACGCGGGAATCTGTGGAACCGACATCCACCTGCAGCAAGGTCGCCTGCCCATTCCGGTACCGCTCATCCTCGGACACGAGGCGGTCGGTCGCGTACACGCCCTCGGCGATGGAGTCACCACCGATGCCCGGGGCGAGCAACTGCACGTCGGGGACGCGATCTCATGGGCGTCCAACATCCCGTGCGGGCACTGCTACTACTGCCAGGACCAGCACGAACCGTCGCTGTGCGAGACCCGCAAGGTGTACGGCATCAACCAGTCATCGGCCGACTGGCCCCATCTGTCGGGTGGGTGGTCCGAACAGATCTACCTCCAGCCCGGCTCGACGATCATCCGCATCCCGTCCTCGGTGACCCCGCAACAGGTGATCGCACTCGGCTGCGCCGGCCCGACAGCCGTGCACGCCGTGAACGATATCGCCAAGCCGCAGACAGGCGATGTCGTCGTGGTCCAAGGCAGCGGACCGGTCGGTCTGGCCTGCGCCATGTACGCCACACTCGCCGGCGCGGCGAAAGTGATCATCGTCGGCGGGCCGGCCAACCGTCTCGAGGTCGCGCAGGCCGCCGGCATCGGCGACATCCACATCGACATCTTCACCGAGACCGATCAAGAGGCCCGCCTGGAACGGATCCTCGCGCACACACCGGACGGGCGCGGCGCCGACGTCGTCATCGAGGCCACCGGCGTCCCGACCGCTGTAGCCGAAGGCATCGACCTCGCACGCCGCGGCGGCAAGTACCTCGTCGTCGGGCAGTACACCGACCACGGCACCACCCCGATCAACCCCCACTACATCACCAAAAAGCAGCTGCAGGTGCTGGGAAGCTGGGCGTTCTCGCCGCAGAACCACCTCGAATACGTCGAATCCCTCCCCCGGCTGACCGCCCACTTCGATCTCGCGTCGATGGTCACCGAATACCCGCTCACCGAGGCGGACGACGCCATGGCCGATATGCGGGACGGGCGCACGCTCAAGTCGGTCCTCACCACCGGAGGCCGGTCGTGACCAACGCCCGGTACACCGCGGCGATCGAGGCGATGCTCGAGCGGATCGACTCGACCGCCAAGCAGACCGACGGCACCTTCCCGCACTACGGCGACATCGAATCCGGCGAATGGACCACCACCACCGACGGAAACTGGACCGGAGGATTCTGGGGTGGCCTGGCCGCACTCGGCTTCGCCGCCTCGGGTGACAAGCGCCTGGCACACCTCGCCGACGACATCACCGCGCAGATCCTGCCCCGGCAGAATTCCGACACCGCCTTCCGCGGCTTCCTCTTCTGGTACGGGGCCGCAGTCAACCACCTCGTCACCGGAAGCGACGACGCGGCGCAGACCGCTCTGGCAGGTGCCCACGGCCTGCTCACCAGCTTCAACGATCGCGCCGGCATCATCCCACTCGGAGCAGAAGCAGAAGAAGCAGAAGCGGTCGGAGAAGGCGCCGCGAACATCGACGCCGTCCCGGGCACCGTCGCGCTGCTCTCGTGGGCCTCGGCACATACCGGAGACCCACGCTTCCACGACGCCGCGATCCGCCACGCGCAGCGGCACATCGAACTGTGCATCCGCACCGATGGCTCGGTCTGTCAGTCGGCACGATTCGACACATCCAATGGTGCACTGCTGGACCGCTATACCCACAAGGGCATGAACGCCGACAGCACCTGGGGCCGGGCACAGGCGTGGGCGATGGTGGCATACGCCCAGGCCGCACAGTGGGCATCGCCGTCCTTCCTGCCAACCGCCGTCCGACTGGCCGAATGGTGGCTCGACCGCACACCGAACGGCGCCGTCGTGTCCTGGGACTTCGACGCCGGCACCGGTCCGGATGTTCCGATCGACACCTCCGCCACGGCCATCGCCGCTGCCGCGCTGCTCAAGCTCGATCGGCTCGTCCCTGAGCGGACCGACTTCCGGGACCGGGCCGTCGCCCACGTCGAGGCACTCCTCGATCACCTCACCCCCACCGGACCGCACGACAGCAGACCGGCAGGGATCCTGATGGACGGTTGCTTCGACAAACGCCGCGACTTCGCGACCCGAAACGAACTGATCTGGGGTGATTACTTCCTGCTCGAGTGCCTGATCAACCTGAACAACCGGTCCGATACGCTGAAGCTGTGACCGGACCGACATGAATGGGTCACCCGAGACCCCGGGAAGAAGATCGAGGAAAGCCGGTGTCGGAAAATACACCTACTGCAGCTCACGAGTTCACCCACTCGGACCTCAAACCGTCGATCCTCGATAATCTCGCACTTTCGCGCGCCGAGCTGCTGGTTCTGACCGACGAAGCGTCGGCGATGACCACGGCAGGCCAGCGGATCCGGGAGGTCGGCGACTTCGACATGTCGCTCATCGGGCGCGTCGAGGTCGATGGGGTGATGGTTCACCGCAGTTGGCAGGGCACGAAGAGCAACGCTCTGCACCGACTGGTGGTGCCGGAAGGGATCGGGCTCGGCGGCAAGAGCATCATGCTCCAACAACCCGTCTGGGTACGGGACTACCTGTCCGACCCCGGAATCACCCACGACTTCGACGCGCTCGTGGCACAGGAGTCACTGCGAGGAATGCTCGCCGTTCCCATGGCCTACGAAGGTCATGTACTCGGCGCCATGTACGTCGGCACCCGCGAATATTCGTCCTTCGGTGATCGAGTCATCGCAGAGATCCAATCGATCGCCGAAACGGCTGCCGTCACCCTCCTCAGCGCCCAAAGGACCGCAACCCAGACAGAACTCGCCCTCGAAGCCGAACGGAAACGGCTCGCCGAATCCCTGCACGATTCCGTGAGCCCGGTCCTCTTCCGGATCGGCGCCGAACTGCAGAGCCTGCGCGCCCTCGCTGACGCGCAGGCGATCCACGATCGCCTGCAGGACATCACCGAACAGGTCCACGCCGTCAATGCCTCCATCCGCAGATCGCTGACCGACCTCACCGCGCGGCCTCCCGAACGGAACCTTCCGGTCGGCATCGAAGAGGACTGCCAGGCATTCACGCTCCGGACCGGCATCCCGGCCCGTTTCGTGCCCCTGACCGAATCTCCCGAACTCGATGCCAGCCGCGTCGAGGCCCTCCAGCGCCTCGTCCGTGAGGCACTCGTCAACGTGGAAAAGCATGCCGACGCGTCCACGGTGGTGGTCAGCTTGTCGACCCGGTCGGGCAGGGTGACGGTCGTCGTCAGCGACGACGGCCGGGGCGTCGACGGCAGCGACGACCCGACGCGAGGAAGCCAACTGGGGCTCGGATTGGCTGCAGGGCGCCTCGAGCGGCTCGGGGGCGGCATGTCGGTCGCAAGCGACGACGAAAGCGGCACCACCGTGCGCGGCTGGGTAGACGCTCTGGAGGGGCCGAGCACATGACCGCACCGCCGAAGACCATCCGCATCCTCGTCGTCGACGATCACCCGATCGTGCGTGGCGGTGTGGAACTTCTCGCCCGCGAGGACACCGACCTCGAAGTCGTGGGAGGTGCACTGACCGGCGCTGCCGCGGTCGAATTGGCCCGCACCCTGCCCGTCGACGTCATCCTCCTCGATCTCCGGCTCCCCGATATCCCTGCACCGGAACTCATTCCGCGTCTTCGGCGAGCCGCACCGCGCGCGCGGATATTGCTGTTCACCGCGTTCGCCGATCACGGTGCCATCGATCTGCTGATGGAAGCGGGTGCAGACGGCTGCCTCGTCAAGGACATCAGCGGACAGGACTTCGCGACGGCCATTCACCGTGTGTCCAGCGGAATCCGGGTGGTCGACCCGAGGTTGACGGGGCCACGAAAAGTCGTGACATCCGAGGCGTTGTACCGGGCCGGCCTGACCCGGCGAGAGTACGAAGTGCTGCGTTTCGCGGCCATGGGTCACAGCAATCCCGAAATCGCTCAGGAACTGTCTCTCACCCGGAACACCGTGAAGACCTATCTGCAGAGCGCCATGCAGAAGCTGAACGCGCGCAATCGCGTCGAAGCCATCGCACGCGCACACGAACTTCGCTTGCTCTGAACCGAATTCACTTTACCCAAAGCGCACTCCACCTCTCCACATGGAGATGTTGTGTGTTCTGGGTCACCCATATATTCGAGCCGCAGAAATCATCTCGCGCTCGCGGCAACGGAGGCCCCCACATGCCCAAAATGTCCCAAACATCGAAAGTAGGCTTTGCCAGCGGTGTCGGCACAACAGTCGAATGGTACGACTTCTTCATCTACGGCACCGCAGCCGGACTCGTCTTCAACAAGATCTTCTTCCCCGAGTTCGACTCTCTGATCGGCACTCTGCTCGCCTTTGCCACATTCTCCGCCGCCTTCGTGGCGCGCCCGCTCGGCGGAGTCGTGTTCGGTCACTTCGGTGACCGGATCGGACGCAAGTCCATGCTCGTCATCACCTTGACCATCATGGGCGTGACCACACTCGGAGTCGGGCTACTCCCGAGCTACGAAACCATCGGTGTCGCGGCACCGATCATCCTCGTCACCCTGCGTTTCGTGCAGGGTCTCGCACTCGGTGGTGAGATCGGCGGCGCGATTCTCATGGCCGTCGAACACGCTCCCGCCGACAAACGCGGCTACTACGGCAGCTGGGTGCAAATGGGCGTGCCGGCAGGACTGATGCTCGGCAATACGGTCTTCCTGTTGATGGCCGGACTGTCTCCCGAAGCGTTCGAATCCTGGGGATGGCGAATTCCCTTCCTGATCGGCGGCGCATTCGTCGCGATCGGCCTGTTCGTCCGACTGCATGTCGGCGAAAGCCCGAATTTCGACCGCGTCAAGAAGAACGCGCAGCTGGAAAAGCTGCCCATCGGGGTGGTCCTTCGCCACTACCCCAAGCAGGTCCTCCTGACCTGCGGCGCCTACTTCGCCATCGGCGTCACCTTCTACGGCACTACGGTATTCGGCCTCAGCTACGGCGTCACGCAGGTCGGCTACACCCGAAACCAGATGCTGACACTCGTCCTCGTCGCCATGGCGGTCACGTTCGTCGCACTACCGTTGTTCGGCAAGCTGTCGGACGCCTACGGCCGAAAGCCGGTCTTCCTCGCCGGGGTTCTTGCCATGCTGCTGTTCACCTTCCCCTGGTTCTGGCTGGTCAACTCCGGATCCTTCGCACTGGCGATGATCGGGTTCGTGGTGTTCTGCCTCGCCTTCGCCACCTCCTACGGTCCCCTCGCAGCCTTCTTCGCCGAAGCCTTCGACACCCGCATCCGCTACACCGGAATCTCCTTCGGCTACACGATCGGAACCCTCGCCTCGAGCGCTCCCGCACCGATCGTCGCCACGTACCTGCTCGATCGCACCGGCTCGTACGTCGCCGTGGCGCTGTTCATGGTCGCAATGTGCGCAGTCTCCGTCGTCTGCGTGATCGCCATGCGCGAGACCTACCGACAGGACCTGTCCGACAACGACGAAACCTCCGGACAGGAACAGCTGTCACCGACCTCTCACTGAGCACGCTCACGCACCGGTCCCCGGTCGACGACGCCCCGCCCCCTTCGGCCGGCCGCCGATTCGTCCGCGCCTGATCCCACAACCGTGTACCTCGACAGACATCCATCCCACCCCGAATCCCGGGGGCGCGGAACGCCTCCCCCCGCGCCCCCGGCACCCTCGAAACGAGTTCAGATGAGCATCGCCGAACCGTCGCTGCACCCGCCAGCTCTGCCGACCACCTCACTGCGTGTCCTGGTCACCGGCGTCGAACAGAACGAAGGTGCCCACGTGGCCCGAACGTTGGCGGCAGTCGGACACCACGTGTTCACGCACAGCTTCACCCTCGATGCTGCCGAACACCTCGCCGGCCGAATCACCGATGACGACGGGATCGCTCACCCGGTCGCAGCCGATCTGACCCTCGAATCCGACGTCGACAACATGTTCACTCACCTCGAACGACGACACGACGGCATCGACGCGCTCGTGCACACCGCATGGCTACCCGGCCCGGAAACCGCATGCCACTCGCTGCGCAAGATCCGCCCCGCCGACTGGGGCCGGTTCACCTACGACCACATGGCCTTGTTGTTCCACACAACCAGACGTGCTGCAGCATCCCTCCACCGCACCGGCGGCATCGGATCGATCGTCACCGTCACCGGCCTGGACACGCTCCGCAGAATCACCGATCGAGGACCGGCGCGAGACGCCATGGACGGCGCAATCGAATCCTTCGCTCTTGCCGCCGGACGTGAACTCGGCAGTAACCTCCTACGGATCAACAATATTCGTCTGGTACCCACCCCGACTCCGGAGACGGGTGTCGCCGCTGCTGCCCCGATACCCCTCGAAGCGGTGCTGCCGGAGCTGATCGACCCAGCATCCGATATCGGCTCCGGTGGCATCTTCACTGCCTACACCTCGTTCCCTGCACCTGTGCGGTGACCGGCGGCCCGATGTCCCCATTCGTTGTCATCGGCGCGTCGAATGTTGCCCGGCTCGTGTGCGCCTCGCTCACCCAACGCCACTTCGATGTTGTCCACCTCGATGCACCCGACGACCCGGAACTTCTGCAGATCACCCAGCACGACCCGGCCGGGGTCGCCGTCGTCACCCACGACGACGCGGTCGCCGTCCGTTATGCCCTCGCCATAGCCCACATCAGTCCCCACGTACCGATGGTCGTGACCGTCTTCGACCGCACTATCGCCAACCAGCTCACCCGATTGATTCCCCACTGCCAGGTCACCTCCCCCGCAGACCTCGCGACACCGTCCCTGGCCGGCCCGTGCATCGCTGCCACGATCGACGCCGCGCACACCGCGCCCGATGGCACCACGCGCGTCCTCCGACAACCCGCCCACGATGACCAACCGACCTGGCAGCCGCTACCCCACAGCCGCACCAGCAGAATTCGCCGCCGATTCGTCCACTCCGTAGGCACACTGCGATCCCACGACGCCGGCACCCGCATGCTGCTCACCGGCCTTATCGGACTGCTCGCCATCCTCCTGATCGATTGGATATGGCTCACTGTCGGCAAAGGCCACCACTGGGTCGAGTCCCTCAAAGAAGCAGTCCAGGTCGTCGCCACCGTCGGTCCCGCACCGGCCTCACACGGCGACCACACCTATGACGTGTTCGCGGCTCTGGCGATGTTGGCGGCGATCGTGTTCACCGCCATGTTCACCGCCGGGATAATCGAACGTCTGCTCGGAACCAGCCTCATCGGCTTGATCGGTCAACGGGTTCTCCCCCGCCGCAACCACGTCATCGTCGTCGGATTGGGACAGGTCGGTCTCCGGTTGTGCCTCGAACTCCGCAAACTCGGCATCCCCGTCGTCGCCATCGAACGCGACGATCGAGCCCGCAATCTGCGCCTGGCCCGAGCGCTGAACATTCCCACCATCGTCGGGCACGGTACCGACAGAACCCTCCTCGAACGCGCCCGCCTCGACCGGGCCCGATGCCTTGCCGCCGTGGGCTCCGACGACCGTGACAACATCGCCGTGTCCGTGGCAGCCCACGGAGTGCACCCCGACGCCAGACTCGTCCTCAGAGCCGGCGAACACGAAGCCCTCACCGACACCGGATCCCTCCTCCCACTCGGGATCACCAGAAACGTCGCAACCTTGAGCGCAACCTTCGTCGTCGCCCGACTGCTCGGTCTCGACGCCCACCGCGTCGTAATCGCGAACAACGCAATCCACCTCGAACTCGACGACGCCTTCGAGCAGTTCACCCTCACCGCACCGCACCATTGCCCGCACCTGACCACACAAACATGCCCACCTCTCGCTCACCGCGCGTATCCGGAAAAGACCTCAACGAAGCGATGAATATTCATCCGAGGAGTCCTCTCCGATGGCGACGCTGCAGGCCGGCGCGGGCACGGCCTTATCAACCCTCGCCGAACTCGAAGAATTCGATGTGCTCACCTACGTGTCGGACTGCTCGTCCGTCGTCGTTGTAGCAATCACACGTATCGACATCGAGGTCTCACTTCAGCCGCCGGCGAACGGTGGTAGCACGTCGACTACAGGACCCACAGCACGAGCGGGGTCACGGGTGAGCTCATCCCCGACCAAGAACATCGCCACCGACAGCACACGAGCCATATCGGGGCCGTGTCGGTCGATCAGCACCGTCTTCAACGTCCCGAGGTCGGTGGTAGGCGGCAATGCCACCGTTTCCTTCTCCGTCCCTGCGGTCTCTGCCGCTGCGGCGAAGTAGCGCACCTCGATAGCCACTGTCCTATCCATCAAAAGCTCCGGTAGAAGTGCTCGCAGAGTCGAGACCTGCGTTCCCCGTACCAACCCGTTCGGCGCGGGTATAGACGTTCATGGTGTCCCCGCGCAGGAACCCGACAAGAGTCAAACCGGCGTCATGAGCAAGGTCGATGGCCAGCGACGACGGCGCGGAAACGGCCGCCAGAACAGGAATGCCGGCCATGACCGCTTTCTGGGTCAGCTCGAAGGAGGCACGTCCGCTCACCAGCAGCACGGTATGGCGCAGCGGTAATCGTCGGTGCTCGACCGCCCAGCCGATGATCTTGTCGACGGCATTGTGGCGTCCGACATCCTCGCGCAGTGCGAGGAGTTCCCCTGCAGCGGTGAACAATCCGGCAGCATGCAATCCGCCGGTGCGGTCGAAGGTCTCCTGCGCCTGTCGCAGCGCGGAGGGCATCACCGCCAGCACTTCCGGATCGACCACGACCGGGTCGTGAGCCGGTGAGTGGCGGGAGCGTTGGCGGATCGCATCGAGGGAGGCCTTCCCGCACACCCCGCACGAGGAGGTGGTGTAGAAGTTGCGTTCGATGCCGGTCTCGGGCAGAGCCACTCCGGGTGCGAGATCGATATCGAGGACGTTGTAGGTGTTGCGCCCGTCGTCGCCCGTGCTGTTGCAGTAACGGATTGCAGCAATATCGTCGCGGCCGGTGACGATCCCTTCAGTGAGCAAGAACCCCTGGGCAAGTTCGATGTCGGAACCGGGAGTGCGCATCGTCACCGCCAGTGCAGTGCCATCGACGCGCAGTTCGAGTGGTTCTTCGACAACGACCGTGTCCGGACGCACCACCCGCTGCGTTCCCTGCAGTCGGGTGATGCGGGCACGGGTGGTCACTCGCCCCATGATTCGAACCCATCGTCGAAACTGTCGCACCGGCCGGCGAGCACACGCTGTTCCGACCGGGGCGCAGATAACGCCGAGGACATGCCTACACAACGCAGCAGCAGCTGGACGACAGCAATGAACACATGAGCGAACAGAACAGGCATCGAGATTCTCCTACGCAGACTTCGGATCGAGCTCGATACCCGGCCCGTCCGGCCGCTTCCCAGGCGCCCGACGAGGCACAAGGCGGACGGTGACCGCCTTCGAAGCAGGAGTGTTGGACTTGAGTGCCACATGGTCGAGAGGCACGAGCGGGTTCGTTTCGGGATAGTAGGCCGCAACATTGCCCATCGGGGTCGAATAGGGCACGAGCCTGAAGTCCTCGGCCCGGCGCTCCTCGACGGTGCCGTCGGGACGGGTCCACTCCGACACCAGATCCACCCGGTCGCCGGGAGCGTATCCGGACGCTTCGATGTCGTCGGGATGGATGAACAGGACCCGCCGGCCCGCCTTGATGCCGCGATAACGGTCGTCGAGGCCGTAGACGGTGGTGTTGTACTGATCGTGGCTGCGCAACGTCTGCAGGATCAGCCGACCCTCGGGGACAGGAAGCCAGTGCAGGTCGTTGACGACGAAGGTCGCCTTGCCGGTGTCGGTGGTGAAGCGGCGTTCGTCCCGCGGCGGGTGGGGCAGGACGAACCCGTCCGGCCGCCGTACCCGGGTGTTGAAGTCCTCGAATCCGGGGATCACCCGCGAAATCGCATCGCGAATGCAGTCGTAGTCGTCGGCGAACCGCGCCCACGGCACCCGATGGCCGGAACCGAACAGGTGCTGGGCGAGCTCGCACACGATGGCGACCTCACTACGCAGATGCGAACTGGCGGGTGTGAGCCCTCCACGCGACAGGTGCACCACCGACATCGAATCCTCCACCGACACCATCTGTTTGCGTCCGCCGCGGATGTCCTTGTCGGTCCGCCCCAGGGTGGGCAGGATGATCCCGGTCGCTCCGTGCGCGAGATGACTGCGATTGAGTTTGGTGGAGACCTGCACCGTCAGCGCGCAACTGCGCAGCGCGGCGGCGGTCACCTCGGTGTCGGGGGTGGCAGACAGGAAGTTACCGCCCATGGCCATGAACACCGACGCCTTGCCGTCGCGCATGGCGCGGATCGCGTCGACCGCGTCGTAACCGTGCTGGCGGGGACAGCGAATCCCGAACTCGGTATCGAGGGCCTGCAGGAACGACTCGGGGGCTTTCTCCCATATGCCCATGGTGCGATCACCTTGAACGTTGGAGTGTCCCCGCACCGGGCACACCCCCGCCCCACGCGTGCCGATCATCCCGCGCATCAGCAGCAGCGCTACCGCGTCTTCGATGGTGGCCACGGCGTGGGGATGCTGGGTCAACCCCATCGCCCAGCAGATGATCGTCGCTCTCGAGGCGACCAACGCTGCTGCAGTGTCCTCGAGCTGAGATCGGCTCAGACCCGTCGCAGTCGACACGGTGTCCAGATCCACGGCGCGGATATGGGTGGCCCACTGCTCGAAACCGGCACAATGCCGGTCGAGGAAGTCGCGGTCGAGGACCGTGCCGGGAGCACGGTCCTCGGCGGCGAGCAGCAGTTTCGCCAGACCTTGGAACAGGGCCTGGTCACCGCCGAGGCGGATCTGCAAGAACTCGTCGGCGATCGCCACTCCCTCGCCGAGCACGCCACGCGCCTTCTGAGGATCTTTGAAACGCAACAACCCGGCTTCGGGCAGCGGGTTGATCGCGATGACTTTCGCGCCGCGGGCCTTGGCTTTCTCGAGTACCGACAGCATGCGGGGATGGTTGGTCCCGGGGTTCTGGCCTGCGATGAGGATCAGGTCGGCGTGTTCGAGGTCGGTCACCGACACCGAACCCTTGCCGATGCCGATGGTCTCCGACAGGGCCGTACCGGAAGACTCGTGGCACATGTTCGAGCAGTCCGGCATGTTGTTGGTGCCGAACGACCGAATCATCAACTGGTACAAGAACGCGGCCTCGTTGGAGGTCCGCCCCGAGGTGTAGAAGATCGCCTCATTCGGGTCCGGCAGCGCCCGCAGATGCTCGGCGATCACCGCGTAGGCATCGTCCCAGTCGATCGGCTCGTAGTGGAGGCTGCCAGGCCGGATGATCATCGGGTGCGTCAGCCGGCCCTGGCGACCGAGCCAGTAGTCGGTGCGTGCGAGCAGTTCCGGTACAGAATGGCGGGCGAAGAAACCGGGGTCGACGGTGCGAGTGGTGGCTTCCTCGGCGACAGCCTTGGCGCCGTTCTCGCAGAATTCGGCACGTTTCCGGTGACCTGGTGTTTCCGGCCACGCGCAGCCCGGGCAGTCGAAGCCATGCTGTTGGTTCAGCTTCGTCAAGGTGCGGGCGGTGCGCACCGGACCCATCTGCTCGAATCCGTGCCGCAGCGAGACCAACACCGCCGGTACCCCGGCGGCATAGGATTTGCGCTCGCTGACTTCGATGTCGTTCTCGTCGTGAACGAGCGGATCGCTGATATCGGTCATACGCTGTGTCGTACCCATCGATCGGTCGGCGAGCACACCCCACCGAGAGAAAGTCGGTTTCGACGCCGAGAAGACGAGACCCCCTGTCGCGGCAGTTGATAACCGTGCCCTCTCGGAGGTTCCGTTGGTTGTTTCCTGACTGCATCCGAACCTATCGAGCGTGGCGGCGTCTCCACGATTCGGAGGTGATGTACAGAATCCGGATTACTGATCATCCAGTAATATATGCTGGCGGCGCGCAGCCGAAAGCTGCGCGCCGCCAGCATGTATCGGAGCGGCAGAGGTGGTTCGCCGAACCACGGTGGTACCGGTGAGTTGCCGAATGCGCACCTTTGCCGGCGGGGTCTGCTCAGCTGCTCTTTTCCATGGTCCGGCCTCCATGTCCCCACCGCTCACGCGGTACACCATGCAGCACGACCGTTGTTTCCGATCCGATCTCTTCTCCCAGGATCGAGGACACCGCTTCGGTCAGCGCTGCCACCATCTCGCCGGAGAACTTCGTCTCGGAGAACCTTTCTTCGAAGAAGCTTGCTTCGATGTACGGCATTTCCTTCTCGCTTTCTCGTCAATTCAATTCGTGCAACTACTATCGGCCGAGGCCGGAGTCGTTGATGTTCGGCCCCGGTTTTCAGATTTCCGGTACCGATATCTGCTTCCCGACGGAGACGACTCTCAGAGCGAGAGCAACGCGGCCGATTCCTCCAGATAGCTGGTGACGTCACGGCCCGATCGGACGACCGCTTTGATTCCCTGTCGCAGGCGAGTTATGTCCGAAAGGATGGTCCCATCGACCACCAGCGCATCTCCGATCGAGCCGGGTCGCAGCGAGCCGATGTCCGGGCGGTCGAGAAGTTCCGAAGCCACGACGGTGGCTGACGCCAACGCTTCATTCACCGACATCCCGTGTTCGACATACAGTTCGAGTTCTCGGTAATGGGAACCGAACGGGCACAGGGACCCGGATGAGTCCGTTCCCATCGCGATCTTGACTCCAGCCGAACGGGCGATATCGAACGATTCCAGAGCCCGATCGTGCGCCTCGCGCAGGCTTTCGACTCCGGCTTCGGTCAGGCCTCGGGCCGTCCCTTCGCGTTGGCACCAGTCGTTGAACGCGAGGGTCGGGACCAAGAATATTCCCTTTTGCGCCATTTCCGAAGCGCATTCTTCGTCGAGGAACGAGCCGTGCTCGATGCTGTCCACGCCGGCTTCGATACTGCGTCGAATCCCTTCCAACGACAGGGCATGCGCGGCGACGCGCAGATCCATGTCGTGCGCCTCTTCGACGATCGCCGTGAGTTCCTCGACACTGTAATTGGGCCAGTGCGGTTTCTCTCCTTTCGACATACCACCGCTGGCCATGACCTTGATGAAGTCCGCACCGCTTCGGGCCTGCAACCGGACCATTTGCCGGCAGGCATCGACACCGTCTGCGGTATCCCATTCGCGGCGTGGCGTGTAAGGAGGGTAGAACAGGTCACCGTGGCCGTTCGTCATGGTTATCCACCACGGCGCGACCAGAAGGTTCGGAGCGACGATCAGGTCGTCGGCGACCATGTCACGCAGTTCGACTTCGCCCACTCCCCGATGCCCCATGCATCGGAGCGTGGTGAACCCTGATCGTAGGGCACGGAGCGAGTTGCGATAGCCATGAAGCAGCTTTTCCGGACCGCTTTTTTGACCCCGGAACACATCGCTGGGAAGGATCCGCTCGTGATCCGAGTTCGTTGTCAGGTGCACATGACAATCCACCAGACCCGGCAGAACGACACATCCCGATGCATCGAGCCGCGCGACGCCGGGCCGGACCACCTCTGCCTTGTATTCGCCCGCATAGCTGACCCTGCCGTCTTCGATGTAGAGCAGTCCCTCCGAATAGGATTCGTCCGGGCCTACCCACACCAATCCGTGTTCTATGGCAATCTCAGTCACATGATCCTCTTACGGTCGGCTTCGGTCGTCTGACCCGGCTGTGGTCTCTGCACCGCTCCGGGCACGGGTCTACTCGGGAGGTGCGTCCAGGACAACAGTCTTGTTCTCCAGGTACGCCTGCAGTCCTGCTACCCCGCCTTCGCGTCCGATACCAGATCTCTTGAATCCTCCGAACCCGATACCGAAGTCCACACGATTGCCGTTCTGCCCCACGGTGCCGGAGTGAAGCCTACGGGCAATGTCGAAAACCTTCTTCGAGTCATGGGTGAACACTGCAGCATTCAGGCCGAACTCTGTTGCGTTCGCAATCCGAACGGCGTCCGTGAGATCCCGGGCCGGGGTCACGGCCAGCACCGGACCGAATATCTCTTCCTGAGCGATCCGCGACGTCTCCGACACATTTCCGAAGACGGTGGGCTCGACGAACCAGCCGCGATCGAGGTGGGACGGGCGTCCGCCGCCGTAAGCCAGTGTCGCCCCTTCCCTGATCCCGATCTCGATATAGTTCTCGACACGGTCCCGCTGCCGATCGCTGGCCAAAGGTCCCAGCGTGACCTGAGGATCGTACGGGTCGCCGATTACCACCCGGTCGAATTCGTCTGCCAACGCCTTGACCATCTCATCATGACGTTCCTCCGAAACGATGATCCTGGTGAGCGATGCGCAGATCTGACCCGAGAGGAAGCACTCCGCAGAAGCGATGGTGTGTGCCGCCTCGGCAATGTCGAAGTCGTCCAGGACAATGGCAGGAGACTTGCCGCCGAGCTCCAGCGAAGACCGTGCAATTCGACCACCGAGGATGCTCCCGATTCGTTTGCCGACTTCCGTTGATCCGGTGAACGAGATCTTGTCGACCCGAGGGTCGGAGACCAACCGCTCGGAGGCAGCACGATCAGCGGTCACCACGTTCAGGACACCCGCCGGAATGCCGAGCTGATCAGCGATTTCCGCCATGATGTATCCAGCCCCCGGAGCTTCCGGGGACGACTTGATGACGACGGTGCATCCCGCCAGCAGTGCCGGCGCCACCTTGAACGCGATCAGTCCCATCGGCGCGTTCCATGGAATGATCGCTCCCACGACGCCCACAGGCTCTTTCACGATCATGCCGAAGCGCGCGCCGTTGGTGGGTGTGACTTCTTCCTGGAACGGGAAACTCTTCGCCAGACCTGCGTAGTACCGGTACGCGTCGATTACCTCGCGCATGACACCGGGGACCGACGATGCCAGAATTCCGGTCTCTCGCGGCCAGATCTCCACGATGTCATCGATCCGCGCTTCGACGGCGTCAGCGATATCAAGCAGCACCTGAGCCCGCTCGGCGTGCGACAACCGCGGCCAGGGTCCCTCGTCGAATGCCTGCCGGGCCGCTGTAATCGCGCGATCGATATCGTCGACATCGGCGTCCGGCACCGAGTAGTAGACCAATTCGCTTGTCGAGTCGACTACATCGATCAGAGCAGACGAGTGCGGTGGAACCCACTTCCCGTCGATGTACAAGCAATCTGTATTGGCAAGTGGCACACTCGGCAACTTTGTCATGATGGATCCCTAGTTATCTGTTCAACAGTTGTTGTGGTCAGGCAGGCACCGCGGCGCTGTCCTGCGCACGCATCTGTTCGATGACGGGGTAGTAGTACTCCTCGGGGACCTCCGCCTCGCTCCGCTCGATCAGCTCGGAGAAATCCCACTTCTTCAGGAGCTTGCCGTTGCGGTACACCGGCTGAAGGAGGTTCTCCTCGGGAGAAACCGAGTCGCGTCGCACCGTGCGGTACTCACCATCCCGCTTGACGAGGGCGAGACGGCCGGCCTTGGACACCTTGAAGCTCGCCCCGGTCGGCTGCTTGGCCACATCGCGCCATTCACCGTTTACTCGCACAGCGTTGCACTTCTGCCCGAAGTTCAACGTGTCTCGGTTGAAGTGCTGGAGCAGACCGCCGCCCATACCGAAAATCGCGTTCTCTGCCGCCATGCCCCGGCGTTCGAGTTCCATGTAGATCTCCGACAGGGTATCGAGCGTGATGCCGTCGCCCTGGACGACCCGCAGATACCGGGGCAGAACCTTGAATCCCTTGGAGTTGACCTCGTAGCCGAAGGCATCCATGAGCCACTCAGCGGTATCCGCGGTCACCTGCACAGGGTCGCCCGAGTCCGGACGAGCACAGACCACGCCCGGGAAGTTCTCGATCTCGGCCTTCAGTTCTTTGCCGAGGATGTTCTTCACAGCGTTCTCATGGTCGTACGAGTCGGTCAGCAACAGCACCACACCGGCATCGCGGTAGGTGTTCATCATGTTGCGAAGAGCGTCGACTTCCTGATCCCGACCCCATGCCGTGAAACCTGCATGCTCGCTGTTCGGGCCCGAGTTCGCCGGACACACCGCGTTGTAGTATTTCATCGCAGCCAGGATGCCCGGCACCGTGTCACTCTGGTTGAAGTTGACCAGGTGTGCCAGACCACCCAATGCAGCAGATTCCTGGGAGCTCACGCCGCGAGCGCCGTAATCGTGCAGCTGGAAGCGCAGCAGATCCGGATTGTCCGAGGTGCGAGCGAACGCTTCCTTGATGATCTGCTTGCACATCCAACTGACCGTTCCGATCGTGGTCGGGTACCACACCGCTCGCAGCAACGCGGTCTCGAAGAAGCTGGTCACCCAGTGGTACTTCGGATCGGTGTTGATAACCTGCACAAGGACATTGCGGGTGGGCAGCACAGTCCCCTCGGGGACTGCCTCGATCTCTACAGGAAGGAATCCGCCGTGGTCGTTGAGGATGCCCATCCAGTTCTCCCTGCAGAAGGGCATCCCCTGCGCCCTGGTCACCGCTTCGGCCTCATCGATGTCGGCGAGGGTGATCGGCCGGAGCAAGCGCTCCTGGATGTAGGCCTGCAGTCCGACGAACATCGTCGCCGGGAAGATGCCACCACGCGATTCGACGTAGCTGGAGACGTACTCGGTTCCCTGAGGATAGAGAGTGTGGTGGCAATGCTTGTAGGTATCGGTGTTGAGGATCAGATTGTCGAATCCCGAGATAGTGGGCATGGACGTTTCCCTTCGTTCGTGTGATGCGAAGACAGTTGTTGAAACGTTTCTACTGCTGCACGAAAACTGGGCCAGAAAGCCTGGGGACATACCGCGAGTCGCAGCATTTGAATTCGTGCGGCCGTGTCGGCGGTTGCTAGAGATCATGGTCGAGCCCACACCTCAGGTCAAGCGTTGACGCGTAAAATCTTCCGGCAATATTCGCGCAACACAGTCGATACCTCCGGCAGCACCCAGGTCTGTCTACAGACCGCCACAACCGGGATGCAGCCCGTCACCGAACGATCGATAGTGCTCTGCGCCCTCGGAGCTGTGTTGCGAACAGAAAGTGTGTTGTAGGAACACTTCCCGGAGCAGGGATGACAGAACCGTCTGCACAATCACGCAGCAACCGACACCCGCCGGCACGTCTCCCCTGTGCACCACCACCCGACCGCGGCCGACCACGCCTCTACCGACTGCCGGACGAATCCCGCCAAGCACCCGGGTTGAATCGCTTCTACATCGGCGTCGCTCATTGCCTTCGTGATTCGCGGATCTTGGAGGTTGATCCAAACACCGGAACACCCGGCCTTACGTCTCTCACCAGCGTGAACAACGTTTATCGAGTTTCTCGAAAGAAAACGAGTTCGGCACTATGCACAGGGCGCCGGACCGTTGTATGCTCCGGATGTACGCGATAGAACCGTTTCTACATCGCCCCACAGTCCGAGTTCGGCAGGGACCCACGCACCGGGTCTGGCCCGGAACTGCACGAGCAGCGTCCGCTCTGCAGCCGGAACTCGGCACGCCTCCAGCAATACAGGAACTGCCCAACCTCGTAGAAAGACAGCTTCCATGAAGATCTGGGTCACCACTCCATTCTTCTACCGCGACATGAGCCGTCCGTGGTCCGAACTCCTCAACGACATGCTCAGCATCGTCGATGCCGCAGAGGACCTCGGCTTCGAGGGCGTCACAGTCAACGAAAATCACTTTCAGAACTACGTCAGCAATCCTTCATCGCTGATGTTCAGCGCTTTGGCCGCAGCGCGCACCGAGCGCTTGCGAATCATGCCCGGCATCGTGGTCCTTCCGTACTACAACCCGTTGCTCATCGCGTCGGAGATGAGTTTCCTCGACCAGATGGCACCGGGGCGCATCGGCATCGGCGTGGCGCGGGGTGGCAGTCGCTACCCGCTCGACCGACTCGGCATCAACCCCAAAGAAGCACGCGACATCTACGAAGAATCCCTCGAGATCATCAAGCGGGTGTGGGTCGAGGACGATGTGTCGTTCGACGGCAAGTACTTTTCGTTCCCGCCGACGACTCTTGTGCCCAAGCCGGCATCCAAGCCGCACCCGGAGGTATGGGCGGCCTCGCAGAGCATCGACGGCGTACGCCGCGTGGCACGACAGGGAAACAACCTGATCACTGCTCCGAACTACGGCAACTTCGAGCCCTACGGCGATCTCGAAGCGTTGCTCGCCGCGTACAACGACGAGATCGAGACGAGCGGGATGCCTCGAAAGCAGGTGATGGCCCTTCGCCACACCTGGCTCGGCAACACCGAAGAAGAGGCGACCGAGTACTTCGACGACGTGCTCAGTGAGTACAACTACTATCTCACCCTGGTGCATGCCTCCAGCTCCGGCCAACAGTCCCAAGAGGAGCGTCTGGCAGCACGCGCCGAGGGAAAGAAGGACGACTCGGTGGTCCAGGGCGGAGCGATGAGGCCCGCCCAGGAGTCGTTCTCCAAGGAAGGGCTCCTCGAAAAGTACGCCGATCCCATCCTCACCACCCCCGACAAGATGATCGAACGATTCAAGTCCTACGAGGCATTGGGCGTCGATCACATGGCGTGCCTGATCGCCGTGGGACAGCCGATCGAGGCGATCATCAAGAACATGCAGTTCATGGCCAAGGAAGTGCTCCCGGAGTTCTCCTGAGACCCGGCCCGACGACTTCCACAGAAAGCAACACATGCCCACCCGACTGCACGTATTCGATATGGACGGCACGCTGCTCAACGGAGCAGCCGCCCTGGAACTGTCGACATTCTTCGGCCGCCGCGACGTTGGACTCGAAATCGAACAGCTCTGGCACGCTGGACAAATCACCGACTTCGACTTCTGGTCAACCCTGCTCGAGGTCTGTGCGCACGCGACGGAGGACGACCTCGACGCCGCGTTCGAACAAGCGGCCTGGCTCGATGGCATCACCGATACCTTCGACGATATCCGCAGGCGCGGTGAGATTGCCATCGTGATCTCGCAATCGCCGGCGTTCTTCGTTCAGAGACTTAGAAACTGGGGCGCTCACGAGGCCTACGGATCCGATGTGGTGATCGGACAGACGCTCTCCGAAGAGGCAACACTGTCACCGCAAGCCAAGGTCCACATCACGCGAGATGCACTGGAGCGCTACCACATCGAACCAGCCGACTGCGTCGCCTACGGTGACTCGTCCTCCGATGTGGATCTGTTCGGATGGCTACCGAACACCGTCGCTGTCAACGCCAGCCCGTTGGTGTCCGAGCTTGCCGCAGTCCAGTACCAAGGTAACGACCTTCGCCAGGCGTACGCATTGGGACGGAAGTTACTCAGCGCGAGCACCCCGTCCTGAACACGCGCCGGGCCACCGACGAACACTTCGCTACCGACACCCACCTCCCATTCCCAGGCACCACAGGAGACCTTATGGAACCGCTCAAGATCCTCTTCACCGGCGAATCCTGGATCAAGCACGTTATTCACATGAAAGGCTTCGATCAGTTCCACACCACTGAGTACGAGGAAGGCGCAAGCGTATTCCTCGAAAATCTCACCCGCGAAGGGCACGACGTCAACTACGTGCGCGGCCACGAGATTTCTTCACGTTTCCCCAAGACGGCACAGGAAATCGACGAGTACGACGTAGTTGTCATCTCCGATATCGGATCGAATTCCTTCCAGCTCCCCGACGAGACGTTCCTACGTTCGGAAGCATCGCCCAACCGTCTGGGAGTAGTCGCTGAATACGTCCGCCGGGGCGGCGGATTGGTCAAGGTCGGTGGCTATATGTCGTTCACCGGAATCGACGGCAAGGCCCGCTTCGGCATGACCCCCCTCGCCGACGTGTTGCCTGTGACCATGCTCCCCTACGATGACCGCATCGAGGTCCCGGAGGGCTGCAAGGTCGAGGTATGCCGACCGGAACATCCCGTCCTGGGTGACACCTCCAGCGACTGGCCTCCCCTGCTCGGCTACAACCGAGTGGTGGCCCGCGACGACGCCGAGGTCGTCGCCCGCACCGGAGACGACCCCATCCTGGTCACAGGACATCATGGCGACGGCCGAGTGGTCGCGTTCACCTCGGATCTCGCTCCCCACTGGGCCCCGCCGGAGTTCGTCGAGTGGTCGAACTACGCGCTGCTGTGGTCTTCGATACTGTCGTGGGCTAGTGGACGATCCTAATTCCGCAGAGAGGGATTGCTGTGGCGTCATCTGAGCACAGACGCACGCGCAAGCGCACGACCATCAAGGACGTCGCGGAACACGCTGGAGTCTCCATGAGCACGGTGAGCTACGTACTCAACGACTCCGGCCCGGTTGCGCCCGACCGCCGTACCCGTGTGCTCGACGCCGTGCGAGTTCTGGAATACTCGCCGAACGAGTCTGCGCGTAATCTCAAACGCCGCAGCGCTTCCCGTATTGGCATGGTCGTACCCGACCTGACCAATCAGTTCTTCGCCATGATCACCGAAGGGGTCCATCAAGCCGCATCGGCACGTGATGTCCTGGTGGTCCTGGTGGTCCCGGGCAGCTCGGAACAATCCGAGGAAGCCCAGACCAGATTGCTGCGCAGCCAACGCGTGGACGGAGTCATCTACCTGACCAGCACCGGGTCCATGCCCGAAGCTTGCTACGAACTGGCTCGCTCTGGTCCGGTGGTGCTCGTCGACGAGCAGATCCCGGGCATCGACCTGCCCGCCGTGGTCTGCGACTCCCGCAGGGGAGCTCGCCAGGTCGCGCAACACGTCCTCGACAAGGGCCACCGGGACGTTGCGGTCATCGGCGGTCCGGAGGGTCTGTGGACGGCTCAACAACGACTGGCCGGCTACCGCGAGGCACTTGCCGGGGCAGGCATCGACCCGGACACGGTCCCGGTGTACTACGGCGACTACCAGCAATCGTCCGGCCGGGACCTGGCCCAACGCGCGTTGGCGGCGCAGACTCGGCCCACTGCCCTGATCTGCGCCAACGACCTCATGGCTGTGGGCGCGATGGAGTATTGCCGCGCACAAGGGCTCCGTATGCCCGAGGACGTCAGCATCGTGGGCTTCGACGACCTTCCTCTGTCGTCGCTTCTCACGCCGCGGCTCACCACCGTGCGCCAGCCGGCGCGAGACATGGGCTACCGCGCAGCGACAGTCCTTTTCGATTTGATTGAGAACCGCACACCGGAACCCATGGATCCGTTACCGACGACACTCCAGGATCGGTCATCGGTGTGCACTATCAGCGGGAGCGTCAATGAGTAACGGGGTTCTAGTGGTCGGCGCCCTCAACGTCGATCTGGTCGTGGCCGTCGATCGGTTACCCGGTCCGGGTGAGACCGTCGTCGGTCCACACCTGGACAAGTTCGGCGGCGGCAAGGGCGCGAACGCGGCTATCGCAGCCGCCCGCATGAACGTGCCGGTGCGCTATTGCGGAGCGATCGGCGATGATGAACTCGGACGCGAGGCATTGGTCGAGCTCCGCGCCTCCGGTGTCGACGTCACCGACGTCGCCGTCCTCGACGACACCGCCACCGGCACTGCCCTGATCGTGGTCGACGCGGTGGGGGAAAACCAGATCGCCGTTGCCGCCGGGGCCAACGCTGCCCTTACGCCGGCACTCGTTCGCCGGGCCGTCGAGCGTGCATCGGGGTGGGCCGGATGTGTACTCGTCAGCACCGAAATCCTCCCGGCAGCGGTCGAAGCTGCCGTGTCGACAGCCTCCGACATGGGACTGCGCTGTGTGCTGAATCCGGCCCCTGTGCGCAACGAGTTCATCGCCAGCGCCCACGCAGCGTCGGTTCTGACACCCAATAGTTCAGAGCTTCGTGACCTGTGCGCTGCACTGTCCATCCCGTTCACCGACGTCGGTGACGCCTCGGCGAACGTCGCTCGGGCCACGGGAGCGTGCCTCGTCGTGACCAGAGGGGACAAGGGGGCGATCGTGGCCTATCCCGACGGAACCATCGAACCCGTCCCGGCCCTGCAGGTATCGGACGTGCGTGACACAACCGGTGCGGGCGACACGTTCAACGGTGTGCTCGCAGCGTCGCTTTCCTCCGGGATGCCGCTCGGAGCCGCAAGTGCGCTTGCAGTAACGGCAGCGTCACTGTCGGTCAGACATGTCGGTGCCCGCACAGGGATGCCGATCGCCGACGAGGTCAACGCCGCACACGTATAACCGATCACCGTGTGATCATGCTGGGCGCCGTATCCGCCCACCCTCCATAGAAACGTTTCTATCGCCGATACGGGAATCTCCACCTTCGAACCCACCGCTACATCCCCACGATGCTCTCGTCCTTTCGCGCCACACTCCCCGCACATGCCCGATTCCCCGGCATCTACCTGGAAGGCCACCAATGACGACCTCCATTCCGTTCGGATCCCAGAAACAATTGATGTTGTTCTCGGGCCGCGCCAATCCGGCGCTCGCCTCGTCGATCGCCTCCAACCTGCAGGTCGATCTGGGTCGGGTCGCTCTGAAGACATTCTCCAACGGAGAGGTGTACTGTAGATTCGACGAATCCATTCGAGGCGCAGACGTCTTCCTGATCCAACCGATGTGCGCAAACCCCATCGAAGGCCTCAGCGCCAACGACGCACTGGTCGAACTGCTCGTGATGATCGATGCAGCCATCGGCGCCAGTGCACGCCGAGTAGTCGCGGTCACCCCCTGGTTCGGCTACTCCCGTCAGGACAAGAAATCCTCACCCCGCGAACCCATCTCGGCTCGTATGGTGGCACGAATCCTCGAGGCAGCCGGTGTCGACCGGGTACTCACGATGGACCTACACGCGGGACAGCTTCAGGGCTTCTTCAGCGTTCCGGTCGACCACATGACCGCGCTGATGGCACTCGCGGACCACTTCGCCGCGCTGGACGACGACCTGGTGGTCGTCGCGCCGGACGCCGGTCGCGTAAAGCTCAATAAGCAATTCGCCACTCGCATCGGTGCCGGCCTGGCCATCCTGGACAAGGAACGTCCTCAGCAGCAGGTCGCGGAGATCACCACCGTCATTGGAGATGTACGAGGTAAAACCGCGATCATCGTCGACGACATGATCGACACCGCGGGAACCCTACGCGCAGCAGGCGAGGCGGTCGTCCGCGCCGGATGCTCGCGAGTCTTCGCCGCCGCTACCCACGCAGTGTTCAGCGGCTCTGCGCACGAGAACCTCGCCAACTCTCCGTTCGAGCGCATCGTCGTGACAGACACCATCCCCCTCGGGCCCGGAGCCCCGTCGACCGTCGACGTCGTATCGTGCGCACCGATGCTCGCCGACTCGATCCGGTGCATCTTCACCGACGACTCCGTCAGCGAGGTATTCGGGGGGAAGAACCATGTGTTCTGACAAAGCCCTACACGCCGAAGGCCAGATCATGACGGCTATAAACCTCAGAGGTGTCCACGACGACATCGGTACGGTCGACACAGCGGCGTTGCGCGCAACGTTCGGCCGCTTCCCGAGCGGGGTCACCGCGCTGTGCGCGACCGACGTGACCGGTGAGCCGATCGGTATGGCCGTCAGTGCGTTCGTCAACGTGTCATTGGAGCCTCCGTTGGTGGGCGTGTTCGTTCAGACGTCCTCGACCACCTGGCCCAAGCTACGAGAACGACCACGGATCGGACTGTCGGTCCTGGGAGCAGGACAGCAGACACCGTGCCGGCAACTCGCCGCCCGCCAGGTCGACCGGTTCGCCAACGTGAGCTGGGAGAGCGGGCCCGACGGATCAGTCTTCCTGCACGGTGCAGCAGCCTGGTTCGACTGCGAAATCGAATCGGAAACCACGACGGGCGATCATCGATTCGTGCTTCTCCGCATCATCGGACACGACTTCGAAGCCGAGCAGGACCCACTCGTATTTTACGCCAGCAAGTTTCACGAATTGCCCAACGGCATTCCGGATAACTGACAGAAAGGACAGCTGTGATCTACGAGATCAGGGAGTACGTCGCGGTACCGGGCAAACTGTCGGCGATAATCGACCTCTTCACCAACCACACGGCCCGCATGTTCAAGCGATACGACATGGAGCTGATCAGCGCCGGCCACACACTGATCGGAGAACACTCCTTCGGCGAATTGGTGTACACCGTTCGATTCGCAAACCTGGCCGAGCTCGAAAACAAGTGGTCCCAGATGCTCGCGGATCCTGAATGGCAGCAAGCGTTCGCTGCTGCCGAATCAGACGGACCACTGATTCGGACAATGCGCCGTCGGGTCATCGACGGATCATCGATCGAAGAAGCGCCATGATAGTCCAGATCAATGGGTGTCACGACATTCAACTCATCCCTACCGAGGACGATGACGTCCGGGTAGTAACACACGAGATCTTGCTCCCCTATCTACCGGGCATCGTGAAACTGACCGGATTGGGACGCGTCAACGGCCGCTCCGTGGAGCTCGACGAGAACTGGTCCGGATGGCCTTCTCATTGCTGTTCCTTGCCCAAAACCGCGACCATCGTCACTCGTTCCCTCTGAGCGGAAGTCGATGATCCGACTCTTCGCAGAGCTTCACTTTTCACGAGTCAGGCTCGCACCCGCTATTGCCACGGTTGGCACCATCCGAAAGGAACCTCGATGACCGGCTTCAGCTCCCTACTGGCTGCCGTCCCGACCGGCCTCTGGATCGACGGCACTACTCGCGAGTCCTGTTCCGGTAGACGTTTCGACATTGTGAATCCTGCGACGGGCACCGTCTTGACGACCGTAGCCAACGGCAGCGTCGCCGACGCAAGACACGCGCTCGCATCGGCTGCCGAGGTTCAGCCGGCATGGGCTGCGACCGCCCCTCGCGAACGGTCGGAGATCCTTCGCAGAGCCTGGGAACTCGTCATGGAGCGGTCCGAAGAGTTCGCCCGGCTGATCACACTCGAAATGGGCAAACCGTTGGCGGAGAGTCGCGGCGAGGTGGTGTACGGAGCAGAGTTTCTCCGGTGGTTCGCAGAGGAAGCTGTTCGAATCGGCGGTCGCACCGCGACCGCACCGTCTGGAAACGGCCACATCGCGGTGATCAAGGAACCTGCGGGTCCAGCCCTGGCCATCACGCCCTGGAACTTTCCGCTCGCGATGGGGACACGCAAGATCGGCCCGGCGCTCGCGGCTGGATGCACCATCATCGTCAAACCGGCCGAGGACACTCCCCTCACCATGCTGCTACTCGCACACGTCTTTGCTGAAGCCGGTCTTCCTCGTGGTGTTCTGTCTGTACTACCGACTCTCGATGCCCCAGACGTCGTCGACACTCTGATGAAGGACCGTCGACTGCGAAAGGTCTCCTTCACCGGATCCACCGCCGTCGGGAAGAAGATCATCGAACAATCCGCAGATCAGATACTGAAGAGCTCCATGGAACTTGGCGGCAATGCCCCATTCATCGTCTTCGATGACGCCGACATCGACGCCGCAGTCGACGGTGCGATGACCGCCAAGATGCGTAACGGTGGTGAAGCCTGTACTGCCGCCAATCGACTGCTCGTACACAATTCGATCCGGGAAGAGTTCACTCGTGCTCTCTGCGATCGGATCGCCGCGACAACAGTGGGTCCCGGTTACGAAGACAACGTCACGCTTGGTCCGTTGATCAATGCCAAGCAACGCAACGCGGTTGCAACACTGGTCGATGAAGCCGTTACTGCCGGAGCACGCGTGCGCACGGGCGGGACACCCATCGACGGTCCCGGCTACTTCTACCAACCGACCGTCATCGACAACGTACCTGCCGGTGCACGCATCCTCAGTGAAGAGATCTTCGGCCCGGTTGCGGTCATCACAGGCTTCGACACCGAGGCCGAAGTAATCGCGAGCGCAAACGACACCGACTACGGATTGGCTGCCTACTTCTACACACAGAACCTCGATCGAGCGTCCCGAGTCGCTCGCGCCCTCGAATTCGGGATGGTCGGCGTGAACCGGGGCATTATTTCCGATCCAGCGGCTCCCTTCGGCGGCATCAAGCAGTCCGGGTTGGGCAGCGAGGGCGGCAGCGAAGGAATCGAAGAGTACCTCAACACCAAGTACATCGCTCTGACCCCCTGACAGTTGTTCATAGCAACTGTCCTGCAGAAATCGGAGATTCCAGGACTCGTCCGCACAGCATCGATAATCCACAATATCCACTGATTCGAATAAATACTGGAGATCGACAACAACGATGTCATTCGACTTCGAGGAACCCGATGCAGCCCGGGAAGCGCGAACCGAGCTGGCACGCCTTGCCCGATCATGGCTACTCGTCCCCCCTACCGATCTCGCTCGGTTGCATACCGCGGTCGCTACCAGTCCGGACTGCCTTGTCCTCGATCTCGAGGATGGAGTGCCCTACAGGAAGAAAACATCTGCACGGACAGTTGCGGCGCTGTGGCTTCGCGACAGAGTCGGCTGGGTCCGAGTCAACGACGCTTCGACCCGTGAACTTGCACTCGACCTGGAAATACTCCGCGATTCCCCGGGCCTTACCGGAATTGTTCTTGCAAAAACCGAGAGTCCGCAAGACATCGACATCGTGTCTGCCGCACTCCCCCATGTCCCGATCGTCGCTATGGTCGAAACTGCTTCCTCGCTTCGTCAGGCCGACCGTATCGCTGAATGCTCACCGGTCGTGCGCTTGGCCTTCGGCATCAGAGACTTCTGCAGCGACCTCGACATCGATGGGACACCAGAAGGCCTGGCGTATGCACGCTCGACCCTCGTCATCGCCAGCAAGACGGCGGAAATCGCAGCGCCTATCGACGGCCCGACCGCTGCGGATGATCGGGATACCGTCGCAGCCGACATCGACACAGCCAAAAAGTTCGGCATGACCGGAAAATTGTCGGTTCGGGCGCGTCACGTCGACACGATCAACGAGAGATTCTCCCCGTCGGCCGATTCAGTCTCACAAGCGCATGCCACTATCGCCGAACTCGGCCCCTGCGGGGAGAACATCGAGACGGGAGCCGATCGGCCGCGCTTCATCTCAGCCACTGCCGTGCTTTCCAGATCTCGGTACTTCGGCCGCTTGGAGGCGACCAAATCCGCCTCTCTTGCCCAGTAGTCGGCGCGTTCACGCTGCTCTGATCGGCACCGTCAACGCTGCAAGGGTCTCGGGTGCGGTGTACCTGCCCGGGTCAAGAACCCGCAAGGCATCATCGAGAAGACTGAATACACCTGGCTGCTCGACTACTACCCGCTCCGCGCGGAGATGGTGGACAACGCCGCCGCGCGAGGTCGACGCCGAGCGAATGCGGGATGGTCCGGACGCGTTCCAGCGCGTGTGCAGCGACCGCCGATCCCGGAAGCAGAATCGACCGGGGCGACGATCACGACCGCTCTTCCGAGACGGCCGCCTGCCCGGCAACTACTCCTCGGTGCCTCGAAGCTGAGCGAGTCACAAGTGCAGGTCACCCCCCGATTCGGCAGCGAGGTGGGCGATGTCGTCACCGCCTCGCCCGCCGGCACCCGATCACTGCTACAGCGGACCCCGCTCACACATGGGCACTTTCGTTGAGCACGAGTGGATACCGCCGCTGAATCTCATTCCCCTCGTGCTCGAACCCGGACGGTCGCCGGCACCGCGAAACCGCACATCGATGCCGCCTCCGTCCTCGACCACCTTCGTCATCGCGACACAACGCCACCCGGCAGAGCAAGTGCGGGCGTGCGTCACGCCGCTGAGGGCGTTGCGTCCGTGTCCTCCCGTCACCTGGACTCAACGCCCCTGCGACCTCAGTTGTCCTGTGTCACACGCTTACTTTCGGAGGACAGGACAGTAGGGGCATCCAAATACACCGTGCTGCCGGCGGCCCTGAACTGGTCGGACATATGTTGCATCCCGGCGACGGCGGCCTGGTCGGCGGCGTCACCGAACCTGGTCCGGATGTCTTGGGAGATACGCATCGAGCAGAACTTCGGCCCACACATCGAGCAGAAGTGCGCCGTCTTGGCCGGTTCAGCCGGAAGCGTCTCGTCATGGAACTGCTCGGCCGTATCCGGATCCAGCGACAGAGCGAACTGATCCCGCCACCGAAACTCGAAACGCGCCTTCGACAACGCGTCGTCACGCTCGACGGCACCGGGATGGCCCTTGGCGATGTCGGCAGCATGAGCGGCGATCTTGTACGTGATGACCCCGGTCTTCACGTCGTCCCGATTCGGCAGTCCCAGATGCTCCTTCGGGGTGACGTAACACAGCATCGCGGTGCCATGGCGGGCGATCTCGGTGGCCCCGATCGCGGAGGTGATGTGGTCGTAGCCCGGAGTAATGTCGGTCACCAGCGGCCCCAGGGTGTAGAAAGGCGCTCCATGACATAACTTCTGCTGACGCTCCACATTTTCCCGTACCCGATGGATCGGGATGTGGCCAGGGCCTTCGACCATCACCTGAACGTCGTGAGCCCAGGCACGGGTGGTCAGTTCGGCAAGGGTGTCCAGTTCAGCGTACTGCGCGGCGTCGTTGGCGTCGGCGATCGACCCCGGTCGCAGCCCGTCCCCGAGGGAAAATGCCACGTCGTAGCGGGCGAAGATCTCACACAGTTCGTCGAAGTGGGTGTAGAGAAAATTTTCCTCGTGATGGGCGAGGCACCAACCGGCCATGATGGACCCACCTCGGGAGACGATGCCGGTGAGCCGCTCGGCCGTGAGCGGTACGTAGCGCAGCAGCACTCCGGCGTGGATGGTCATGTAGTCCACACCCTGCTCACACTGCTCGATCACGGTGTCGCGGAAGATCTCCCACGTCAGCGCATCGGCCTGGCCGGCGACCTTCTCCAGAGCCTGGTAGATCGGCACCGTGCCGATCGGCACCGGGGAGTTGCGAATGATCCACTCTCGGGTGGTGTGGATATCTTCGCCGGTGGACAGGTCCATCACAGTGTCCGCGCCCCAACGGGTGGCCCAGCGCATCTTGTCGACTTCGTCGACGATGGAGCTGGTCACCGCTGAGTTGCCGATGTTGGCATTGATCTTCACCAGGAAGGACTTGCCGATGATCATCGGCTCGGACTCGGGGTGGTTGACGTTGGCGGGGATGATCGCCCGACCCGCCGCCACCTCCGAGCGCACCAGTTCCACGTCGCAGTTCTCCCGCAGCGCCACGAACCGCATTTCCTGGGTGATGATCCCCGCCCGGGCATAGTGCATCTGCGTGACCGTCCGGCCTGTCTTCGCTCGCACCGGGACAGGTCGGGGCCCCTTCCACTCCCGGGACGCCTCTCCACGCCGCACCGCCGAGCGGCCATCGTCGAGCAGATCCCGTTCTCGCCCCGGGTAGTGCTCGACGTCGCCGCGAGCAGCGATCCAGTCGGCGCGCGTCGGCGGGAGCCCGACCAGCGGATCGCTATCGGGACCTGCAGTGCGGTAGACCTGCAGCGGCGGGTTCGGCACCCCGCCGGGAGAGTCGTTCAAGCGGATCTCTGTGACAGGTACACGCAGGTCGTGTTCCTCGTCGTGGACATAGCTCAGGGCATGCGAATTGGGTGCACTCATCGGAATCGTTCCTACTTCCTTCGCCGGCATTACCCGGGCAGGTTCGACGGTCGCAGGCTGCCTCAGCCCGATCTCAGCCCCTGCAATAGGGCTCCCGTGGGGACGGCACAGACCCTAACACCCGGCTTCTCCCGCTGCAGATGTAGCTGGTCCGGTCGTCGGAGCGGTGCGAAGTCGGCCCGTCCTGTACGAGCTACGAGGAGGTACTCTTCTATATGTCATTGACTGTTGACTCGAGGAGATCGGGATCTTGTCCGCACAGCTGGCCTTCGATGCCCTCGCCGACCCTGTACGGCGAGCCATTCTCACTGTGCTGGCAGAGCGTGACGAGTGCAGCGTCAACGAACTGGTCGACCAGATCGACAGCGTGGGACGCACCGGCGTCTCGAACCACCTCCGGATCCTGCGGCACGCGGGCCTGGTCACCGAACGTAAGGCCGGACGCTTCCGTTTCTACTCGATCGACCCGGCCGGTCCCGCACGCGATGTCATTGCAATGTTGCAGGAATTGTTCCGAGGAGCCCTGTCAGATGCCGTCGAGGCCGCAGACCGCACCGCTGCCACCGACACAACCTTGCGACGTGCATAGCTTCCAGGAAACACGGTGACCCAGCTCGTACTGCACGCCGAAGAGTGGACCGCATCCCCACCCTCGGTGGCCTACAGCCTTTTCGGAGCAGGCGACGAGGCGGGATGGCTCTTCGGCGCGGTATGCGATCGGGTCGAACCCGGCGCTGCCGTGCGTATGGCGGTCCACCTCAGCGGTTCCGGCGCAGAACCGGTCGAAATCCTCGGCCGTATTGCTGCCGCACGTCCGCATGCGTACCTCGATATCGTGCACGACCAGCCCTGGCGAGGGCGTATCAAACTCCGTTTCGAAGCCGCAAACGGTGGTACGAGGGTTCGGCTCATCGCCGAACTCGACCAGCCCGGATTGGAATGGTTGATGCGGCGTCGAGGGTTCCCTACCTCTCGAAACGCCTCTTCCCATCCCCGTCTGGGATTGTTGACGTCGAAATCCGGACCCGGCAGCCTCTTCGCCACCTCGATTGACAACGCCGCCATGCTGGCACTGGAGGAAATCAATGCCGAGGGCGGTATCCACGGCAGTCCAGTCGAGTTGATCGTGGGTGATGACGCCACAGACCCGCAGACCGGCGTCATGGAAGCGCGACGACTCGTCCAGGCAGGCTGCCGGACCATTCTGGTCGCCGCCACATCGGCTACCTACACCGCCGTTGCCGAGGCGCTCAGTGATGCACCCGTGCTGCTGGTACAGCCGGTCATGAACGAAGGAGGGCGCGGCGATCGTCTCCGCCTCCAGCTCGGTGAGCGGCCGGACGACCAGTTGGCAGCAGCCGTGAAACCACTCATGCGGATGGAGGGGGTGCGACGATGGTTTCTGGCCGGCGACGATTATTGTTGGCCCCGTACGACACACGGCCTGGCACGCCAACTGTTGCCTCGGTACGGCGCCGGAGTCGTCGGGGAAAAGTTCGCGTCTCTGGGAACTCGTGACTTCGCCCCGATCATCGAATCGATCCAGAAATCGGGTGCCGACATCGTACTGTCGACCTTCGTCGGAGCTGATGCTGTTGCGTTCGAGCGGCAATGCTATGCAATGGGATTGCGGGATCAGTGCATCACTCTGGCGCCCGCCTTGGAGGAGTCCACGCTGACGTACATCGGCGACGAAGCGGCCCGTGGCCTCTACTCCGTCTCGGGGTACTTCCAAGGATTACAAACGGAAGGTAACGCCTCGCTTCTGAAGAGGTACCGGGCGCAATTCGGTCCTTGGGCACCGCCGCTGTCGACGTTGAGCGAGTCTGTGTTCGAGGCAGTTCACATATGGTGGCAAGCGGCCCGGAAAGCCGAGGATAGCGAGCGGATCGCCGCGGCAATGCGTCACGGCGAGTTTCAGCTACCGCGGGGCACCGTCACCTTGAGCGAGGACCGACTCAGGCAGCAGCTCCATTTGACGAAAGCGACCGGCACAGAACTGTATCCTGCCCTCGGATGAGTTGAGACCTCGCTTGCTGATACCGAAGACCAGGGCATATGCCTGGTCATATCGGCGTGCTCGCTCCGTCTGCAGTTTCGTTCCCGGCCGGACGGATGCGCAACCACCGAGCGCAACTCGGGGTCGTCTGTGCATCAGCGTCGCCAGGATTGCTTCCGGCTACGCTCGGGTCCCGCGTTACCGCCATTCGACGCGATGTCGATCCCGGTCAAGGCGACAATGACAGCTGCCAGATCCTCCTCTGTGGGATCGGGACCGGTCGCGGAGGTCGAGGCTTTCTGCGAGATCTGCTTCCCTCTCGGGGGTCGTTCTGACTTCATTCTTCGCCTTCCTTTGTGAACGTCTCTCTGCGACACTTCCGGCCACAGTCAGCATCTTTTGAGATAGCTCCGAATGCAGACGGTTCACGATTCGTTCCGGGGGCTCGACGAACGTCTTCCAGTCTCCGAAACAAACAGCAGTGTGGTCGAATTTGTGGCCGTCAGCGCGGTTGAGCCACAGAGTGAATGCGCGGCAATCGAACTCAGATTATCGGGCCATTGCCCCACTGTCCACAGCGCGTGAGCGCGATACACGTGGCAATAAAGAATGACTACCAGTACGCTCGTGCCGACACAGGCGAGTGCGGCGCTCTATTGCAGGCAACCCACACACCGGATAGGTCTCCACGATCGTACCTCCAGACGGATGGTGGGGATGTTCACTTTCTCTCTGGAGCTCCCTGGAGCCACTCGCGCCGACGCATCCACGTTCGGACAGCCCACGGTGCGGATCACCCCTGTTCGTCGGTAACAGAACAGTAACATGTCATCCGGTCATGACGTGTTGACGCATTAGACGAGGGCACATAGGGTTGGTGACTCACGGCACAAGGAGAGCATTTCATGGATGGAATCCACGACCTCGGTGGCCGCGCCGGCCTGGGTCCGATCAAGCCCGAATCCGATGAACCTGTTTTCCATTCCGATTGGGAGCGGTCGGTTTTGACGATGTTCCCGGCGATGGCGCTGGCCGGCGCGTTCAATCTCGACCAGTTCCGGGGCGCGATGGAGCAGATCCCCCCGCACGACTACCTGACCTCGCAATACTACGAGCACTGGATGCACGCGATGATCCACCACGGCATCGAGGCGGGCATCTTCGATTCCGACGAACTCGACCGCCGCACCCAGTACTACATGGACCATCCGGACGACACGACCCCCACGCGGCAGGATCCGCAACTGGTGGAGACGATCTCGCAACTGATCACCCACGGAGCCGATTACCGACGCCCGACCGACACCGAGGCCGCATTCGCCGTAGGCGACAAAGTCATCGTGCGGTCGGACGCCTCACCGAACACCCACACCCGCCGCGCCGGATACGTCCGCGGTCGTGTCGGCGAAGTCGTGGCGACCCACGGCGCGTATGTCTTTCCGGACACCAACGCACTCGGCGCCGGCGAAAGCCCCGAACACCTGTACACCGTGCGGTTCTCGGCGACCGAGTTGTGGGGTGAACCTGCCGCCCCGAACGTCGTCAATCACATCGACGTGTTCGAACCGTATCTGCTACCGGCCTGACCAGGTCATCCGGTCCACCCAGCGAGACGTCCCTTCACCACAGACAGAAACGAGCCCACCCCGATGACCGCCCACAATCCCGTCCAGGGCACGTTGCCACGATCGAACGAGGAGATCGCCGCACGCGTGAAGGCCATGGAGGCCATCCTCGTCGACAAGGGCCTGATCTCCACCGACGCCATCGACCACATGTCCTCGGTCTACGAGAACGAGGTCGGTCCTCAACTCGGCGCCAAGATCGTCGCCCGCGCCTGGGTCGATCCCGAGTTCAAGCAGCGCCTGCTCACCGACGCCACCAGCGCCTGCCGTGAAATGGGCGTCGGCGGCATGCAGGGCGAAGAAATGGTCGTGCTGGAAAACACCGGCACGGTCCACAACATGGTCGTATGTACCTTGTGCTCGTGCTATCCGTGGCCGGTTCTCGGCCTGCCACCCAACTGGTACAAGTACCCCGCCTACCGCGCCCGCGCTGTCCGCGACCCCCGAGGTGTGCTGGCCGAATTCGGATATACCCCCGACCCTGACGTCGAGATCCGGATATGGGACTCGAGTGCCGAACTTCGCTACTGGGTCCTGCCGCAACGCCCAGCCGGCACCGAGAACTTCACCGAAGAACAACTCGCCGACCTCGTCACCCGCGACTCGCTCATCGGCGTATCCGTCCCCACCACACCCAGCAAGGCCTGACATGCCCCGACTCAACGAACAACCCCACCCGGGTCTCGAAGCCAACCTCGGCGACCTGGTACAGAATCTGCCGTTCAACGAACGAATCCCCCGCCGCTCCGGCGAGGTCGCCTTCGATCAGGCCTGGGAGATCCGCGCCTTCAGCATTGCCACCGCATTGCATGGCCAGGGCCGATTCGAATGGGACGAATTCCAGTCCCGCCTGATCGAGTCGATCAAACAGTGGGAAGCCGAACACGCCACCACCGAGCAGTGGAGTTACTACGAGCGTTGGATGCTCGCACTCGAAGAGCTGCTGCACGACAAGGGATTTGTCGCAGGCGAGGAACTCGCGCACCGTACCGAGCAGGTGCTGGCAACGCCCGCCGGCGCCCATCACCAGCACGCCGTGCGTGATCCCATCGCCGTGCACGCCATCGGCACACCCACCACTGACTCCGACGGGTAGCCGGAACCTCGTCGCCGCGAACCCAGCGGGTTCACCAACGTCGAGTCGCTCCCGGAAGCGCGCCCCGTGTAACGACGACTGTTGGTGCGAACCCCGAACGCCGCGACATCAGTATCTTCCCGGTCTTCAGACCCGGCTCCACCGCCGACCTACGGAGCGTCACCGGTACCGCGGCTCGAATCGGGCCGGATCATCCCCGCACCGCACCCGCGGCACCCCGAACATTTCAGTCTCAGGCGTATCCGAAAAACGCTGCGAATCATCTGAAGGACAAGCGTTTGACCAGCACCACCATTACACCGCACCACATAGGTGGTGCCTGGACTCGAACCGAGCGCCGACGGTTGGCGTCCGTTGTCGGTGCCATCGTGATCCTGCACGTCTTGGGCGTGGCGCTGTACTTGGGATACTCGGGCAACCCGGCAGCGGCCGGGGGCCTCGCCGGATCCGGTGTGCTCGCCTACGTGCTCGGCGTTCGTCACGCATTCGACGCCGACCACATCGCGGCAATCGACGACACGACACGCCTGATGCTGCTACGGGGACGCCGTCCCGTCGGAGTCGGATTCTTCTTCGCGATGGGACACTCGACCGTCGTCGTTGTCCTTGCCCTCGTCGTGGCACTGGGCGCGAGCGCCCTGACCACGACCGAACTCGAAGGAGTACAGGAAATCGGCGGGTTGGTCGCCACCGTCGTCGCCGTCACCTTCCTGTTGATCGTTGCAGGACTCAACAGTGTGGTCCTGCGCAATCTGCTTTGCCTGTCCCGACAGGTACGCGCCGGATCGGACATCACCGGCGACCTCGAGAGCAGACTCAGTGAGCGCGGGCTATTCACCCGCCTACGGGGCAACCGCTGGCGCGGACTGGTTCGATCGTCCTGGCACATGTACCCCGTCGGCCTGTTGATGGGACTGGGGCTCGAGACCGCCTCCGAGGTCACCCTGCTCACCCTCACCGCTTCGGCAGCCACCGGGGGCACATTGTCGATAGCCGCTGTGCTCAGCCTCCCGTTACTCTTCGCCGCGGGGATGAGCACGTTCGACACAGCGGACTCCTTGTTCATGACCCGCGCATACTCGTGGTCGTACCAGGACCCCCAGCGTCGACTGAACTTCAACATTGCGACGACCGGCGCCACCGTGATCATCGGCCTCTTCGTAGCCGGCATCTACGTATGTGCACTACTGGCACACCTGCCCATGTTCGCTGCGCTGTCCCCGATCGGTGACATCTCCGAAAACTTCGAATTCCTCGGCTACGCCGTCGCAGCCGCCTTCATCCTCACCTGGACAGGCGCGTTGCTGTTCAATCACCTGAAACCTCAACGGAACTGAAGGCGCCCACGATCACATCAGCCACCGAGATACCCATAACGCTGACGGACACTTACGACACAGCGCACCGAGCGATCCCTCCCTCCCCCACTCGATGATGCTGTTCACATATTCGAAGGGAACCTCATGTCTTCGATGACTCCCCCCAACTCCAACCAAATGTCGGCCCTGAACAACCACTTCCGATTCGGACTGACGACGCCGGAACTCGAAGAGTTCGCACCGGCGCTCGAAGCGACGCTCGCGTCCTCAGAAACCGTCGAACGCCTCTACGAGCGCACCGCGCCCGAGCCGCCTCAGCGGTCATGGACCTCACCCTCGGCGGACGAGAACCCGCTGAGCGCCTGGTACGTCACCACCTCGATTAACGAAACCGACGATGGCCCCCTCGCCGGGCGAACGGTCGCCGTGAAGGACAACGTCGCAGTCGCCGGCGTGCCGATGATGAACGGCTCCCGAACCGTCGAGGGCTTCACCCCACGCTACGACGCCACCGTCGTACGCCGCCTGCTCGACGCCGGCGCAACCATCACCGGCAAAGCGGTGTGCGAAGATCTCTGCTTCTCCGGCGCCAGCTTCACTTCCCACCCCCAGCCGGTCCGCAACCCCTGGGACGAAAGCCGCATCACCGGCGGCTCGTCCAGCGGCAGCGGCGCCCTGGTCGCCAGCGGCCAGGTGGATATGGCAGTCGGCGGCGACCAGGGCGGTTCGATCCGCATCCCCGCCGCGTTCTGCGGCATCGTCGGACACAAACCCACCCACGGACTGGTCCCCTATACGGGAGCATTTCCCATCGAGCGAACCATCGACCACCTCGGTCCGATGACGCGCACGGTCAGCGACGCCGCCGCAATGCTCACCGTCCTCGCCGGCACCGACGGCCTAGATCCCCGACAGACCCACCGGATCGAACCGGTGGACTACCTCGCGGCGCTGGCCGAACCCGCATCGGGTCTGCGCGTGGGTGTGGTCACCGAAGGCTTCGACACCCCTGTCTCCGACGCTGCCGTCGACGATGCCGTCCGCACCGCCATCGACGTACTGCGCTCGTCCGGACTTACCGTCGAAGAAGTCTCGATCCCCTGGCACCTCGATGCAATGGCCGTCTGGAACGTGATCGCCACCGAGGGAGCGGCCTACCAGATGCTCGACGGCAATGCCTACGGCATGAACACTGATGGCTTCTACGATCCCGAACTGATCGCCCACTTCTCTCGTCAACGACTCGAGCACGGTCACCAACTGTCGAAGACAGTCAAACTCGTCGGGATGTCCGGGCGCTACACACTGGAAGTAGGCGGCGGCAAGTACTACGCCATGGCCCGCCAACTCGTCCCCGAAGTCCGCGCCGCCTACGACGCCGCCTTGGCGCGGTACGACGTGCTGGTGATGCCCACCCTCCCCTACACCGCCACCAAGATCCCGACCACGGACATTCCGTTGGCCGACTATCTGGACACCGCACTGTCGATGATCATCAACACCGCACCATTCGACGTCACCGGTCACCCCGCCTGCAGTGTCCCCGCTGACCTGGTCCACGGGCTTCCCACCGGAATGATGATCATCGGCAAGCATTTCGACGACGCGACAGTGCTGCGCGTCGCCCAGCTCTACGAACATGCAGTGGGCAACTATCCTGTCCCGCCGGCTGCCGCCGGCACCCTGACATAACCCATTCGCCCGACCGTACGAGACCACACGCTGCGAACTCGTACGGTCGGGCGGAACCGGTAACTGTCGGACACCTCCCTCCTCGACCCGGACGCGCATTCGGGGAGTGAGGACACCCAGGTCACCGTACGCCCTTGCTCTGGACGGACTTTCCCGAGAAAGGGCGCCATTGCCGAACGAAGGACTCCGCATGCAATCTTGCGAAGAACGCGTAGAGAACAGCATCCTGATGCTGCGCCCGATCGGCGTGCTGCGCGGCGCATCGTCGGCTCGGCTGCGGCAGCGTCTGGACCGAGCCCTGGCCGAGAATACCGATGTTGTCGTCGATCTCGGGAGCGTGACCGCTGTAGATTCCACCGGCCTCGGTGTGATGATCCATGCCACCAAGACGGCACGGACGCACTGTCGTTCCCTGACATTCGCCGCACCCAGCGCCCGGGTGAAGGCGATGATCGAACGGACCCGCCTGCAGTCGGTGATCACACTGTCGCCGTCGGTCGAGGCTGCTATGGAACGCATCCGGTGATCCGCCACGCTCGAACAGGCACAGAAGCCCACCGCTGCAGAGCTGCCGGCCCACAGCCACCTCTGCACTCCATCCAAATCATGGAACCCAAAGTGAAACCCATGTTCTCGAAAGACGCCTCTGGGCAGTTCACGTCGACAACTGTCACCGGTGCACCCGCATCGACGCAGCTCATCGAGCGTGCGCGTTCTGCCTGTGCACCTGTCGATATCCCGATGCTCACCCGTCGAGTCGGGAAACCTGGAAACCTGGGCGAGGCACCGATATGACCTGGATGCGAATCGTCTGCATGTCGGCGATGCTTCTGGTCATTGCCCTCGTGACCGCGTGCTCCATCCCTGGGCCCGGTGCGGCATCGCCAGGTGAGGACACAGGTGCGCCGACCTCCACCCCGTGGGTCCCGTATGCTCATCCGCTGCGGGTGACCACCACCGGCGGTACTTTGCACCTCGACGGCCGACCCTGGTGGCCGACCGGCTTCAATGCCTATCAACTGGCTACGGACTGGACGGTCAACGCCGGTTGCGGAGCGATGGTGGATCTGGACTCCTACTTCTCGTCTCGCCAACCGGGGACAGTGACCCGATTCAATGCCTTTCAGAATCTGGCCGTGGACAAGCGCAACGGCAAGCTGAACTTCGAACCGATCGATGCGGTGTTCGCGGCCGCCGAACAGCACCGACAGTTACTCATCCCGGTGCTCGCCGCCCAGGACGGCGCCTGCGAGGACGAGCAATACAAGACGCGCGAGTGGTATCTCGGCGGATGGCAGGAGCCCACCGACATGCCGCTGAGCTACAGCGAGTGGGTTGCCGCCGCCGTCGATCGCTGGGCCGGATCGCCTTCGGTCGCGGCGTGGGAACTACTCGGTGAACCCGAGGTCGGCGTCTGTACCACCCCCGACTGCGACCTGCACCAACGTCGGTGCCCGGAAGACTCGCCGCAGGTGCTGCGCGACTGGGTCGATGCGGCCGGGGCGGTGGCTCGTGCGCACGATCGGCGACACCTGCTCACGCTCGGTCTTCTCGGGGGCGAGCAGTGCGGTCTCGCCGACGGCGGTTATACGCTGGTCGCTGCCTCGCCCCATCTGGACGTGGTTCAGTACCACGACTACGACGATGCGGCATTCCTCCCACTGCGACTCGAACAAACCGAAAAACCTGTGCTTGTAACCGAGTTCGGGATCCGCGCTGGAAACTGCATGCCCCTGACCGAACGCGCAACCCGCATCGGTGCCCAGATCGACAGGTATCACACGATGGGCGCTGCCGGGGCGCTGTTGTGGGCCTTCGTACCGGATCCTCGACCACAGGAATGCACGTACGACATCGGACCCTTCGACCCCATCCACGGCTTGCCCCAGATGAGATAGGGCCACGCCCTGGGCCAGCGCGTCGGGGTGACGGTCGTCCCGGAGGCCACGGAACCGACTGCTCGGGCCGGCTTCCGCCCCACTCACCATGGTGAAGGTGACGAGTACCTGGCGGCCGCGGATACCGGTATTCTGTGTCCGGGCTCGACGCCCCACCGCGTGAAGTCGTCTTCCCTTATTCCACGAATCGAACGCGATTCCGAAATTGTTTGTGCACTAGTACTTCTGATGGAAGTCGATTAGGTCGTATCGGGAGGCACCGTCGGTGCCCGCTTGGCATTGTCGAGGCGGACACCGACGGCTCCCGCACCTGTCGCCGACAGGGGGCGGCGACGGTTCGTCGCAGAGCGACGAAACGGGGTTCTCGTTCTCGGTACTGCGCAGCGACTCGGACATAGTCGCGTAGCAACTCGGAACAGCAGGGGCGAGGTTCCAAGCACGGAGAACAGAATGTTGAAACAAGGCCCCGTCCTCCCCGATAGGGCGACTCGCTCCAACACCAAAAGACTAGCGAAAAACTCGCCGTAACAGCAAATTACATGGCTTTTCATCCGTTCCGATACCGCAACACCGGAGCACCCGCCCACGAGCACCGGTGACATCCTGTCCCCTTCCCATCTCCCGACAGACCGGATCTTCTTGCCAACACCGCCGACGAACGACTCCACCCCCCTGAGTCCGGCGCCGAGCACACTCCCACAACCGTGGGTTCCGGTCGGACAGATACGGACGAGTTCCGAACGCCCGGATCAATGCCACACAGCCGACCCCACTGTCCCCGAACCCTGCCCGGCCACGAAACCCACTGGTAGCTACGCAACTCGTGGTCACGCGCAGGAACCCTGTGATATACACATACAGTTCACGGAGCATTGATGGTCGACAGTAGGGGTCACACTGCCAACCAACAGCTTTCGTGACGCACCAGCGTCGTTCCAGGGGAACACGGCGCGAACGGACGCGCGCAGACGCACGGCCTCGCCGACAATGCCAACGCACACCTCCCCACTGTTCACTTCCGCCGACTCCGCCGGACCGATCGACTGGAATGGCATCGGCCGAAACGGCCCTGGTCCTGCAGAGGAGATGGAACGCTGCACGATGAATAGCATCGTGTTCCGCCACCGTGCGGATCGACAGGCCCTCAAGACGCCGGTGAACACACTGGACAAGGTTCGCACGCACCGAAGACATGTCCAGAAGTTCCCGGTGTAGCGTTCTGGGACACTCCGAACCGGTGTCACCTCGTTTGCATAGAGTCCGTTCTCGCCGTGAGGTCTTCGGAGGTGGATGTGTGGTAACCGACCGGTTCCGTGAGCAAGCAGAAGAACACGGTTCCGATAGCTGTGAGAATCTCATACCGAAAATGCGGCCGGAGATCGAACAGTCCTGGCGCCGCTGCCTCGCAATGGGAGTGACACCCGACAGTTCTCCACTGCGCTATATCGACGACGCACCCACCGATCCGAAGCTTGTGCGTGCGGCGCGGCCGGTCCTGGATCGGTTGGCCGATCAACTCGCCGATGCACCGGTGACGATCCTGCTCGCCTCGCAGGATGCGACCATCGTCGACCGGCGGGCCGGGCAGCGGTCGCTGCTCGGTCGTCTCGACCGGGCCCAGGTCGCCCCGGGGTTCATCTTCGCCGAGGAATGCGCCGGAACCAACGGGATCGGCACCGCCCTCGAAGAACGCAAAGCGTTCCGGGTCCGCGGGGAAGAGCACCTGCTCGAGTCGCTGCACCCGCTGGCCTGTGTCGGCTCCCCGATCGTCGACCCGGTCTCACGCGCGGTGACCGGCATCGTCGACATCACCTGCCAGGTCGACGATGTCAACGAGCTGATGGCACCGCTGGTGCTCTCGGCGGTACGCGACATCGAAGAACGACTGTTCGCCCTGTCCGCCCGCAGCGAGCAGAACCTGCTGCGCGAATACATGCGCAGCAAACGCCGCGGCCACGCCGCGGTGGTGGCGATGAGCCGGGACACGGTGATCGCGACCCCGACGGTGTCACGGTTGATGGACTCGACCGATCAGATGATGATCTGGGACTGGATCAGCACCCATCTGGCCGCCAAGGACGAATGGGAAGGACCGCTGCGTTTCGCCGAGGGGATCGACGTGCGGGTCCATGCCCGCCGGGTCGGTGAGTCCACCGATCCGCTCAGCGCGATCATCGAACTGCGCCCGCTGGCCTCCCCGGCTCCGCCGCGTCCGCGCGCCCGCCTGGCCCCCGCCGCGCCCGCCGGTGCGGCGCCGGCGACGCGTATCGCCGGCCGCAGCCTGGCCGCGCACCGACTCCAGGACCGGGTCGACGAGATCGCCGCGACCGTCGCGCCGGTGCTGATCATCGGCGAGTCCGGTGTCGGCAAAACCCATCTGGCCCGGCAGATCCAGCACCGCTGGGGACCGAACGCCCCGGTCCCGAGCGTCGACGCGTCGACGTTGACCCCCTCGGCGGTGGCCGAGTTGCGGGCGCGTCTGTCCGGCAGTTTCGCGTGCATCCTCGAGCACCTCGACGAGGTCCCCGACGACGCTGTCGCTCCTACCCGGCGGTTGCTCGACGCCGCCGTCGAGCTCGGTGCACCGGTGATCGCCACCGCCACCTCGAGCACCCCCGACGATCTGCGCCATCAGGTGCAGACCCATGTGCGGCGCAGTGTGTGCATCCCACCGCTGCGCCAGCGCATCGAAGATCTCACCGATCTCGCGCGGGAGTTGCTCGCCGCCGAATTCCCCGACCGTCCGACCCCGCAACTGCAACCGGCCGCGCATCGGGCGTTGATCGACCATCACTGGCCCGGCAACCTGCGCGAACTCGCCTCGGTGCTCAGTACCGCGGCGGCACGGTCGATGGGATTCGACATCAAACTCGAACATCTGCCCGCCGACTACCGCACCCTCGGTGCCGGCCGCCGGTTGACCTCGCTCGAACGCACCGAACGCGAAGCGATCGTCCGCGCCCTCGACGAGTCCGACGGCAACAAATCCCTCGCCGCCCACCGACTCGGTGTGGCCCGCTCGACCCTCTACCGCAAGATCCGCGCACTGGGCCTGGAAAACGAAACGTTCGGTTCCTGACCCCTGAAACACTCTGTCGTATAACGGGATATCCTCGCCGCTGAGTCTGCGGGGACACCCTCTTCCTCACGCCGAGCGGACGTCTCCCCATCTCTGTTCGGGACAGCAATGATGCCGTTTGTACCTCGTCGTCGTGCACGGACGGTGTTGCAAAATAGGACACTCGCTGCGGCATCCGACGCCCTACCGTTCTCGAGTACGTATTCCATGAGGAGTACGCGCGTCGTTTCATGACCGTATCCCCCGAGGAGTGACCATGGCCCTGTTCGCTGTTATCTGGTCGTACACCACTGACGCATCCGTCAAAGAGGCCGCCCATGCCGACCACCTGGTCTTCGTCAAGGACGCGGCCGCCAAAGGCGTGCTACAGGAAGCGGGCGCCTGGGCCGACGGAGCCGGCGCGCTGCTCGTGTTCAAGGCGGACAGCGAAGACGACCTGCAGGCCCTGCTCGCCAAGGACCCCTATGTCACGCAGGGTGTTGTCGTCGACCAGACCATCTACCAGTGGAAGCCCGTCCTCGGACCCCTCGTGGGAATCTGACGACGAAGCGGCATGCCTAGCTTCTGTTGGTCACAGCATGCAGCATTTTTGCAGTTGACCAGACGATGGGACGCACAGTGTGTGCATTCGACGAAGGCGCGGATCGTATGTGGGGCCAGGAATTGCGTCACGTGACGTCCTGAGGCGCCCGTCGATACATGGTGGAGTGAACGCGCGGACGGAGATGCAGCCGGCCGATCGAGTGCTCGCCTGATCGGGTCCAACCAGATCCACGGGTTCGAGAGACAATCAGCGCAGGGTGCGGCTGTAGATTCACACAACCGACGTGTCAACGGAAACCGGTGTGACACGGCAATCTTGGAACAGATCTCTCTATCCTTGACGTGGGCGCTACGCCGGAAGTCAGCCACGGCTGTTCCCGCGCCCTCACACTCGGTTTCTATGCCCCCACCGCCCTTCAGAATGTCGCGCCCAGCGATCGCCGGGTCCTCGAAGCCTTCGGGATACCTGGGCGGGAGATCTGGGAGGCTCTGGCCAACGGAAACTGGACGTGTTCAGTAGATGTGCGCGGATGGTGCACGGCGAAGCCTTGGCCACCGAGCACATGGTCGAGACTCGGGTAAGAACTGTGCTCCACGCTCCGAGGCCACTGAACGAGCATCCAGAAACGATGGGGTGGCAAAGTCACGCAGTAGTGAACAATACTGTTACATATATTGATTGAGCAGGTATCTTCCGTCGACAGTCATGCGGTCCAGAAACAGCGAACTACCTGTTGACGGTTCGTCTCATGAGCATCCACCGAGAGCCACGTGTCGGCCGATGGTGCGTATGCGGCATGGGCGAGGCGGCGTGCCTCCGCCACTGGGCACGGGCAGATCCCACCTGCTGCCTGCGCTCGGGCTGCCGGGACCCTGCTTCGGTGATCAAAGGCGATGATCGAAGCAGGGTTCTCCGTCCTCGATAGAACACCCCCTTCGCCGGCGAGCTGTTCGCAGCATGTCGACGTAGCGACGGATCGCCGCAGTGCGCGCTGTGGTGTTCGTACTGGCCCATCCACGACCTGAATCGCTGACGCGGGTCAGAGTCGTCCTACCGATACCCATCGAGGTGTACGTTGCTGTCGTCGGCTCCGTATCGATGTGCTTACCCGGATCCGGCTTCATATCTCCAGTGAGAGAACGTATTCGCGCCGATTCCAAGCAGACCGAACACAGAGTGATCCGAGCTCGCTGGCCCGTCGCCGGTGGCGTGTCCCCTGTGAGTAGGTCCGGGCTGTTCTAGAGTCCTGATTGCCCTGGTAAGGGCGAAGAAGGGACGATAGGGATCATGGCGGGACGCAAACGTCACTCGGCCGAGGACATCGTGCGCAAGCTGCGCCGGGCCGACGAGTTGGCCGCGGAAGGCAAGAACGGCGAGGAGATCGCCGCCGCGCTCGAGGTGTCGGCGGCGACGCTGTACAACTGGCGTCGTCAATACGGCGGCATGGATGCCGATGCGGCGAAGGAGCTCAAGGAACTGCGGGAGCAGAACAGCCGGCTCAAGCGATTGCTCGCAGATGCCGAGTTGGAGAAGGACGCGTTGCGGGAGATCGCGAAGGGAAAATTCTAAGCCCGACCGCCAAACGCGCCGCGATCACCATGCTCACCGACACCCTACAGATGTCGGAGCGGTTCGCGTGCAAGGTCGTTGGGCTCTCCCGATCGGTTTACCGGCGGTTGCCGTTGGCGCAGACACCAGGCGACCCGGACGCCGATCTGCGCGCAGAGTTGCGCAGGTATTCCCGCAAGCATCCGCGGCACGGGTTTCGTCGGGCGTGGGCATGGCTGCGCTACGACCAGGGCATCGAGGTGAACAAGAAGAAGGTGCACCGCCTGTGGAAAGAAGAAGGATTGCAGGTCCGGCGTGCTCCACGCCGCAAACGTGCCGGCCTGTCCTCGGTTCCGGTCGTCGACGCTGATGCTCCGAATGTGGTGTGGGCATTGGACTTCCAGCTCGATTCGACCGTCGACGGCAAGACGGTGAAGATCGCGTCGATGGTCGATGAACATACCCGGATGTCGTTGTTGAACATCGTGGACCGCTCGATCACCGCCGGCCGGTTGATCGAGGGCTTGGAGAAGGCGTTCGCGATGTGGGGTGGGCCGCCGCTGGTGTTGCGCATGGACAATGGGCCTGAGTTCATCTCGGAAGCGCTGCGGGACTTCTGTGCTGGGTCGGTGGGGGTGTCCTACATTCCGCCGGGCACGCCGTGGAACAACGGGTTCATCGAGTCGTTCAACAACCGGTTGCGCGATGAGTGTCTGAACCGCAACTACTGGCCCACTCTGCTCGAGGCCCGGGTGGTGATCGAGGACTTCAAGGACGACCATAATCACCGACACCGTCATTCGGCATTGGGGTACAAGACCCCCGCCGAGTACGCTGCCGGATGCACCCACCGGCACCAACCGGTGGCGTGCGAGATCGACTGATCGACTGCACAGAGGAACCGGCTCTAGAAACGACCGGACCGACTATCGGGGACCTGCCACTGATGCTCCGAATGTGGTGTGGGCATTGGACTTCCAGCTCGATTCGACCGTCGACGGCAAGACGGTGAAGATCGCGTCGATGGTCGATGAACATACCCGGATGTCGTTGTTGAACATCGTGGACCGCTCGATCACCGCCGGCCGGTTGATCGAGGGCTTGGAGAAGGCGTTCGCGATGTGGGGTGGGCCGCCGCTGGTGTTGCGCATGGACAATGGGCCTGAGTTCATCTCGGAAGCGCTGCGGGACTTCTGTGCTGGGTCGGTGGGGGTGTCCTACATTCCGCCGGGCACGCCGTGGAACAACGGGTTCATCGAGTCGTTCAACAACCGGTTGCGCGATGAGTGTCTGAACCGCAACTACTGGCCCACTCTGCTCGAGGCCCGGGTGGTGATCGAGGACTTCAAGGACGACCATAATCACCGACACCGTCATTCGGCATTGGGGTACAAGACCCCCGCCGAGTACGCTGCCGGATGCACCCACCGGCACCAACCGGTGGCGTGCGAGATCGACTGATCGACTGCACAGAGGAACCGGCTCTAGAAACGACCGGACCGACTATCGGGGACCTGCCACCGGAGATGGCGCTGAGTCAGTAACGACAGGAGGTCGTCCACACGATCATATGACAGGGGTCGTAGTGAAGGAGTAGATGCACGATGACCTTGTCCGGTCCGCACCTCGGGGTAATGCCTTCGGTTTGTCGTTCTCAACCTGAGTCCGGTTCCGACACCGCACCTGTCCATACGGCGGCGTCCCAGCGGAGCAGGACGGACGCCGCGGACCCGCGCACAGTTGTATCGAACATCAATCCAGGAGAAGCTGAGTCGAATTCGGATATTCGGCAAGAGTCGGAGTTCGATGCTGCAGGGTTTGTCGAGTTCGCCGAACGTCACCTCGAGTGGCTCGATCGGGTCGACAGTGCCGAAGCCCGAGCGTGGCACGAGGTGAGGTCCCGGGGTGGTCGGATATACACGTGTGTGCCTATGAACCCTGATGCCGAAGTCACCGAGCCGATCTGTATCGACCTTTTCAATGGGGACTTGTTGACATCACCGGCGCGTGAACACATTCAGGTTGCCACTTCTTCGCCGGCGATCAGGAAAACCTACGATCGCTGTGTCGCCACGATCGAGGCCGAACTTCCAGCCTATGACGTGCCTGATGCACTCGGGTTCTCCACGATACTGAACACCTATTTCGGGTACGCCTGTCAGACCGACTTGGTTTCCCTCCTCGCGCGTATCCCACCTGCAGTGCGCCCGAATCCCGCATAAGCACCGGGGTCGACTCGGCCGAGATCAGCCCTTGGACCCGATACTTCTGCGGCAGTCCTACTCACATTGCCGGGCTGCCCTTGTAACCGACGTTCGCAGTCGCGACTACCGAAGTCGACTTGCCGTCGTGAAACTCCTCGAGCGTGGTCACATTGCACGCCATGTACAGGGTGCGGAGATCGTCACCGCCGAATGCACAGGTGACCGACCAGGCCCCATCGATCGCAACCCTGTCGGTGATCTCTCCTCCCTCGACAACTCGGTAGAAGCCACTGTCCGACTTGAGGGTCAACGCGTTGCCGAACCACACACCGCCGTCAGCGTCGAGTGCGATGCCATCCGGGTGAACGGAATCGTCGAGCTGGGCCCAGATTCGCTCGTTGGCCAGGCTTCCGTCTTCCTGGATGTCGAACGCCGTGATGCAGTGCCGCCATGTCTGGGCGGTGAGAAGAACTCTGTCCGGGGTGATCGCCATGCCGTTCGGGAACAGAACTTCACCACCGACGGGGTTGATGGAGCCGTCTGCGGACACATGGACCAAGCGTGTTGTCTTCGGGTCTTCCTCCCCGAGAGCGAAACCGAAGTTTCCGACGTACGCATCACCTTTGCCTGTGACGATCATGTCGTTGCCGATGCCACCGGCGTACTGGCTGAAGTCAGCGTGCACCGACTGTGTACCGTCGGGTCCGATCCGCACGACGGTTCGATCCATCTGTGACACGACGAGGACCGAACCGTCATCCAGGAAGCCCAGTCCCGATGGCGAGCCTTCGACCTCGGCGACGTCGGTGTACGAACCGTCGGCGTTGAACGTCTTCACCGTCTTGCTGAAGAAATCACTGGCCCAGAGCTTGCCATGGTGCCAACGAAGACCTTCGAGGAACTGGTGACCGGTCGAGAAAACGGCCGAGCGGTGCTCTCTCATGATGTTCTCCATCCCGCCGCGAGGGATTCGCGGCGATGGTCATTGCTCGAGGAATGAAGGGTGCTTGTGTCCGGTGTGTCGGGTCCACTCAACGGTGGACTGTGCCTTTGACGCGGTCCGCCGCGAGCTCCCGCAATTTGAACTTCTGGATCTTCCCGCTTGCCGTCCGCGGCAACTCGTCGACGACGATCAGGCTTTCCGGGAGCTTCTGCCGTGCGATGTTGCGTTCGATCAACCAGCCGGTGAGATGCTCGAGCTCGATCTCGACTTCGGGCTCCGGTACAACGATCGCGCAGACTCGTTCTCCGAGGACGGGATCCGGCGATCCGACGACCGCGACGTCGGCAATCATCGGATGGGCGAACAGGTGGTCCTCTACCTCTTTGGCACTGAGATTCTCGCCGCCGCGGATGATGATGTCCTTCTTGCGGCCGACGATCTCGAGGTAGCCCTCGGTGTCGAGACGTCCGAGGTCACCGCTGCGGAACCAACCGTCCGCGGTGAACGCACTGTCGTTGAGTCGGTTGTCGAGATATCCGAGGAACATCTCCGGCCCGCGCAGCAGAATCTCACCGGGAACCCCTGGGGTCACGTCCTGCATGTCGTCGTCGACGATTCGGATCTCCGCAGACTTGATTGCTCGGCCATCTGTCGTTGCTCGTTTGGTCAAGGGATCGTTGCGCTTGCCGGCCGATGCCGTCGGAAACTCCGTCGATCCGTAGACACGCGCAACCAGAGCATCAAGGGTGTCGGTGGCCTCGATGACCAGGTCAGGGGGAACATCGGCGCCACCACAAAGGAAGTTCCTCATCGAGGAGAGGTCATGTGACGAGCCGGACGGGTCGTGGACGATCCCGTGCAGGAACGGAGTCGCAGCGACCGTCGTGGTGCAGCGGTGCTCGTCGATCAGACGCATGCCCGCCTGCGGACTCCAGACATCGAGCAGTGCCACGCCGCTGCGCAGCATCGGTGGTAGCTGGATCCCGTACAGGATTCCGGTGATGTGTCCGACCGGCGATGGCATGAAGATTACATCGGATTCGCTCAGTTCGAGAAGGTCGGCGATGCTGCGGTTCTCGTAGTTGAGAGTGTTGTGGCTGTGCATCGCGCCCTTGGGATCGGATGTGGTTCCCGAGGTGTACAGCAGTAGCACCACATCGTCCGGTGAGCGGTCGACACGGTTCGGCTTTTCCGCGCCTTCGACGAAGGCGTCGTACCGGATGCCGCTGGCTGGGCTCCCCTCACCGACTACTACGACGGTGGGTGGTTCGTCCAGTTCACGAGCGATCTCGCAGGCCATCGCCGCATAGTCGAAGTTCCGGAAGACCGACGGGACAAAGACGATTTTCGAAGCAGACTGTCGCAGAATGAACGCGGTCTCGGTCTGCCGGTAGATCGGGATGATCGGGTTGCTCACAGCACCGATACGTATGGCAGCCAGATGGACCACGCACGCTTCGATCCAGTTCGGTAACTGCCACGAGACGATATCGCCAGGCGCAATGCCATGCGCTTGCATGGCGCTTGCCAACGCGTTCACTGCTGCGTCGAACTCGGCGAAGGTCAACGATCGGGTCGGCTCGGCCAGTGCCATCCGGTCCGGTACCGCGGCGGCTGCGGTCGCCAGATAGTCGTCGATGAAGGCGCCGTCCCAATCCCCGGACGCCACGTAGTCGCGAGTGGGAGCGACATTTCCACCTCGTGGGATCATCAGACCGCCTTCGCCGTGCTTGCGTGTTCTGTGGTCTGCGCCAATGCTGCCGCACCGACCATCTCTTCCAATGTCCGGGTATCGCCGTACCAGGGTCGTAGGGCGAGCGCTCGTTTGTAGAACCAGTGCAGATCGACCTCGGCGGTGAATCCGATTCCGCCGTGCACCTGGATCGCGTCCTGGCAGACCTCGACGGCCACCTTGGAAGCGTGCGCCTTCAGCACAGCTGCGTCGACCGCTGTCGGCGCTCCGCTGTTCACCGTGTCCGCGAGTACGGAATCGCAGAGATTCCGAACCGAGGCGGCATGTACATGCATATCGGCGATGATGTGCTTGATCGCCTGGTAAGATCCGATCGGCCGACCGAATTGCTCACGCTCCTTCGCGTAATCGATCGTGGTGCGTACGCAATGGGCGGCGATTCCACTCAACTCACATGCGACGAGCGTTCTGACCCACGAACGGATCTCTTCGATCAGCCTCGGCGCTGCAGACGCATCAGCGAGCGGCGTGCCTGCGACGCCGTCCAGACCAACCGAGGCGAAAGACGAGAGCGGATCTGCGTTGGCATCGGTCTGGATCATCTCGAGGCCTCCCGCATGGGGATCGACGAGCCATAACTGCTGATCATCCGAAACGACGACCAGCTGCGTAGCATCACCACCGAACCGAACGAGGTGACAGCGTCCGAAGAGTCTGCCGTTGCGGACGGTGATCGATCCGCCGTCCCAGTCTCCGGTGGCGTGCGGATCGACGAGGGCCAACTGTCCGTCACCGCTCATCGCTGCCTTGAACACTGCGCGGGCGGTCTCCGGTGCATCAGCGGCCAGAACAGCAGGAAGTAGCGAGTTCTCCAGCAATGGCCCCGGTACCAGATACCTGCCGTACAGGGTGAACAACGGTCCGAGCGACGCCATCGGAAGCCCCAGCCCGCCGAACACCTCGGGTACAGAGGTAGCGAACACTCCCATCTCGCCGAGAACACCACCGAGCTCGGTGACCCTCCTCTCCGAGAGCACTGCGCGTCGGGTGGCGGAATCGTAACTGCGAGCGAGGAAGTCTTCCAGGCTGTTGGCCAGTTCTGCAGTAGTGGTGTCGTCAGCCACGAGGGAGTCCTAGCAGTCGTTCCGAGATGATATTTCGCTGAATCTGAGAGGTGCCGCCATAGATGGAGGTCGCCCGCGAATAGAGGTGGTCATGTGCCCACCGATCTGATGCCAGCCCCAACGGCCGACTTTCCTCGACGGCCCGGTATGGACCGAGAAGCTCGGCGATCTCCCCGAAAATTATCTGCTCGACCTCGTTGAGCAGAAGCTTGTCGACGGAATCCTCCGGAGTCGGGACCTCTCCCGCAGCGAGTCGCGCGACCGTTTTCTGCGTTTGCGCGCCCAGGACTTTCAATGCAACGTGTGCCTTGCCGATCGCTATGCGTACACGGCGTCCGAGCCCGGTTTCCGGCGCGGGAAGCCCATGATCTCGAAGCGCAGCGACGGCGTCTTCGAACGCGACCTCGTAATCGACTCGCCGGCGCAACGTGTAGGCGGCGCGCTCGATGCCGAGAGTGTGCGTCGCAACAGCCCAACCGCCGTTGAGCTCTCCGACAAGATTCCGCCGCGGAACGCGCACTTCGTCGAAGAAGACCTCACAGAATTCGCGGTCGCCCGTCATCTGCTCCAGTGGCTTCGGCGTGATTCCCGGCGTGGACATATCCACCAGCAGGTAGCTGATTCCGGCGTGCTTGTGTGCCGCAGGGTCGGTACGAACGAGCAGCGCACACCATTGTGCCTTGTGCGCCCAGCTGGTCCATACCTTCTGGCCGGAGATGACGAACTCGTCACCGTCGAGCACGGCCCGGGTGCGCAGCGAGGCAAGGTCCGATCCGGCCCCGGGTTCGGAGAAGCCCTGGCACCAGATGTGCTCACCGGAGAGCAGCTTCGGTAGGAGTTCTTCTCTCTGCCACTGCTGGCCGAACTCGTCGATCGATGGTCCGACGACGTCGAGGCCGATCAGACCGATAGGCATCGGCGCCCGGGCATAGGCCAATTCTTCAGCGAACGCCAGTTGGTGCAGATGGGACAGCCCTTGGCCACCGGCCTCCTTGCTCCAGCTGATGCCCAACCCTCCGGCTTCGAACAGCACTTGCTGCCAGTCGCGCAGAACATCGAATCGCTCGTCGAGATCGAGGGGAACGGTGGGAATGTCCGCGTCGGCCAGCCACGCGCGGACCCCGGACCGATACTCGGCCAGATCCGTCGTCATCTAGGTCACCTGCCCGTGTAGTGGGGAGTACGACGTTCGAGGAAGGCGTTGACTGCTTCCTTGGAGTCCTCGTAACCGGACAGTTCACCGGTGAGCGACTGCTCGTACTCGTAGCCGGACTTGAGGTCCATGTACTCGATGGTGTTCATACTCAGCTTCGCGAAGCGCAGTGCGGCCGGGCTGTGCCGGGCAAGTGAATCGGCGAGAGCCTGGGCACGAGTCATCAGCTCGTCGTTCGAGACGACCTCGACGATCCCACCGAACTTGTAAATGTCTGCGGCCGGCACCATGTCACCGCTCAGATGCATCAAGCGGACCATGCCTTGTGGGACGAGACGCGAGAGATGCTTGGCGCCACCCATAACCCCCACGTTCACTTCAGGCAATGAAAATCGCGCGTTCTCCGCAGCTACGACCAGGTCACACGAGGCTGCAATGCACAGGCCCGTACCGACAGCCGCACCCTGCACCGCTGCCACCGTCGGCTTCGCACTGTCCCGGATCGAGAAAAAGGCCTCGCGTACCTGTTTCATGCGTGCGGGCGAGTTCTCCGGCGACAGGGTCTTGAATTCTTCCAGGTCGTTGCCACCGCAGAAATGCTTGCCGCGGCCTGCGACGACGACGACACGCGCGTCGGGAAGGTACTTGTCGACATTGTCGAAGAACTGCTTCAGTTCGACGTACATGTCCTGGCTGACTGCGTTGGCCGGCGGGCGGTTGAGCCAGACCGTCGCAGTCGCTCCGGACTCCTCGAACTCGATAAACTCGAACGTTTCCATGCTGGTCCATCCTGTTCTGAACACCGTGAGCAAGCCTGCAGCGTCCGACATTAAGTCTATGACTGCTAATCTCTAGTCGGATGCTTGTCTCGTGAGATGAGAGCACATTAGGGACCTTATCCGCATTTTGTCAACGGCTACTAATTTTTCACCCCGCGCGGAGCACAGATGCAGTCTGCGTAGCCGCGCATCTCGCTCCGGATCGGAATGCCCGCTCGTGCACCACCTTTCGTCGACAAGTCGCAATACGCACTACGAAGCCGCAGTGCGGCACAGTAGGCAGCGCGGCAATACATGCAGCCCCCGGCCGGGTCGGCCGCTCCTTGCTCGACCGACCCGCTTCACCACCACAACTTCCCCACACAGCGTCATGCACGTCACAGCACGATGTCAAGGGATACTAACTTCAGGCCCCTGTCCTAGTACCACGCAATGGATCCACATACGTCGACGCAGACATCCCGAGCGGCCGGTAAAGCCCCAGCGGCGCCCAACAATCGTCGAGGACTTCTCCCCTAGCAACGATGATTCGCGAAGAAACTCCCCCCACCGGTGACAACAAGTCATCAAATGCTAAGAAGATCTCCTAAACCGACTCGAACCCCTCTCCTCGATCCCGAGAAGTAGGCCGCTCACCGCTCACGCAACGGCACACGGTCAGCATCGGGGAGAGGCGTGTCCTGAGATCGACGCTGGCGGTCTTTACGCGGCAGCCTGGACGATCCGGTTCTCCGCACGCCCACGAGACCGTCGTCCTCGACCCGTCGAGATTTCGGGCGCCTCGTCGTGAACCAAGAATCACTTGTCGGACGCTGCGAACCGATCAGCTTCCATGCGCTCCGAACGATATTGGGAGGCTATGTAAGGTCTCGATGAGGCCGGTCGGTGGGAGACCAACCCTTGACGCATCCGCGATACGCGGCGGGTGCGAAGAAGTTCGGGGCCGGTCGACGCATTCCACCCGGCACCATTACGGGTCGACTCGGCACACCGTATGCGGGTCTCGGGCCATCCCGGTGGACACCGGTCGCCACCTCGAGATCCCCGAGCCGCCTATGAGCTCAATTAAGTTAGCGATGGTTACCATTAGCGAAACGCTGCACCGTCCATACTTCGAGTCCGAGGCCGGCGGCTCCCCGACCACCGTGACCAACGACCGTGCAGAACACCTACATTCACTACAGTCGCATGGACGCGTCGGGAAGGCGCGGGTACCAGATCATCGCGAACACGAATTAGTGATTCTTGACATATTTTGACGACGGGGGCACCATCGTCCCATTCGGAGAGTGCGCGTTAGCGCTCGATGACATTCGTGAACTCGGGACATCGAAGGGTGCCCGCTGCGGCGTCCGACATCGACTTTGTCCAGAGCTGCGATCGATCAGATGAATCGAACAGCCCGAGGCTTCAGATCCAAGGTGCGAAAGGAATACACAATGGTCTCCCTACTCGAGGACACTCGTCCCGTAACCGAGGAGCTCGACGTGCTGGTAGTCGGCGGCGGGTTCGCCGGCGTCTACGCGCTCGAACGCCTGCGCGCGTTGGGGTTCACGGTGAAGCTGTACGAAGCAGGCTCCGAGGCCGGCGGTGTCTGGCACTGGAATCAGTACCCCGGCGCCCGGGTCGATACCGAGGCCACGGCGTACCAGTTTTCCGACGAGCGCATCTGGAAGGAGTGGGACTGGTCGGAGATGTTCCCCGGTCAGGAGGAACTGCAGGAGTACTTCCGCTTCGTGGTCGACAAGCTCGAACTCGGTCCGGAGATCCACTACAGCACTCGCGTGCTCGCAGCCCGATTCGACACCAGTCGCGATCAGTGGGTTGTCGAGTCCCGCAACGAGAATACCGGTGAGACCTTTCTGACCCGGGCACGGTTCTTCCTTCCGATGCTCGGTACGGGTTCCAAGAAGCTCATCCCGAACATCGCGGGGCGCGACACCTTCGAGGGCGACATCTTCCACACCGCCGAGTGGCCCACGGGCTACGATATGCGCGGCAAGCGCGTCGCGGTGATCGGCACCGGCGCCAGCGGTGTACAGGTCATCCAATCGATCGCCCCTCAGGTGGAGTCGATGACGGTCTTCCAACGCACGCCGTCGATGACGCTACCGATGTATTCGGCCAAGCTCGATCATGCCGCGAACGAGGAGCTACGCAAGAGCTACCCGAAGTTCTTCGAGTTCCGCAACCAGACGTTCGGTGGTCTCGCCTACGACCTGGTCTACAAACCGACAGCCGAGATGACCGACGAGGAGTTCACCGAAGGACTCGAGAAGCTGTACGCCGAAGGAGGCCTACAGATCTGGCTGGGCGGTTACGCCGATCTGTTCTTCGACGTCGAGGTCAGTAACCGAATCTACCGTTTCTGGCGCGACAAGACCCGCGGCCGGATCAAGGATCCCGTCCTCGCCGAGAAGTTGGTTCCGACCGAGCCTCCGTATCCCTTCGGCTCCAAGCGATGCCCGCTGGAATACACCTACTACGAAGCCTTCAACCAAGACAACGTCGAACTCGTGGACGTCAACGACAACCGCATCGATCACATCTACGAGAACGGCATCGTCACCGCTGATGGTGTCGAGCGCGAATTCGACGTCATCGTCCTGGCGACCGGATTCGACTCGTTCACCGGTGGCCTCTGCGACATCGACATCGTAGGCACGAACGGTGAGACCTTCGGCGAGACCTACGCGAACGGTGTTCACACCCTCCTCGGTCGTGCCACCTCGGGTTTTCCGAACATCCTCTTCGTCTACGGACCGCAGAGCCCGTCGGCCTTCTGCAACGGACCGACCTGTGCAGAGCTCGAAGGAGACTGGGTGATCGACTGCCTGGTCAGTATGCGTGAGCGGGGCCTGACCCGGATCGAAGCGACGCCGGAGGGCGAGAAGGAGTGGCAGCAGCACTTCGAGGAAGTCACCGCCGCCACGATCTTCCCGCTCGCGGACTCCTGGTACATGAATGCCAATGTGCCCGGGAAGAAGCGTGAACTGCTGGCCTACCCCGGTGGTCTGGCCCAGTACCTGAAGAAGAACCAGGAGTCGGCAGAAAACGATTACGCCGGCTTCGTCCGCACCTGAACACAGTGATGTGACGGCACGGGTGCTGGGGTCGGACAACCCCAGCACCCGTGCCGTCACTGTTGAAGTAGATGGATGCGCCGCTCCACTGTGTGAGCTCGACGTTCGAGCCCGAGGTCACCGAATACTCGCTCACGGCGATGAACACTGCGCTCGAGCAGTTTTCGGAACCTCGGCAGGTCCTTCGATCCGAACGACACGGTCGGGACCTGGCCGGCATCCGCCCGACGTCGACTACGCCCTCAGGTCCGAACGCACCAATATGGACGACGTCGACGCCGATCTGTCACGTACGGCCCACCAGGCGGTCGTCTCCAACTCCGGTGCTCCGACCGGTCGAGAGCGGGAGAAGGGTCCGGTTCGAAAACCGACCTACAGATCGGAAGGCAGAGGCGTGCCTGACCCACGCGTCCCAGCACGCCGGTCGACATCAGTCTGCAAACAGGGCATGCACTACCCGATCGAGCTCGGATTCGAAGTCCGGGGAGCGGAGGAAATGGGGAATCCGAACCAAGTCGTGCACCACGGTGACCGCGATGCTCACGAGCGACTGCGCGGCCGCCGGGTCGACATCCGGCCGGACCGAGGAGTACCACCGGCGCAGCTCGGAGACAAAATCGTCATTGATCCGCTCGAAGCGCTCACGATCCTCGTCTGGAAGGTAATGCCCTTCGGTCAGTGCCACGGCGAGGAGATCCACGGCCTCGATTCCGAGACGCACGTACCCGGAAATCAACGCGGACAACACTTCGGCCGGATCAATGGAGGTGCGCAGCGCTCGAACGACCTCCAATGCTCGCCACTCGGCGAATCGCTCCATCAATGCGACGAGGATGCTCGACTTGGTCTTGAAATACCGGTAGATCGCCGGACCGGCGAACCCGACATCCGCTCCGATATCGTCGATGCTGACGCCGGCATATCCACTGCGACGAAAGGCTGCCGCCGCGGCCGCAAGCAACTGCTCGCGCCGCGCCATCGGCACGTTCTCGACAGTCGGCGTCTGCCGGCGACGCACAGGCTCGACTGTCGGCGCAGCGATGATCCGTTCGCATGCCGTTGCCATCACGGTAGCGAGACGAGACCGCGAAAGCGCGCTGTCGTAGAACGCCGGGCTGGTCAAGACGCTGACAACCGCCCAACTGCGAACATCGGTTGCGAACGCGCCGAGGCCGGGGTGGCACGGACGGATCAGTCGACCGGCAACGTTGTCCGAGATCCACACTGCCCTGCTTCGTACGGTTCGGAAATCATCCTCGTCGAGATGGCGTGCTTCACGCTGCCACAGCACCGACAGCCGGCGACTTTCGATACCGACACGCGCCAGGTAGTCGAGATGCCGGGCCAGCTCCTCATCCGACTCGACCTCTGAGATCGAATCCAGAGCGTCGATCCAACGCTGTTGATCCTCATCGATGATGCGGGCGAGGAGTTCCTGCTTGTTCTTGTAGTGCCGATACACCGCACGCGCGGTGACTCCACTCGCCTCGGCGATATGGTCTACGCGAACGGCGTGAAAGCCCCTGAGTGCGAACAGCTCACGTGCATTGTTCGCAATCTGCACATTGCGGTCCTTCGGCCGACGTGACGTCGGTGCAACTCGGGCTTCAGCCCCCATGGGTCTCTCCGTTCATGACGGGCTCAGCTCCGGACCTCGCCTCCGGTAGACACGTCGCGTCGCTGTTGAGCATGTCGGTCCAACTACGCCCCAGCCAGGGCGCTCCCCCGTCGGGTCGTGCGAGACTGCTACGTCGCTCCGGTTGAACGAGCACAGACCTCCTCCAATCTTCCGGAGACACTTCGCAGCCACACACCGACCACGACAAGTTGTTACCTCAGGTTACCTAATTTGCGCCTGCGACCCGACATGAACCACCCGCAAGCACATATCATGCAGGTTGTTTATCTCAGATGAGAGGTCAAACCACCATCTGGTGACGACCACTGACAGTTATGGACCATTGACTTACTATCCTATCGGTCGATAGGATCGGCCGAATGGACGTCCGAAGACCGAAGGCTGAAAAGTGAAGAGCTGCTCGGCATTCCCACACCGTCATGGTCTGTCCGTTCCCGAGACAGACAAGATGCCGGAGGCGTCCTTCCACCGCCACAGCCATCCGAGCGACACGCGAATCAGCGTGAATCACCGCCCTGACCCGGCGCCCTCAGATCCGGATTCTCGCTGACGATGTCGAGAAGAACCTCGATGACGGCCTGCACCCGTGCCAGGCGAGCCAGTTCTCGCGGAACAACCAACCAATAGGTTCTCTCGGCCACGAACTTGTCCGGGAGTACGGGCACGAGATCGGGATCGGCATTACCGATGTAGGTCGGGAGCGGCGCGATACCCACCCCGTACCTGACAGCCTGATAGTGGCCGGTGATGTTGTTCGTCTGGACATGCGCGCGATCTTTGGGCAGGAGACGCTCGAGTCGACGTAACGGCTCGACGTCCAAGATGGCGTTCACGTACCACACCAACGTGTGGTCCTCGAGGTCGTCGAGGGCCTCGATGGCACTGTGCGAGTCGAGGTAGCGACGTGATGCATAAAGACGCAGGTCGTAGTTGGCCAGCTTGCTGACAGACACCGATCGTGGTGACGGCCGTTCGAGAGTGACTGCGAGGTCGAAGTCGCGACCGGTCACCAGATCGTGTGTGGTCGACGTACGCAACTCGGTGAACAGGTCAGGGTGTCTGTCGCGCACCATGCCCAGTCCCGGAACCAACACATAGGCGCCGAAACCGTCCGGGGTGAGAATCCGGACAGTGCCGTGAAGACTGCCGGATCCAGCGGACGATGTCGCGTCGAGTGCAGCCAACAGAGTCGATTCGACCGCTTCTGCGTACGGCACCAGACGCCGGCCGGCCTCGGTCAGTTGCCATCCCGACGATCCCCGGTCGAACAGTCGCGCTCCCATGTCTTTCTCGAGTCTGGTGATCCTGCGCGACACCGTGGTCTGATCGACGTCCAGACGTTTGGCCGCGTCCACGATCCGCCCGGTCCGTGACAACTCCAGCAGAAAACGCATGTTATCGGCGGTGAACATCCCACTCCCTCGCTGCTGCAAAATTGCAGTTCTCACTGCGAAGATACTCGTTGACCGCGGCACATATGCACCGACAGACTCGAGAAAACCACAGAGTCACAGGAGCACATAACCATGACCGTCATCCCACACTGGTTGGACAACAAGCCCTTCACCGGCACCAACGGCACATCGGCCCCGGTCACCAACCCCGCCACCGGCGCAGTGACTGCAGAAGTTGCACTTGCGAGCACAGACGACGCCCGCACGGTGATCGAGGCAGCCGCGGCGGCGTTCCCCGCATGGCGAGATACCTCGATCGCCAAGCGCACACAGATTCTGTTCGCATTCCGTGAACTGCTCAACGCCCGCAAGCAGGAATTGGCTGCGATCATCACCTCCGAGCACGGCAAGGTGCTCTCCGACGCGCTCGGTGAGGTCTCCCGCGGCCAGGAGGTCGTCGAATTTGCCTGCGGCATCGCCCACCTTCTCAAGGGTGGGATGACCGAGAACGCGTCGACCAAGGTCGACATGGCGTCGATCCGCCAGCCCATCGGGCCGGTCGGCATCATCTCCCCGTTCAACTTTCCCGCCATGGTTCCGATGTGGTTCTTCCCCATCGCGATTGCCGCCGGGAACACCGTGGTCCTCAAGCCGTCGGAAAAGGTTCCCACGGCAGCGCTGTGGATCGCCGAACTGTGGTCCGAGGCGGGTCTGCCTGCCGGCGTGTTCAACGTCCTGCAGGGTGACAAGACAGCCGTCGACGAACTACTCACCAATCCGGCGATCAAGGCCATCTCCTTCGTCGGGTCGACCCCCATCGCGAAGTACGTCTACGAAACCGCAACCGCCCACAGCAAGCGCGTCCAGGCACTCGGCGGCGCGAAGAACCACGCCGTTGTTCTGCCGGACGCCGACCTCGATCTGGCCGCCGACGCGATGGTGAACGCGGGCTTCGGCTCCGCCGGTGAGCGCTGCATGGCGATCTCCGCACTGGTCGCGGTCGGGGACATCGCCGATGAGCTGGTTGCAAAGATCAAGGATCGCACCCTGAGCCTGAAAACCGGCGACGGCACAAAGGACTCGGATATGGGTCCATTGGTGAGCAAAGCACATCGTGACAAAGTGTCTTCCTATATCGACGCCGGCGAAGCTGCCGGCGCCACCGTCGTAGTCGACGGCCGGGCCGTGCAGGCCGATGGCGGAAGCGACGGATTCTGGCTCGGACCGACCCTTCTGGATCACGTCACCACCGATATGAGCGTCTACACCGACGAGATCTTCGGCCCCGTCCTGTCCGTCGTACGGGTCGAGACCTATGACGAAGCCCTCGAATTGATCAACTCGAACCCCTACGGCAACGGCACCGCCATCTTCACCAACGACGGCGGCGCAGCCCGCCGCTTCCAGAACGAAGTCGAGGTCGGTATGGTCGGCGTCAACGTCCCCATCCCCGTCCCCACCGCGTACTACAGCTTCGGCGGCTGGAAGAACTCCCTCTTCGGTGACACACACGCCCACGGCACCGAAGGTGTGCACTTCTTCACCCGCGGCAAGGTCGTCACCACCCGCTGGCTCGACCCCAACCACGGCGGCATCAACCTCGGCTTCCCTCAGAACGACTAAGGACGGCACCATGAGTATCCAGATCGCCTTCCCACGGTTCCTGCGAATCGGCGGGGGCACCGTCGACGACATCGGGGACGTGATCCGTCAACTCGGATTGCAGCGCCCGGTAGTGGTGACCGACAAGTTCCTCACCTCGACAGGCACGTCCGAACGGATCTTGACTCTCCTGCGCGAAGCACGCATCACACCAGCCCTGTTCGACGACACCGTTCCCGACCCCACCACCGACTCCCTCGAAACAGGGCTCGCCCTGCTCGCCGATCACAACGCCGACTCGGTGATCGGCTTCGGTGGTGGCAGCCCGATGGATACTGCGAAGGCGCTGGCCGTCCTCGGGGTCCGCGGGGGCCGGATGCGGGACTACAAGGTCCCGCACGTCTACACCGGACCAGCGCTTCCCGTCGTCGCGATCCCGACCACCGCCGGCAGCGGCTCGGAGGCTACGCAGTTCACCATCATCAGCGACAGCGTCACGGACGAGAAGATGCTCTGTCCAGGCCTGTCCTTCCTGCCCATCGCAGCAATCGTGGACTTCGAACTGACAATGTCCATGCCCCCTCGCCTGACTGCCGATACCGGAGTCGATGCACTTACCCATGCGATCGAGGCGTATGTGAGCCGAAAAGCCAACCCTGTCTCCGACGGCCTCGCACTCGCAGCCATGCGCACCATCGGCCAGAATCTGCGCGCCGCGTATGAAGACGGCGAGAACAAGCAGGCACGAGAAGCCATGATGCTCGCCGCTACCCAGGCCGGCATGGCGTTCTCGAACGCGAGCGTGGCCCTCGTTCACGGAATGAGCCGACCCATCGGCGCGCACTTCCATGTCGCGCACGGGCTGTCCAACGCCATGCTGCTCCCGGCGATCACCGCATTCTCCGTCAAAGGCGCCGAGTCACGATACGCAGACTGCGCCAGGGTCCTCGGTGTGGCCACCGAAGCCACCGGTGACGGTATCGCCGCGCAGTCCCTCGTCGACTCCCTGGCCGAACTATGTCATGACCTGGCTGTTCCCACTCCCCGCGACCACGGTATCGACCGAGCTCGCTGGAACGATCTGATCCCACTGATGGCGCAACAGGCGCTCGATTCGGGTTCGCCGGGCAACAACCCGGTTGTGCCCACTGTCGACGAAATCGCCGAACTGTACGTCGAGGTCTACGACTAGCGTGGATGCGATCCGCGCCCCGCGCTGTCCGACGAGTCAGGGTGAGAGCTCGAGCGGCAGGACCCTTTCGGTCCTGCCGCTCAGCCGCCCCCATCGCCGGGGAGCTCGCTCCGCAACGATGTCACCGTCGTCATGAACTCATGCACTCAGTCAGGACGTGAACGTCCGGATACAGCATCGAGATAGGCAGAAGCTGTACCCGTGATCCGCGTACACTCGACGATCATCGGCCAGGTCCCGTCCATACCGGCGTCGACGGCGGCACGGCTGAGCTGACGCTCCCAGAACGCAGCGGACCCGAATTCCGAACGCCACTGCAACGCAGGCAGGGTGAGCCGGTGGAGGGTGTGCTCATGGGTGGTGCCGATTGCGCCGTGCACTTGGTGAGTGTTGCGCACCGCCACGGCCAGCGCTGGTGAGACCACACTGCGGGCCACCGCGACACGAAAGGCCGAGAAGTCGCCGGCAAGGTCGTCGGTAACAGCGTCTGCGAGAGCGGTGTCGACGGCGGCACGGGCAAGGACGGACTCGGCTGCAGTGTCGACCACGAGATTCTGCACGGACTGGAACCGCGCCAGAGGGCGCCCGAACTGAGCGCGGTCGGTGGTGTGTGCAACCGCCGAAGCCAGCATGCCCTCCATAGCGCCGACGCACTGGATCGCACGGATGAGAGCGCCGCGCAGGACGTAATCCTCGACGGCACGGGTGTCCACCGGTGTCCAGGTGACGTCACCGTCGACCCGGACCGACCCGAGGGGCACCTCGGAGATCCCCTCGACCGCCTCGACGGTCAGCCGATCGGTGGGCACGTCCGCGATCTCGTAGCCCGCATCGACCCGACGCACGCAGACAACGGACCCGGTGGCGCCAGCCCACGGCACACGTTGCGCGAGGCCGTCCGCCCTCAGGACGGCGACGGTCGCTGTGTCCGACGACGAGTCGTCGAGGCCGGCCGCGCGCCTCAAGGGACCTGCCAACAGATCGGTCTCGGCGAAGGGCACGGCCACGCCGCCAGCGGCGGTCGTGCGTAACAGAGCAGCGGCCTCGACCCAACCCGCGCCGCTGCCCCCGGTCTCCTCGGGTGCGGTCAGCCTGGCCAGTCCGACCGCACCCAAGGTGGCCCACACAGCGGCCGGATCCGGCTCGATGTCCGGCCCCGAGTGCCCAGCGACAAGATCGTCCATGAGGTCCTGGAGATCCCCGTCTACGGCAAGATCGATTGTGCTCGCGGTCGTGGTCATCAGCGCATCCCCAGCCCCCGCGCGATCACGCCGCGCAGGATTTCGTTGGTACCGCCGCGAAGTGTGAACCCCGGACGCTGGTGTAGTCCGGCCCTGCACAGAGCCTCGATTTCCGCTTGCCCGTCCATGGTCTCGTCACCCAGCCGATCAGAGACGTACTCGACGAGGTCGCCTTCCATGCTGGTACCGAGGAGTTTGACCAGGGCGGCGGCGGTGTCGGCCTTCTCGCCCCGTTGAAGGGCTCCGGCGATGTTCTGGCTCAGTGCGTGCAGTCCGACCATCCGGGCCACAGAACGTCCCAGGTCGGTGCGCTCGGGCAGCAGTCCCTTTCGGACCGCGCCGATCTCGGCAGCCAGGAGCCGGAAGGTCGAAAGGAAACGCTCGGGTCCACTGCGTTCGAAGGAAAGCTCCGAGTTGACCTGTTCCCATCCGTTGCCCAACGTGCCGAAGACCCTGGCGTCGGGAACGAATACCTCGTCCAGAACGACCTCGTTGAAGTGGTGGTCGCCGGAGAGGGAAATGATCGGCCGGATCGTCACGCCTCGGGAACGGAGGTCGACGATGAACTGGCTCAGGCCCGCGTGGCGGTGTGCCGTGTCGAGTGGTTCCGTGCGGGCCAGCACGATGAACGCCTCAGCGTGGTGGGCGCCCGAGGTCCACACTTTGGTGCCGGTGACGGTCCAACCGCCCTCCACTCGGGTGCCGCGGGTCCGGACACTGGCCAGGTCCGATCCTGAGTCGGGCTCACTCATTCCTATGCCGAAGAAGCACTCACCCGCAGCAATTCGGGGAAGGTACTTGTGCTTCTGCTCTTCGGTGCCGTATCTCAGCAGCGATGGTGCAATCTGGCGGTCTGCCACCCACTGCGCTGCAACCGGAGCGCCTACCGCGAGCAGTTCCTCGGTGACAACGAAACGCTCGAGATGGGTCCGGCCGTGCCCGCCGTACTCGGTCGGGATGGTCATTCCTACCCAACCGTGCTCGGCGAGGCGGCGGGTGAAGTCCTCGTCCCACCGGGTGAGCCAGGTGTCGATGCCCGGTGTCAGTGTCCCTGCCGCGGTCTCCTTCTCGAGAAAGGTGCGTACCTCGGCGCGTAGAGCATCCATTTCATCAGTGGTCACCGTCGTCGGCGGCGCGACGGAGGGGTTCATAGTGCCTCCATAGGAAGTTCCGGCTGGGGCGAGGCCCGACATGCTCGCGTGAATTTCGCCGCCGAGTAAGCGGCGGCCGGTCGGATCGGGGGGCGAACGCCGGCCCCATCTCGGATGGACACTATCCAGTCCTCGACATCTACGCAATAACGCATTATCTTACGTAATTATGTATCGGTTGGAGGAGTTCTCCCTGTTGATAGGCTCACGAAATGGCTGACACTCCTGGGTCCCCCGGAGCCGTGCCGGTCGAGAAGGTTCCCGGCCGTCCCCGGCACCGCATGGTCGATCGGGTGGCGTCGATCCTCGAACTCGTAGCCCGGTCCGAAAACGGCCTCACCCTCACCGCTATCGCACGGGCACTCTCCGCGCCCGTCAGTTCGGTCCAGGGCTTGATCAACGGTCTCGTCGCCGTCGGCTACCTCGACGAGCGCGACCGGATCTACACCCTCGGCACCGCGCCCTATCTTCTCAACGTCATCGCAGGCCGACCTCCGGTCACCTCGATCAGCCATGATCAGCTCGAGCAGGTCCATGCCGAGACCGGGTTGACCATCACACTGTCCACATCTGTCGGCGACGACCTGTTCTACGTCGATCACGTCTCTTCCGACCCGCATTACGCATACCTGGCAGAAAACCGGGTGCGCCGATCTCTCCTGCGTACCTCTGCAGGATGGCTCTTGCTGGCCGATCGCGATCAACGTGACATCTGGGCGTACCTCAACTCTCGACCATCCTCCGATGCCGACTTCGTAGAGCGCTTCCTGCACTCACTCGATGAGCTCGAGAACACCGGCGTATGCGTGGCACCCGGTGTGGCCGTTGAACATGCAGACGGGGTATCGGTCGCCCTCCGAGAACGCGGCCGGACCATCGCCACCCTCGGCGTGGTCGGGATACGGGAGACCATCGTCGAACGGCAGGACGAACTCGTCGAGATCTGCCTGCGATACGCCACCAAGTGGGGCTTTCGCTAGCCTGCAACACGGACACTGGTTCCTCGATGAGTCGCTCGACCCGGCTCGACGACCGTGTCGACCGACGCCACACCCCGCCTGACACAGAAACGGACCAGGGTTGATGCGGTCACTCGCGGTAAGCGACCGCATCCGTGAGCAACACGCGACGGCCAGGCCGCCGCCTCTCGAGCGAGCGTGACCCTCACATCGCGATCGGACCCGCCTGCTCGATCTCTCGACCTTCACCTAACAGATGATCGATTCCCGGTGCACCGCTCGACCACCGGATATATCGGAGGGTGCGCCTCCACGCGGCGCGACTTCCGGATCGAACGCCGCAGACCGTAACGGTCGGCAGGGTCCGGCAGACGCCGTCGATCACAGCGGAGGAACGTGCGCCCGAACATGTCTCGCACCCTGTAGCCACCATTCACATCGTTGATCTGCTTCTGATCTCCGGCCGGCCGCAGGGGAGCGTCGCGCAAGCACTCCACAACAGCGAGTTCGCTTCGCCCACGTCGTCGCCGTAGCACCCGTCCGCGACATCGGGCGGAACCGAGGGTCCCGCACTCGTCGATGTGCCGTCGACACCAAGCGACTCGGCCTGCACGCGCCCGAGTGTCAAACTCCCCCGCCGACAACAAACACCCCTTGTCCTGACATGGTCCCCCCTCGCCTTCAGAAGACGCGCAAACCTTGCCGCAGAGCGCCTATCTACTTATTTACGTATTTTTATTTCTAGTTGCGGATTTTTTGGTGGGTCGCTATTGTCGATTCATTCCATCTCCGTGACCCATGCCACACCCCATACGCAACGAGGTCGCAACTCCGACAGGCCGTTTGACTTTCGGAAAGCAAAGCCAGACACAACGCCCCGGAACTCTGCCCGCACGTCAGCCTCGGAAAGGTCTAGGCCCATGACATCAACCCATCTCCCTGAGCACGCCACGACGGAAACGCAGGATTACGACGTCATCGTGGTCGGCGGCGGTTTCGGCGGGATCTATCAGCTGCGCCACCTTCGGGACAAAGGGTTCTCCGTAATCCTGCTCGAAGCCAGTGGAGGCTTCGGTGGGGCCTGGAGCCTCAACCGCTACCCAGGCGCACGCGTCGACAGCCACGCACCCGTCTACCAGTTCACCGATGAATACCTTTGGAAGGACTGGAACTTCTCACAGATGTTCCCGGACCACGAAGAGATGCGCAGTTACTTCAACTACGTCGACTCCAAACTGGACCTGAGCAAGGACTCGCGCTTCAACACCAAGGTCGTCAGCGCGACGTTCGACGAGGACGAGCGGATGTGGACCCTCGTCTCACAGAACGACGAGAGCTTCCGCGCACGCTTCGTCGTGTTCGCAACGGGATCGACTACCGAACCCTACATCCCGAACATCCCTGAAATGGACGCCTATCGAGGTGAACTCGTCCACACCGCGCGGTGGCGAGACGACATCGACATGACCGGCAAACGAGTTGCCATCATCGGCACCGGCGCCAGCGCAGTCCAAGTAGTTCAGGAAGCCGGCCCTGTCGTCGAGAAACTCACCGTCTTCCAGCGCACGCCGAACCTCTCGTTGCCCATGCATCAGGAATACCTCACCGAGGAGAGGCAGGCGGTCCTGAAGGAGACCATGCCGGATGTGGCGGTCAAGTGTCGCGAAACGTTCGCTGCGATCGACTACGAGTTCGATCCCCGAAATGGCGTCGACACGTCCGAGGAAGAGCGTCTCGCACTGTTCGAACGTCTGTGGAATCAGGGCGGATTCGCATTCTGGCTCGGGAACTTCTCCGATTACCTCTTCAGCGAAGAAACCAACTCGATGGTCTACGAGTTCTGGAAGAGCAAGATCAAGCCGCAGATCCTCGACCCTGTCAAGGCCGACCTGCTGGTGCCTGACGTAGCGCCTCATCCGTTCGGAGCCAAGCGGCCGGCCCTGCACCAGAACTACTACGAGGTGATGAACCAGGAGAACGTCGAACTCGTCTCCATCCAGGAGTCACCGATCACCGGGTTCACGGCAACCGGAATTCGCACATCCGATGGTATCGAGCACGGAGAGTTCGACATCATCGTACTTGCAACCGGATTCAACAATAATACCGGTGCGCTCACTTCGATGGAGGTCCGCAACTCCGCTGGCGTTACCCTCGGCGAGAAGTGGCGCCAGGGCGTCGACGCATACCTCGGCGCATTCACCGCCGGCTTTCCCAACGCCATGTTCGTGTACGGTCCGCAGAGCCCCGCCGCCTTTGCGAACGGGTCCACGAACGCGGAGCTTCAAGGTGAGGTCATGGTCGAGTTCCTCGAATTTCTTCGTTCGGAGGGCCTTACCCGGTTCGAATCGACTCCCGAAGCCGACCAGACCTGGACCGATCACATCAACGGTACCGATGACATGGCGCTGTTCAAGCATGCAAAGTCCTGGTACAACGGCAGCAACATCCCCGGCAAGAAGCCCCAGATGCTTCAGTATCTGAACGGTCTGCCCATGTACCTGGATTTCTGGCACAAGGAAAAGGCGGCAGGATACACCGACGGACTGCGGGTATCGTGAGGTTTCGCTCAATCGGATTCAACCTCGGAAGAAGTGAATAATGCCTGTCATCAACAGCATTGAACGTGAACGTTTCTTCATCGACGGCCAATGGCGCAAAGCGAGCACCTCCGATCTGGCACCGGTGTTCGAGGCAGCAACCGAGCGCCCTCTGGGTGTTGCTGCGATGGGCGGGCCCGAGGAGATCGATGCGGCTGTGCACGCCGCACGGGCCGCACTCCAGAAAGGACCCTGGGGGCGCAGCACCCCCCACGAGCGAGCTACAGTGATGCGGCGCTTCGCCGACAGCCTCGAGCGTCGAGGAAGATCGACTGCAGAGCTCGTCAGCCGGCAGACCGGAATGATCTCCTCCTTGTCGGTGAGCACAAGCGCAACGGCTCCGGTAGCGATCCTGCGGTCCATGGCAGATCTCATCGAGACACGAACATTCGAGACCCGCCGACCCAGCAGCATGGGCTCCACCATCGTGCGAGAAGAACCCGTAGGAGTCGTCGGCGCAATTACTGCCTGGAACTATCCACAGCTCTTGGCCATGGCCAAGATCGGGCCCGCACTGGCAGCAGGATGCACTGTAGTTCTCAAGCCGGCACCGGAGACGTCGCTCGATGCCTATGTACTCGCAGAGGCAGCCGAGGAAGCCGGTCTACCACCTGGCGTCCTCAACATCGTTGCCGGCGGCGTTCATGCAGGCAAAGCCCTTGTAGCCCATCCCGATGTCGACAAGATCGCCTTCACCGGTTCCACTGCAGCAGGACAAGCGATCGGCGAGGTCGCCGGCCGCAGTTTCAAGAGAGTCTCCCTGGAGCTCGGAGGAAAATCCGCAGCCATTGTGCTCCCCGATGCCGACCTCGGCGTCTTTGCCAGAAGCCTCAAAGACGCCGTGCTCAAGAACGGGGGACAGACATGCACCACGAACTCCCGCATCTTGGTTCCCCACGGTAGGTCCAGCGAGATCATCGACGTCCTTGCGTCCTACGTAGACGGCTTGGTCATGGGAGACCCACTCGACGAGTCGGTAACCATGGGCCCCATGGTAAGCGAGCAGCATCGGGAGCGGGTGAGGAGTTACATCCGCCTCGGGCAGTCCGAGGGATTCCGAACGATCCGCGGCGGAACCGACTTCCCTCAGCAATGTCCCCGCGGCTGGTTCGTGTCTCCCACCATCTTCGAGGGTGTCGATAATCGCAGTCCGCTGGCACAGGACGAAATTTTCGGACCTGTCATCTCCGTCATCCCTTATGAGACCGAAGAGGACGCCATCAGCATGGCGAACGACACACCATTCGGTTTGGGAGGAGTCGTCTTCACCGAAGACACCGAACACGGCCTGAACATCGCGTCACGCATTCGATCCGGAACCGTGGGAGTCAACTACTACTCCCTCGATACCGGCTCCCCGTTCGGCGGCGTGAAAAACAGCGGAGTCGGCCGCGAATTCGGACCCGAGTCCCTGGACTTCTACCTCGAGTACAAGTCGATATACATCTAGGATTCGCAACGCCCGCAGACCCTCCATATCGCACTCGATAGTGCGCCCAGCCGGAGACTTCATCCCGATGGAAGGACCGAGTAGCTACACGGAGCATGCCCGTCGTCTTCAGCGTCGCTGACTATGGGCAACTACCCGCGGTCGATGCAGGTCAGCGATGGCTGAGAATACTCCGTTCATGCTTTGTCCCTCCCTCCGGAGGCCAGCGACTTCCAACCGCACAGAATGAGCAATCATGCCTGAATCCTCATCTGCCATCCTCCCGGCCGAGACTCGAGAATCCGCATCCGAGACTCTGCGTCCACGGACCGGCGCACTCACCGACATCCGGGTCGTCGATCTTTCGCGGGTGCTGGCCGGCCCACTGTGCGCGCAAGTGCTCGCCGACCACGGTGCCGACGTGATCAAGGTGGAGCCACCTACTGGTGACGACACACGCAGCTGGGGCCCGCCTTTCGTCAAGGACGACCACAGCGCCTACTTCGATGGCTTGAACCGCAACAAGCGGAACATCAGTGTGGATTTGCGTACCGAGGCCGGCCAACAACTGCTGCGCACGATGCTTGCCGAAGCCGATGTCGTCATCGAAAACTTCAAGGCGGGCACCCTTGCGAAGTGGGGACTCGACGACGACGTGCTCGCCGCCGAATTCCCGCGACTCGTGCACTGTCGAATCACCGGGTACGGAGTCGACGGGCCGCTCGGTGGTGCTCCCGGCTACGACGCAATTCTCCAAGCCTTGTCGGGGCTGATGAGCATCAACGGTGAGCCCCACGGTGATGCCATGCGGATCGGGATCCCTCTGGTCGACATCATCACGGGTCTCAACGCTGTGAACGGCATCCTCATGGCACTTCACGTGCGGCAAAAGACCGGACGCGGGCAACTCGTGGATCTGGCACTACTCGACAACGCTGTGTCGATCCTGCACCCACACGCCGGCAAGTGGTTTGCCACCGGCGTCGCGCCGGAGCGGACGGGCGTGGCACACCCGACGATCTGTCCCTATGAAACGTTCACCTGCGCCGATGGCCCCTTCTTCATCGGTGCCGGCAACGACCGGCAATTCCGCGCTCTGGTCGTGGCGCTCGACGCTTCAGACCTGGCCGACGACCCGAGATTCGTCACCAACTCCGACCGGATGGCAAACGCAGCTCAACTGCGCGACATCCTCGGCGGCCTCGTCAAAACTTGGCAGCGCGAAGCTTTGGCGGCCCTGCTACGGCGAGCCGGCGTACCGTCGGGGTCGGTGAACAATGTCGGAGAGGCCCTTTCGCTACCGCAGGTCCGTCACCGCGAGATGGTGGTCGAGTGTGACGGCTACCGGGGTCTCGGCGTACCCGTCAAACTCGCTGGGTCCCCCGGTGCTGTGCGGTTCGGGCCGCGCGACCGTGGCGCCGATACCGATACTGTGCTAACAGAACTCGGACTTCTCGAAGACGATATCGAGCAGCTGCGCGCCGCCGGGGCACTGCCCGAGTAACAGCTCACCTGCACGGCGGATCTTGGCCATGCCTACCAGCAGAGCTGGTTCCACACACAGCTGCCGGCAAGGTCACCGACCGTATGCAAGCCACACCGTCGTCCGGCCGTTCAACGCCGATCGCGTTCTCTCCGTTCTATATTCGCCGTCGTTCACCAACAGGTGTTGCAAAATAGGACACTGGTGACCTCATCCCTGCTTCTAGCGTTCTAAAGTGCGCATTCTCCTGAATATCCGCACCGTTTCACATCCCGTATCCCACTCAAGGAGTGACCATGGCCCTGTTCGCTGTTATCTGGTCGTACACCACTGACGCATCCGTCAAAGAGGCTGCTCATGCCGACCACCTGATCTTCGTCAAGGACGCGGCCGCCAAAGGCGTGCTGCAGGAAGCGGGCGCCTGGACCGACGGAGCCGGCGCGCTGCTCGTGTTCAAGGCGGACAGCGAAGACGACCTGCAGGCCCTGCTCGCCAAGGACCCCTATGTCACGCAGGGTGTTGTCGTCGACCAGAGCATCTACCAGTGGAAGCCCGTCATCGGACCCCTCGTAGGGATCTGAGGACGACCCGGCTGCTCCACCTCGATGGAAAGAAGTTGCAGCATCTCTTCATTGAGTTGCAATCAGCACTCTTCCAGTAGCGTCGGCACAAACAACCCGCACAACTTGCATCTGTACGTTCGCATAGTGAGCGACGGATGCGAAGAGTTCGATCAGCGACATCGCGGAACCATCACATCACCGCCTCGACGGCGCAAGCCTCGACGCCGAACCGATGTGGCGATCGATGAGTACCGACATTTCGACAAACCGAGGCAATCGTTGACCTTCCCAAGCGGCCTTTTCTGATCAGCCGACTGGGTGGGATGACACCGTGCGTACGCGATACACGAGCTTCACGCCTTCCTGATCAGTCAATCTCCTTCTCGACCGGTGATGAAAGTGAGCAACACATGTCCGTGAGCAAAGAATCGCTGTTCCTCAACGACCTGTACTCGTCCTGGCTTCGACGGTCCGAAGGTATGGATCTCGCAGGTCAGCGAGACATGTTCGAAGAATGGCATCTTCCCACCATCGAACCCACCGATGTCACGTATGAAGAAGTAACAGCCAACGGTGTGCCGGCAACATGGGCCAAGCCGCTGGGCGCCGCCGAAGACCGAGTGATCGTCTTCACGCACGGCGGCGGATTCGTGACAGGTTCACGCTTTTCCCATCGCAAGCTTGCAGCACACCTCGCCAAACTGGCAGGAGTTCACGCACTCGTGGTGGACTACCGGCTCGCGCCGGAGGCAAAGCATCCAGCACAGCTCGAAGACTGCATTGCCGTGCACAAGTGGCTCCGTACGCAGGGCTACAAGGCAGAACATACGGCGACGGTCGGCGACTCGGCAGGCGCACATCTCGCCATCTCGACAGTGTTCGAACTTGCGGGCATGGGACTTCCCATTCCGGCCGCCGTTGTCGCTCTTTCGCCGTGGCTCGATATGGAGATCAAGGGGTTGACGATCGAATCGAACGACGCAGTCGACGTCCTGGCCAAGAGGGCAGTCCTCGAGATGATGCGGGAGAATTTCCTGACCGATCTCTCGGAAGCGACGGACCCGCGGGCTAACCCCCTGCTCAGGGACTACACAGACTTCCCTCCCGTCTATGTATCGGTCGGCGGCTATGAGACTCTGCTCGACGACTCGCGCCGGGTCGTCGAGTTGATCGAAAAAGCAGGGAGCGAAGCCGTGCTCGACGTGGTCGACGAACAGCAGCATGTCTTCCACTTCAACGCGGGACGAGCACCCGAGGCGGATCAGGCACTGAACCGGATCGCCCAGTGGCTACGGCCGAAGTTGGGGCTCGCCTGAACACCGCATGTAGGGCGTGCAACTGAAAGCACAGCGCGCCGACGAAAGAGGACGTGTCTCGGCGGCGGTCTGCTTCGACCAGACCGCCGCCGAGTCCGTTCGCATGCCAGTCAGCAGTGCACTATCCGAACCATCGATTGCAGTGAAGATCGGGAAGACACATACATGGAAAATCCAGTTCTCGTAGAACGCGACGGATTCATCGAAACGTGGACGATCAATCGGCCGGCTGAACGCAACCCAGTCTCAGGGATGGATGTCGTCGACGCATTGGTCGCATGCGTGGATGCCGTCAACGCCGATTACGGGGTACGCGCTGTCATTGTCACTGGCGCGGGATCGACCTTCTCCGCCGGCGGCAACGTCAAGGACATGGCGAATCGCCAGGGACTGTTCGGCGGGAAACCTCACGAACAACGCGATGGCTATCGCGCCGGGATACAACGGATCCCACGAGCGATGTACAACTGCGACGTACCTTTGATTGCAGCGGTGAACGGTCCTGCAATCGGTGCCGGGTGCGATCTTGCCCTCATGTGCGACCTCCGAATTGCCAGCGAGAAAGCGTTCTTTGCTGAGAGCTTCGTCAAGCTGGGCATCATCCCGGGTGACGGGGGTGCGTGGCTGTTGCCGAAGGCGGTCGGTATGGCGCGGGCGGCCGAGATGATTCTCACGGGCGACCGTGTCGACGCAACACAGGCTCTCGAGTGGGGATTGGTCTCGAACGTCGTTCCTCCCGATCAGCTGCTCGACGAAGCTCGCGCACTCGCCAACAGAGTGGCCGCCAATCCTCCGCACTCGGTACGGATGGCCAAGAAACTCCTGCGCGAAGGGCAGCACCAGAGCCTCGACAGTCTCCTCGAACTGTCCGCTGCTCTGCAGGCGCTGGTTCAGCAGACCACCGATCACACGAGAGCAGTCGACGCCCTCATGGAGAAGCGAACTGCCGCATTCACCGGCGAGTGACGATGCCTCACGTAGCAAGCTCCTCGATCAGCGGTGCGGACACGTGGACGGTCGGCAAGGCAACCGCATCAACAGGAACGATGTCGTGAAGTTCGACGAGTCCTCTTCGATCGAGCACTGGTCTACTGACTGTTACCTCAGTGCCAGGGGCAGGACGAGGAACATGTTGTTCACCCGCCCGAGTTCGGACGTCTCGACCTCCCTGAGTTGCCCGAAGAGGAACCGGACGACCGTGTGCGTGTCTCGTGCACATCCAGCGCTCGAGAATTGTGTGACGGCGGGCCCGCCACTTCGAGGAGCCAGCGGCTGGACCAGGCATGTGCTCCGTGAGGACCTGAGTGCAACACGCCGGCGGGCACGCGCTGAGCGAGCAACGGGTGGCTGCACTCGCAGCACATGACTGCGGCACAGCCACCGGTTACTCGTACTCAGCGAGCGAACTGTTTGCCGAGGAATTCGACAACCGCGCTGTGCAATTCAGCGCTGCGCGGAACTGCACCGGTCATCCAGTACACGCCATGGACAAGACCGCTATACAGTTCGACCTGGACCGGGACACCCTGTTCCGTCAGCATCCGCCCGTAGTTCAGGCATTCGTCGCGGGTGACCTCGTACTCGTTGACCAACATCAGCGTGGGAGGAAGCCCCGCCAAACTCTTCGCCTTGGCCGGCGAGGCGTACGGGTTCTCGGCGTCTTCCAGTGTGGCCAGGTACTGCTCCCAGAACCAGCCGATTGCTGCCGCGGTGATCAGGTATCCCTCGGCATTCTCCTCCCATGACGGGAAGCGTGCCGTGCCGTCGATAACCGGATAGACCAACACCTGAGCACATAGGGCCGGTGAGCCGGTATCACGTGCCCGAAGTGCGGTGACGGCGGCGAGATTGCCACCGGCACTGTCGCCCATGATGGCGACACGCGTCGCATCACCACCGAAGTCGGCGACGTTGTCGACTACCCAGTTCAAAGCAGCGAACGCGTCTTCGGGTGCGGCAGGGAACTTGTGTTCGGGAGCGAGCCGGTAACTCACGGCGGCCACGATGACTCGGGCGTCCGCGGCCAGCGCGCGACAAGGCTGCTCGGTAACGTCGAGGCTGCCCGCAACCCACCCGCCGCCGTGGATGTACACCACAACCGGCAGGGGCGCATCGGACTCCGGAATGTACAGACGCACGGCCTGGTCGCCATCCGGTCCGGGGTAGACCGTGTCGACGACACGAGCAAGATCCGCCTTCGGCGCCTGCAGTCCGCTGAAGGATTCGATGACCTCACGGACTTCAGCGACACTCATCTGCTCGAACGACTTCAGTCCCTGCTCGTTCAACGTGTCTATCAACTGCTCGACTACAGGATCGAGTGCCATGGTGATCTCCTTGATGTGATAGGCGGACTGGTCAATCGCCGAGTCGGTGGAGTCACACTACGAGGAGGCCCGAGCGGACGAGTGTCCGAAAACAACACACCTGTCTGTCTGTCCCGGTTCTCGGAGATGTGTGTTGCACAATCGGACACACCGAAGGTCCATCACTGTTCTACCGTCACCCACGTGACCCACAGACGGCCAGAATCTCCCCATCACCGTTCGATGATGGGTCCGGCACCGCGAGGGACCCACCAGAGAACGGGTTCACCCTCGAGGTGCTCTCGAGAAGTGGGTTCCCCTGTACGCTCACGCACTGTGGGGAGAGCTGTTCGGTCGCCGCACGTCAGGGTGAGGACACATCAACGGCTCTGAAAAACGCGCCGCCCACTTCGGGTGTCGAGCTCGAATTATGCTTCCAGAGAGGGATTATCATGTTGCATCACGTCGTAACATTCATATGGAAGAAGGACATCACCGACGAGCAGGTCGAATCGTTCCACAAGGCTCTTGACGCGATATCGGCGAGCATTCCCCAGGTCGTCGAGTTTCGTTACGGAAGGGACCTCGCCCTCAAGCCCGGGATCGGCGACTATGCAATATCTGCGATTTTCGAAGACGTCCCCGCCTTCCGCGCATATCTGGCCCATCCCGATCATGTGCGCCTCGTTGAGGAATTCATTTCGGTGATGTCCGAATCGTACTCGTCGATCCAGTTCGAGTTTGCCTGACGGCAGTGCCGGCCGCACGCTCACGAACGAAGTGCCGGTCGACATGGTCGCTCGTTACGGAAGGTTGTGATCAGTGGTGAACGCTGACGGTGTCGGGGGTGCCCTTCCTGGCGATGTCTTGAGTCGCCCTGTGGCGCTACGTGACGATGCGACCGCGCAGGCGAGGGCATGGCCGGATGCGCGGCTGCTTCGCGTGAACGGTGCCGGTCAGGTTCGCATCATCGATGGACAACTGCTCCTAGAGTCGGCTGCCGACTATTGTTCCCAACCTCCGACACACGCGGTCTTGTTGGGAGTTGTTGGTACAGTGCATCAGTGGGCTGTACGGGACGAGTTTCTCACGGAGGCCCCCATGGAGAGCGCGGGCATCGAGTTCGGTGACCTGCGGTCACACGGAGCACTTCTCGATGCTGTTGATGCCGAACGGTATCTCACCGCGCAGGCCCTGCTGATGTGGCAGGACGAGTCCCACTTCTGCGCCAAGGACGGGGCACCGATGACGATCACCTCGGGTGGTTGGACGCGCGTGTGCACTGCGTGCGGTCGGGAGGAGTACCCGCGGACCGATCCTGCGATCATTTGCCTGGTACATGACGGGGCGGACCGCGTGCTGTTGGCGCGACACGCGGCGTGGCCGGCGCGGAACTTCTCGACGCTGGCGGGATTCGTCGAGGCCGGTGAGTCGCTCGAAAGCTGTGTGGCGCGGGAGATTGCGGAAGAGGTCGGTCTCGTTGTCTCCGACGTGGCCTACGTCGGAAGTCAACCATGGCCGTTTCCGCGTTCCCTCATGCTCGGCTTCCATGCCGTCGCCGATCCTCGAGAACCGCTCATCTTCAGTGATGGTGAGATCTGCGAGGCTGTGTGGTGTTCCCGCGCGGAGGTGAAGGAGGCCCTCGCCGCCGGCGACTGGGCTAGTTCGGTCGATGCGCCCGTGTTGCTGCCGGGGAAGGTCTCGATCGCACGGCGCATGCTCGAGGCATGGGTGCGAACTGCTGGCTGAACGTCCGGATTGATCGCCGCCGACCTGTCATCGGCCAGCGCTGCTTCGGAGGGATCGGCCTTTGTTGGGGTTTCGGCCCCGGCTCGGTGGGATCCCATGGGGCTGCCATCGTGATGTAAGGGTCGCTTGTGGACGACGATCCGGAGTCGCATGGTGAGGGCACGCGCTGCGGCAGTCCTGATCTGCATCGTGCGCGCTTTTCCTCGGGTGTGTCGGTGCTGAGTCCTGTCAGCCGCCGCTGACAGGACTCCCATCGGCGACGATTGGCCGCTCACCCAAGGGGAGGTGATGCAGCTCAGCAGAGTATAAACGAATACTGGTGTTGTATAACGGAATTGAGTATAATTTTCGCGTCGACAGTATTGTGGTTGCCAGCTGGCGCGGCCCACTTGTCGGCGGTTCGTCCCACGAGCATCCACCACGGGCAACATGGTCGCCCCGCGGTGTGCATGCAGTGGCGGCGAGGCGGCGTGCCTCCATCTCCGGGCACGGGCAGATCCCGATATCCCCCCTGCGTTCGGGCTGCCGGGGTCCCGCTTCGGCGATCGACCGATAGTCGAAGCGGGGCCTTCCGTCCATTTGTCGATGCCGCCTTGTCGGTGACCTTCGCTCGATCCCCCGACACGTCAGCGCGGCTCGCGGCTCGGGGCTCGGAGGACCGGGTGCGGTGGTGTTCGTGGCGGATCGTCGGGCGCCGGGATCCCGTGAGCCAGGGCTACGGGTGTTTCGATCTTCCCGCGATATCGACGGGACATCCTCGCTGCGATTTGCCATAGAAGCCGATGATGCGGGCTCTGCTCTGTCCGCCGCCCTGACGGTGTTACCGACCCGGCGAGCAGCAGATCATGTATACGACTGCCCACTCGATGTCCCGGCGCCGGCCGGGCACCGCCGACGGGTGGGCCGGTTGTCTTCGGCCCTGGGAAATCGCAAGTCCCGGTGGCATCGGTCGTTGCCGCGACCATGTTTGATGGCCGACACGATCGACCGGATCGGCCGGAAATACCGCGACGACGGTGCCCGCTTCGCGGCGGAGGAAGTTGACGACCTCGCCGGAGTGCGTGCCGAACACCGCAAGGCTGCGCCCATCATCCGGTGCACCGGCACGAGAAGAGGGCAGCGGCTCCGTAGCGGGTGTGTGTGTGAGGACGCGTGCCCCACGATGCTCTGACAGCAGATGAAGGCTCATTTCTGCCTCCACATCAGGCCGGTCCCGTCGTTCCGTCACAGCGCCTTCTTGCACGTCAGGGTCGTGGCTACACCCTTCCAGGTCCGTCATCGGTTCGGTTCGAACCAGAACTCTGGACAGTCGCAGATCTCGCTTGGGCGATCCACGTCGTGTTCGTGTGCTGTCGTTTGATTCGTCTCGCGTACATCGCGACCGCATCACCGATGCTCGCGCCCGCCTCGCCTCTGGCGAAACCTGCTCGAAGACAATGCTCTCTCAGTTCCATCACTGCCCCATCGACGCAGTCGATGCCCATCGGGATCAGAGCAGCGAACCCCGTCGAGCGGATGCGCTTGGGCTACTGGGGGACCCAGTAGCCCAAGCGTGTCCGTCTCGTCAGTCGGTCTCGTAGGTGTCGTAACCGTTGGACTTGATTTCTTCCCAACGAGCAAAGTACTGAGGGACTCCCCCTGAGTAGTTGAGCATCTGTGCCGGCTTACCGGGCACGTTTGCACCCCAGTACCAGGAACGTGCCTTCGTGAACATCGAGTTCACGAAAAGCTCGTCGACGTGTGCGCGCCACTGCTTCTCGGACTCTTCGGTGTTCTCGAACCGTGTCGCACCCTTCTCGCGCAGGTGCTCGAGGAATTCGACGACGATTTCGCCTTGGTACTCGGCAGATGTCGGGCCGTTGCAGAACCCGGACGGGCTCTGAGGTCCGTACAGGAACATCATGTTCGGGAATCCGCGGGTTGACAGGCCCAGACACGTGTCGACACCGGACTTCCACTTGTCCTGAATCGTCAGGCCGTCGACGCCGGTGATATCGATGGCCATGATCCCACCACGGTTGTTGTCGAACCCTGTTGCCAGTACGAGGAGGTCGCATTCGATGACACCGTCGTCGGTTTCGACACCATGGGGCAGCACCCGTCGAATCGGCGTGACGTTGGAGTCGATGACATCGACGTTGTCCTGATTGATGACATCGAAGTAGTCCTGTTCGAGGGAGGGACGCTTGACGCCGTAGGGGTGCGGAGGCGTCTCCGGTGCGACGATTGCCGCTTTCTTGGGGTCGGTGACCCGCTCGAGGACCTTGCCACGCCAGAAGTCGTAGAACGTACGGTTGGCCTCCTCATCTACAAGGATGTCCTGGAAGTTTCCGAGCCACAGCTCGAAACCACCTTCTGCCCACATCTTCTCGTAGATCGCGTCGCGCTCTTCCTTACTCAGGTCGGTGGCGTTCTGCGGAATGAAATCGAAGTCGAAGCCGGCAAACGCCTTGTAGCGCGTAGCAAACCGCTCGGGCAGTCCCTTCCGGAAGTGCTCGTTGTCGTCAGGGGTGAGTTTGCGTTGCTGCATCGGAAGTGCCAGATTCGGGGTGCGTTGGAACACGGTGACGTGTTCGGCGACATGACCTGCCTCCTGGACGACCTGTACACCACTGGCGCCGGTACCGATGACGACAACTTTGCGGCCACTCATATCCACGCCCTCTTGAGGCCAGCGCGCAGTGTGGTAGCACTCACCGGCGAAGGAATCGAGCCCTTCGAGATTCGGATACAGCGGCTTGGCGCCGAATCCTGTGGCAACAATGACCTGCCGTGCCTTCTGGATCTTGCCGTCGGCGGACCGTACGGTCCACTGGCGGCTTTCCTCGTCCCACGTGCATGCTTCGGCGAAAGTGTCGAACACGACGTCGCGGGTGAGGTCGAGCTGTGCGTCGACATAGTTGAAGTACTCACGAACCCCCTGGTGACCCGGATACAGTTCGGTGAAGTCGTACTTCTTCCACAGGTCCTTGTACGAGAACTGGTAGATCTGTCCGGTGCTGTCGGTACGGGCTCCGGGATAGCAGTTCCACCACCAGATTCCGCCCAATCCACCCGCGGCGTCCCAGACTTTGACGGTGAAACCGAGATCGCGCAGTCGGTCCAATGCGTACAGGCCGGAGAATCCTCCCCCGATGATCAGAACATCGAGTACGTCATTGTTCGAGTGCGAGCCGCTGCGGGTCGCTGTGGCGACCTGGGATTCGGTCATGTGGTCCTCCTGGAGATTTCCCGGGACGGGTGTTTCCGCCCGGACATCTACGACGGTAGAAGCGAACATGTGATGTGAAGTGTCCGAAATCGAGTCAAGACAATCCGATACGACACACGTATTAGTAAGCAGCACAAACTAATTCGCTTACCGTGCGACATTCGAACCCGCTGCACTCACGACAGAACGATCGGTACTCGACGCCGAGATCAGAAGCCCAGATCGCGACCGATCAGTTCTTTCATGATTTCGTTCGATCCCGCCCAGATCTTCGTGACCCGGGCATCCCGCCAGGCTCGTGCCACTCGGTACTCGTTCATGTAGCCGTATCCCCCGTGCAGTTGCACACAATGATCGAGGATCCGGTTCTGGATCTCCGCAGTCCACCACTTCGCCTTGGCCGCATCGATCGGTGTCAACATCCCCTCCGAGTGGGCTTCGATGCAGCGGTCGACGTAGGCCTGTGTCACGTCGAGCTGTGTCACCAGTTCGGCAAGCAAGAACTTGTTGTGTTGGAACGTTCCGATGGACTGCCCGAATGCCTTCCGTTCTCGGCAGTAGTCGATCGTCTCGAGCAGAATCTGCGCAGCGTGCGCGAGATTGGCAATGGCGCATCCGAGTCGTTCCTGGGGCAGGAAGGACATCATGTGGATGAATCCTCGATCGAGCTCGCCGATCACGTCGTCATCGGTGACGCGCACCCGGTCGAGGAAGAGTTCAGCGGTGTCTGCTTCGTCCTGTCCGACCTTGTCGAGTTTGCGGCCACGCTCGAATCCGGGCAAGGACGTGTCCACGCCGAAGAGGGTAATTCCCTTGGCCTTCTTCGATGGAGAGGTACGTGCAGGAATGATCACCAGGTCTGCAGAGTAACCGTTGGTGATGAATGTCTTGGCACCCGAGAGCAACCACCCGTTGCCGTCCCGCACTGCGGTGGTCTTCAGTGCGGCCAGATCCGATCCCCCACCGGGTTCGGTCATTCCGATGGCAGTGAGCACGTCCCCGGAACACAGTCCTGGGAGCCACCTGGCCTTCTGTTCGTCGGTGGTCAGGTGCACCAGATACGGCGCCACGACGTCACAGTGAATACTCACGCTCGACGCCAACGCGGCGTTCATCCTGGCCAATTCCTCGATGAGAACCGCATTGAAGCGATAATCCCCTGCCTCGACACCTGAATATCGTTCGGGTACTTCGAGTCCCAACAGGTCGTGCTTACCCGCGGCAAGCCAGAACTCTCGCGGCAATGCCCTGTTGGCACGAACGTCGGCGGCCAGGGGCTCGAACCATCGAGCGAGAAACTCGCGGACAGAGTGTCGGTAAGCCTCGTGATCATCGCCGTACACCGTTCGCTTCATGATGGGTCATCCTTCGGATCGGGTGGACGTCACCGTCCAGACGGACGATGTGAGGAGGCAAGGAGTGATTGCCTACCCCATATCATCGTCTCGTTCACCGTGCCGTTGGAGATGTCCCGTTATGCGACAGAGTGTTTCAGGGGTCAGGAACCGAACGTTTCGTTTTCCAGGCCCAGTGCGCGGATCTTGCGGTAGAGGGTCGAGCGGGCCACACCGAGTCGGTGGGCGGCGAGGGATTTGTTGCCGTCGGACTCGTCGAGGGCGCGGACGATCGCTTCGCGTTCGGTGCGTTCGAGCGAGGTCAACCGGCGGCCGGCACCGAGGGTGCGGTAGTCGGCGGGCAGATGTTCGAGTTTGATGTCGAATCCCATCGACCGTGCCGCCGCGGTACTGAGCACCGAGGCGAGTTCGCGCAGGTTGCCGGGCCAGTGATGGTCGATCAACGCCCGATGCGCGGCCGGTTGCAGTTGCGGGGTCGGACGGTCGGGGAATTCGGCGGCGAGCAACTCCCGCGCGAGATCGGTGAGATCTTCGATGCGCTGGCGCAGCGGTGGGATGCACACACTGCGCCGCACATGGGTCTGCACCTGATGGCGCAGATCGTCGGGGGTGCTCGAGGTGGCGGTGGCGATCACCGGTGCACCGAGCTCGACGGCGGCGTCGAGCAACCGCCGGGTAGGAGCGACAGCGTCGTCGGGGACCTCGTCGAGGTGCTCGAGGATGCACGCGAAACTGCCGGACAGACGCGCCCGCAACTCGGCCACCGCCGAGGGGGTCAACGTCGACGCGTCGACGCTCGGGACCGGGGCGTTCGGTCCCCAGCGGTGCTGGATCTGCCGGGCCAGATGGGTTTTGCCGACACCGGACTCGCCGATGATCAGCACCGGCGCGACGGTCGCGGCGATCTCGTCGACCCGGTCCTGGAGTCGGTGCGCGGCCAGGCTGCGGCCGGCGATACGCGTCGCCGGCGCCGCACCGGCGGGCGCGGCGGGGGCCAGGCGGGCGCGCGGACGCGGCGGAGCCGGGGAGGCCAGCGGGCGCAGTTCGATGATCGCGCTGAGCGGATCGGTGGACTCACCGACCCGGCGGGCATGGACCCGCACGTCGATCCCCTCGGCGAAACGCAGCGGTCCTTCCCATTCGTCCTTGGCGGCCAGATGGGTGCTGATCCAGTCCCAGATCATCATCTGATCGGTCGAGTCCATCAACCGTGACACCGTCGGGGTCGCGATCACCGTGTCCCGGCTCATCGCCACCACCGCGGCGTGGCCGCGGCGTTTGCTGCGCATGTATTCGCGCAGCAGGTTCTGCTCGCTGCGGGCGGACAGGGCGAACAGTCGTTCTTCGATGTCGCGTACCGCCGAGAGCACCAGCGGTGCCATCAGCTCGTTGACATCGTCGACCTGGCAGGTGATGTCGACGATGCCGGTCACCGCGCGTGAGACCGGGTCGACGATCGGGGAGCCGACACAGGCCAGCGGGTGCAGCGACTCGAGCAGGTGCTCTTCCCCGCGGACCCGGAACGCTTTGCGTTCTTCGAGGGCGGTGCCGATCCCGTTGGTTCCGGCGCATTCCTCGGCGAAGATGAACCCCGGGGCGACCTGGGCCCGGTCGAGACGACCGAGCAGCGACCGCTGCCCGGCCCGCCGGTCGACGATGGTCGCATCCTGCGAGGCGAGCAGGATCGTCACCGGTGCATCGGCGAGTTGATCGGCCAACCGATCCAGGACCGGCCGCGCCGCACGCACAAGCTTCGAGTCTGTGGGGGTATCGATGTAGCGCAGACGAGAACCGTCCGAAGCCGCCCCGATGGCACGGCAGCGGCGCCAGGACTGCTCGATCTCCGGCCGCACTCGTGGCGAAGCATTGTCATACCTGTCGGAGTCATACCTATCGGAATTGCGATCGTCTACGTGCATGCCAAGCCGCTCGGTCACGTCATCACCACCTCGAACACCTCACGGTCAGTACGAACATTATGTAATAGAGGTCACATGGACCATGGGTGTCCCAGAACGCTACACCACGGACTTCTGGGCCCACATCCGGCGCATGCGCACCTTGTCCAATTTGCCCACTGACGTCTTGGGGACCTCGTCTACCCGCACGAACGTGTCGGGGAGCCAGAACTTCGGCAGGGTGACCGCCAAGTGGGCCCGAAGCTGATCATCGGAGACCTCCTCCGTTGTCCGAACCCACGCCAAGGGGCGCTCCTGCCAGGTTTCGTGCGGTACCGCGATGACAGCGGCTTCCACCACCGCCGGATGCAGGAGCAGCTGGTTCTCGACCTCGACGGAAGAGATCCATTCTCCTCCGCTCTTGATGAGGTCTTTGACCCGGTCGCGGATCTCCAGCCGGCCGTCCGGGTGGATCACCGCGACGTCGCCGCTGCGCAGCCAGCCGGCGTCGAACGCCTCGGCGGCGCGGTCGTCGTCGAGGTACGTCCCGGTCACCCACGGCGAACGAACCTCCAGCTCGCCGGTGGTGAAGCCATTCCACGGCAGCTTCCGACCCTCTTCGTCGACGACACGCACCTGGAACAACGGCAAGGGTCTGCCTTGGCAATCGGCCGAGTTGCTGAAAGTTCCCATAGGGGAGGTTTCGGTCATCCCCCACCCGTTGACGGTCGCCACTCCCCGCTCCGCCCACCACCTCACCAGCACTGGTGGCAGCACCTGCCCGCCCAACCACATGGTCTGCAAACTTCCGAGGTCGTAACGCTCGGGATCGGCATCGAACTGTGCACGCATGAGCGCCGCCACGGCCGGGGCGCCGACGAAGACATCGGGTGTCTGATCCGTGATGATGCGCAGCAGCTCCGCGGGCGAGGGGTGCGGCCCGGGGAGGACGAGACGTGCGCCCTGCAGCACCCCCGCGTACGGAACACCCCAACTGTGTACGTGGGACATCTGCGTGGCAAGCAGGTACGAGTGCCGACCGTCGATCGCGACGCCCCCGGAAGCACTGATCGCCATCGCGTGCAGCACCGTACTTCGATGGCTGTACACGACCCCCTTGGGCAGCCCGGTGGTACCCGAGGTGAAACAAATCGACGATGCGGTCGTCTCGTCGAACTCCGGGAATTCCCCGATCGGCACGGCATCGAGCAGCAATCCGTCGAACGACCACCAGGTCACCTCTGCAGATATCGAATACTCGGCCTGCTCGAGATCACCGATGACCACCACATGCCGGATCCGCGGGAGGCGCGGGAGAATCTCGAGGAGTACGGGCAACAGATCAGCGTCGATCAGCACAACCTCGTCCTCGGCCTTGTCCATTGTGTAGGCGATGTGCTCGGGTGACATCCGATGGTTGACCGTGTGCAGCACTGCCCCGCACGCAGGAACTGCGTAGTAGGCGACAAGATGCTCGAAGGTGTTCCAGGCCAACGTCGCAACCCTGGTTCCGAACCCGATGCCCAAGTTCTCGAAGGAACCAGCAAACCGGCGTGCGGTCGCGCCGAGATCGCGGTAGGTGAACTCTCGGTCTCCGCGGGTTGCGTCGCACGAGACTCCGACCCGGTCGGCGAAGACGTTCTCAGCACGCCACAGCAGCGAGCTGATCAGCAGTGGACGATCCATCATCGTGGTGAGCATGGCGCATTCCTCCGGATCAGGTGAGCGAGGGTACGACCAGCCTGCACACCAACCCTGGCACCGAACCGTCCGAATTTGCGACAGCGCCCGATGAACTCGTCCGCACTGTTGCGTTGTGGGACACCTCGACCGCCGTGAGGATCCCGAGACTGGAGCCACCTCACCCGCATAGGCGCCCGGCCGACACCGGCCGAGCCCAGCGGGCAACGAGCGCCGGAAGAAAGGTACTCCCATGACAAGTCGTCCAATGACGGAAGTCGCAACAGGATTCACCTACACCGAGGGACCTCGGTGGCATGAGGGCCGACTGTGGTTCGTGGATTTCTACACCCACTCGGTCAATGCCGTGAACGCCGACGGATCCATCGAACAGGTCTGCACCGTCGAACACCAGCCGTCCGGACTCGGATGGCTTCCCGACGGGCGCATGCTCGTCGTCTCGATGAAGGATCGCAAAGTCCTGCGCCGCGAACCCGACGGCTCGCTCGTCGAGCACGCCGACATCTCCGAACACTGCCACGGTCACGCCAACGACATGGTCGTCGCCGCGAACGGTCAGGCATACGTCGGCGAGTTCGGATTCGACCTCATGGGAGGTGCCGATCACGAGCACGGCGTTGTGGTCCTCGTCGACACCGACGGCACTTCCCGAGTAGCTGCCGAAGGACTGTCCTTCCCGAACGGTATGTGCATCTCCCCGGACGGAAGAACGCTGTACGTCAACGAACTGTTCGGCAACCGCGTCTCCCGATTCGATATCGAACCGGACGGCACACTCGGCCCCCGTCAGGACTTCGCCTCGTTCGGCGATCTCGGCGACGAGCCGAGCGTGGAGAAGAGGCTTGCGGCGTGCACGATTGCACCTGATGGTCAGGCCCTCGACGCTGAAGGTGCCATCTGGATCGCCGACTGCGTCAACCAACGTGCCGTCCGCCTGGCCGAAGGCGGAACCATCCTGGACGAGGTGAGTACGGCTCCGCTGGGAGTGTTCGCGGTTGCGCTCGGTGGCGATGACGGTCGCACACTATTCCTCTCGGTCGCACCGGATTTCGACGAAGCCAAGCGCAGCGCTGCGCGTGAAGCCAAGGTCCTCTCGACGAGAGTCGACGTTCCGCACGCAGGGAGGCCGTGATCGTGCTGCGCACACGTTTCACCGACACTTTCGGGATCGAGCACCCGGTGGTGTGCGGTGGCATGACCGGGGTCGGCACCGCGGAGCTGATCTCCGCGGTGGCCAATGCCGGGGGTTTGGGGTTTCTCACCGCGCTGACGCAACCCACCCCCGAAGCTCTCGTCGCTGAGATCGCCCGGTGCCGGGAGATGACCGATAAGCCGTTCGGTGTCAATCTCACCCTGCTGCCCACCGTCACTCCCGTGCCGTACGACGACTACCGGGCCGCGATCATCGACAGCGGCATCACCATCGTGGAAACCGCCGGCAGCAACCCCCAGGAACATGTAGCGGCGTTCAAAGCCGCCGGGATCAAGGTCATCCACAAAGCGGTAGCGGTCCGGCATGCGATCAAAGCACAGTCCATGGGTGTCGACGCCGTCAGTATCGACGGGTTCGAGTGCGCCGGCCATCCCGGCAACGAGGACATCCCCGGCCTGATCCTCATCCCCGCCGCAGCGCGCGTGCTCGACATCCCGATCATCGCCAGTGGCGGATTCGCCACCGGCGACGGATTGGCCGCAGCACTGGCCCTCGGCGCATGCGCAATCAACATGGGCACCAGGTTCGTGGCCAGCGACGAAGCTCCTGTGCATCCGAACGTCAAGGCCCAGATCGTTGCCAACGACGAACGCCAGACCATCCTCGTGTTCCGAGAGTTCCGTAATACCGCACGTGTGGCCCGCAACTCCGTCTCCGAGACGATCGCAGCCCTCTCCGCCCGCCCTGACGCCACGTTCTCCGACGTCGCACACCTCGCCTCCGGGGTACGCGGCCGAACGGAAGTGCTGGAGAAGGGGAACATGGAAGGCGGCATGTGGTGGGCCGGCCAGTCCCAAGGTCTCATCGATGCCGTGCTTCCCTGCAAGACGATCATTTCGGACATCGTGAGCGATGCCGAAGCCGCCATCCGCAGGATTGCCGCCGACCTTGCCTGACAGGCAGACGGGAGAAGTCATGGAATACACCACCCTTCGCCACGAAGTCGAGGACGGCATCCTCACCGTGGTCCTCAACCGTCCCGACCGTCTCAATGCGTTCACCGTCGAGATGGCCGACGAACTCGAGCACACCTTCGTGTCGGTGAACGACGACGACACGGTCCGGGCCGTGATCGTCACCGGAGCAGGGCGCGCTTTCTGCGCCGGCATGGACCTGTCGAGTGAAGGGAATGTGTTCGGACTCGACGAGTCGAAACGCCCCACTCTTGCCGACATGAAGAATCTCGACGACCCCGAATTGCGCCGGATCCGCGACACGGGCGGTCGTGTCACCCTCGCAATCCATGCCTGTCGTAAACCGGTGATCGCCGCAATCAACGGTGCGGCCGTCGGAATCGGTGCAACCATGACGCTGGCGATGGACGCGCGGCTGATGTCGACCCGAGCGCGGTTCGGCCTGGTGTTCGGCAAACTCGGAATAGTGCCCGAAGCGTGCTCGACATGGTTCCTTCCCCGGCTGGTCGGCATGCCCACTGCGCTGGATCTGGTCTATAGGGCAGAGATCCTCAACGCCGAGGTCGCATACATCGACGGGTTGGCGCAGGCGGTCCATGAACCCGAGATGTTGCTCAGCGAAGCGCGCGCGTTGGCGAATGCCTGGACCCGCGACCGCTCATCGGTCTCGGTGGCCCTGATGCGCCAGATGCTGCTGCGAAACGCGGCCGCTGCTCACCCCGCAGATGCCCACCGCGTCGATTCGCTGGCCATGTTCTACACCAGCATCGGCGACGGCGCCGAGGGAGTGCAGGCATTCCGCGACAAACGCCCACCCGAGTTCCATGACAAGGCCTCAGCCATGCCGCCGTTCTACGAAGAGTGGATCGAGACAACGACGCCGTGAACACCTACTGCGTCCCCGCTCCAACCGACCGAACAAAGAAAGTCTCATGAAGCGCACTGTCCTTATGCATGAACTCCGCCAGGAAATCGGACTACCGCTCGGCGACGGCATCCCCGCTGATTCGTCCGCATCTCTGATGGTCTCAGCCGATGCTCTGAGCGCGTGGGGCGCGGAGACCGAAGCGGCCGCAACACGCGAGTTGGCAGCGATGCTCCATCAGTGCCTCTGAATACCGAACCTTCCACTTCACCAGCTCGGTTCGTGATGATCGATCCACGCAGGACATCGAACTCTCAACGGATCAGGACTGGAGAAGCCCCGCACCCGGTTGGAGCCACCTTCCCGATCACGGGGAAGGTGGCCCGCCGCGTTAGGGACTGTCAGGTAATCGGTGGATCCGGTTCTGACACATGGGATTAGTTGGCGTTCGGGGTGATGCGTCCTTCGAAGGTGATCGCGAAAGCGTTCAAAGCTCCTTTCCACCGTGATGTCCATCGTGCGCGCCCCTTGCCGGTCGGGTCCAGCGCACGAGTGGCCAGATACAGACACTTGAGCGCGGCTTGTTCGTTGGGGAAATGCCCACGGGCCCGGATCGCCCTCCGGTACCGGGCGTTGAGCGATTCGATCGCGTTCGTCGAGCAGATCACCCGGCGAATCTCGATGTCGTAGTCGAGGAAGGGCACGAACTCCGACCAGTTGTTTTCCCACATCCGGACGATCGCCGGATAGCGCGGTCCCCACTTGCCGGCGAACTCGCCGAACCGTTCCTTCGCCGCTGCCTCGGTCGGAGCGGTGTAGATCGGCCGCAGATCCCGGGACATCTCCTCCCAGTATTGTCGGGCCGCATACCGGAAGGTGTTGCGCAGCAGATGGATCAGGCAGGTCTGCACCACCGTTTGGGGCCACACGGTGGTGATCGCCTCGGGTAGGCCTTTGAGTCCGTCGCAGACGGCGATGCACACGTCCTCGACACCGCGGTTCTTGATCTCGGTAAGCACCGCCAACCAGAACTTCGCGCCCTCACCGCCGTCGTCGGACCACAAGCCGAGGATGTCGCGTTCACCGGAGGTGGTGACCCCCACGGCGACGTAGACGGGTCGGTTGGCGACCTGACCGTCACGGATCTTGACGTGGATCGCATCGATGAACAACACCGGATACACCGAGTCGAGCGGCCGGACCGACCATTCGGCCATCTCGGCGAGCACCTTGTCGGTGATCTTGCTGATCGTTTCCTTCGACACTGTGGCGCCGTAGACGTCGTCGAAGTGGGCAGCGATCTCACCGGTGGTCAGTCCTTTCGCCGACAGCGACAAGATGATCTCGTCGACTCCGGTCAGGCGCCGTTGGCGTTTCTTGACGATCTGCGGATCGAAGGAGGCATCGGTGTCTCGCGGGACTTGGATCTGCACGGGGCCGATCTCGGTCAGCACGGTCTTGCTGCGCCGGCCGTTACGCGAGTTGCCGGTGTTCCTTCCTTCTACCTGGTGTTTTTCGTAGCCGAGGTGCTCGTCCATTTCCGCTTCGAGGGCAGTTTCGAGCACCGTGGCGGTGAGTTGGTTGAGTAGTCCGTTCGGGCCGACCAACTCGACGCCGTCGGCTTTGGCTTGGGCGAGCAACTGCTGCGCCAGCTGCTGGGGATCGATCTTCGGCTGATCCATAGGATCGAGTGTTTCGGTCATGATCGCGCCTTCTCGCCAAGCAAGCTCGGCGTGTCGGCCAAAGCCAGTTCAACCGTTATCCCGACAGTCCCCCGCGTTACGCACGGAATGCGCCCGTGTGCGAGTGTTCGACGTCTCCTACCCCAAACACGTACTTACTTCGGGGCTACTGTCCGTCGGCCGAGGAATCCGTCGAGCCCTCTCCTCACGCCCGCGGTAGGAACGGTAGTTGCGAACCATGCGGCCTCGACAGCGAGTCCTTCGTCGATGGGCACGTTGAGGCCGCGGGTGACGGCGGCGAGACAGGCATGCACTGCGGTCGGTGCGTGGCGTTCGATGCGTACCGCCAACTCCAACGCGGTGGACAGCAGTTCGGTGGCCGGGACGACGTGGTTGATCAAACCCATCTCGTAGGCACGGTGGGCATCGACGGCGTCGCCGGTGAGGATCATCTCGAGGGCCCGTTTGCGGCCGATATGGCGTGGCAGTCGTTGTGATCCCCCGAACGGTGGTGGGAATCCCAGTGTGATTTCCGGTTTGGCGAAGAGGGCATGGTCGGCAGCGACGGCGAGATGTGCTGCTTCGACGATTTCGCATCCGCCGCCGTAGGCGAGGCCGTTGACGGCGGCGATGATCGGTTTCGGGAATTGTTCGATGCGTTTGGTCAGCCCTTGTCCGCGGGTCACGATCTCCTGCAGGGCGTGGGTGGTGCCGGCCTCGATGCTCTGCGCCAGGCAGGAGATGTCCGCGCCGGCACTGAAAGCCCGGTCACCGGATCCGGTGAGGATGATCGAGCGGATCGCATCATCAGCGGTGGCATCGTCCAGCCACGCCGACAACTCGTCGATCGTGGTGTAGTCGAGCGCGTTGAGTTTGTGAGGGCGGTCGATGGTGATCACTGCGGTCGATTCTGCGTGGCGCACGTGGATGCTCATACGGTTCCTTCGATCGAATGTCGCGAGGCACTGGCGGCGTGGTGGTTACAGGGACAGGGTGTGGCAGGCCGGGTCGTAACGTTGGGTCTGCTGGAATTTGTCTCGCATGCCGTGCAGGAGATGCGAGGGCGTGCGTGCGATGTCGTAGACGAGTTCGCGGGCGCGGTCGAGAACGGGGCGGTCACGGACGATCTCGGTCAGCAACCCGATCGTAAGAGCTTCGTCGGCCTCGACGGTTCGACCGGTGAGGACGAGTTCGCGTGCGCGGGTGGGGCCGACGCGTTCGGCAAGGGGGCCGTAGACGACGGGGAATCGGCGGTGTTCGGGGTGGGAGAAACTCGTGCACGCGGTGCCGAGGCGGATGTCGGTGAGTACCGCGAGGTCCGTTCCCCCGGCCATGGCGGGTCCGTCCAGTGCGGCGATCACCGGCACGGGGTGCGTGGCGATGGCGGCATTCATTCGGTCGGAGGATTCCCACAGTCCGGCCTCGTCGATCCGGTCGAATTCGGTGAGGTCGAATCCTGCACTGAAGACGTCTCCGCGGCCGGTCAGGATCACCACGCGGGCGTCGGTCAGGGCCTCGAAGGTGTGGGCGAGGTCAAGTCGCATCGCGTGCGACAAGGCATTCTTCTTATCGGGACGGTTCAGGGTCACGACGGCGACGCCATATTCGTCGAGCTCGGTGGTGTCCACGTCGATGAGGGAACTATTCATGCTGCCTCCATGGCCAGGTCAGGGGCGGGGAACCCCGATGGGATTGGGTAGCGGGATGACGCCGGTGTCGAACAGGCGGCGACTGATAGGCGCAGCGATCGCGATGATCGTTTCGACGCCGGTCTGACCGAGGGCGGTCACCGGATCCGCTGCGAGGAAATCGGTGCGGTCCTCGATGCTGCGTCGCAGCGCTCCCCCGCTCTTGGTGAGCCGGCCGCCGATATCGATCAGGCCGCGGGCACGCAGGCGACGCTCGGAGGCTTCCCATTCCTCATCGCTCCAGCCGCGGTTGGGTTGCATCATCTCGCGGGTGACTGTGCCGGTCGCGGCGTGCGCGACGACCGCATCGATGCCCCGCAATCCCGCGTGCACACAGGCAATGACATGACCGTCTCCACGATGTTCACGCAGGACTGTCGCGGCGAGCCACAGCTGAGCGGCGATATCGTCGGGACGGGGAACGCGCGACCATCCGGCTGCCAGCGGTCGCCCGGCGAAATGACATCCATCCGCTGCCATTTCAAGGTACGAAGCGAGTGTGTCGAGGTCGCGTCGGGGTACGTCGCGGAGGTAGTCGGTTAGGACGAGGCGCGTGGTGGTGATTCGTGCCTCGAGTACCGTGCCAGGATCCGCGCACGCCCAGGCTTCGGGCAGGGCGCGTGCGACGCGGCGGTCGGGGAAGCTGAAGAACATCGATTCGACCGGTGCTGCGGTCATCGCCCCCAGCGGTGCGGCGCGGCCGGCGAAGTAACCCATCCAGTAGCCGCTCATGCCGAGATCGAGGGAGATCCGGCGGTGGTGCGGGGAGAAGTACGGTGCCGCGTGCAGCGGTTCGATTGCCTCCCACAGGCGTCGGGCCAGTGTCGCTGCCGGTTCTGCCATCGCCATTCCTCCGCTCGGTGGTCGTGCAGGTCCAGCATCGTGCTTGCACCACCAGCCCGGACAGTGCCATTTTTGTCGAGTGGACCAGGACACTGCGTGGTGGACAACTGTCGTCTTCGCGACGGACGAACGCACCGACCTTCCTCGCTACCTACGAATCGTCACGGCGGTCGAACGAGCCATCGATTCCCGCACCGTGACCTACGGTCAGCGCCTCCCTGCCGAACGCACCCTCGCCGCCGCACTGTGCGTCAGTCGCGGAACGGTGGTGCGCGCCTTCGAAGAACTCGTCGAACGCGGGGTCGTCGAACGCATCCACGGTTCGGGCACCTTCGTTCGTCCCCGCCGGACCTCCTCTCACGCGGTAGTGCGCCATATCGATTCGTCGACCGAGGACATCGGCGACGTCATCGACCTGTCCAGGCCAGCCCCGGTGGATCCGTCGCACCTTCCTGCAATCGACTGGAGCTTCGACCCAGCCGCTCACAGGGCGGGCGTTCCCACCCGGGGACTTCCGGTCCTCCGGCACGCCCTGGCATCGCACCTCACACGCCTGGGCCTGCCGACCGAAGCGGAACAAATCGTCGTGACCACCGCAGCAGCAGAATCACTCGATATCGTGTTGCGAGCGAACTCCGCCGCGAAACGTCCGACCGTGCTCGGCGCACCGTTATGGCCGACGCTGCGTGCAGCCTTCACCGAACACACTGCGACCTCGCTGTGCCTGTATCCCGACGCCGGGGGCATCGATCCGGCGGCGATGCGGCGCGCGCTGCGCCGCACCCGTGCTGCGACTGCCTTCGTCGATGTGGTCGAGTCCGGACCCAGCGGACAGACGACGGCCTCGTCGCGGTTACCGCGCCTCGCCGCGGCGATCGAGGATCACACCGCCGTCGTGGTCGAGGAGCTGTCATTTCTTCCGCTCGCCAGGTCGCGCGACCCCCGGCTGCGACCGCTGGCGGCGCTGTCCGAACGGGTCACCGCGATCGGGGAACTCAATCGCGTGTTCTGGGCCGGGTGCGGCATCGGGTGGATCCGGCTTCCCGCGCCGGACGCATCCCTGCTCAGCGCATTGCCCCGTATTCCGGCCCCGGCGGTCAGTGCACAGGTCCACGCCGCACGGTTGCTCGACGCAACCAGTCCGCAGTGGTACACCGCCCGCTACGACACGCTCGCCGAACGGGTGGTCCTTCTGCGCAGCATGCTGGCGGGGCTGATGCCGAGTTGGACCGTGGCGTCGACGACCGGGGACGGGCTGTGGATCCGCCTGCCGGTCGTGGATGCGTCGACCTTCGCGCACGTCGCCGTGCGCGGCGGAGTCAGGGTGTGTGTCGGGCGCGAGTGTGTCACCGACGGGAGCCTGCGCGAGTACATCCGCATCTCGGCGGCCGCGGACCCCGCCGTGCTCGAGTCTGCGGTGGATCGGCTCGTCGAGGCGTGGGCGACATATACGCGGCGATTGGCGGCCAGTGTGTGAGCTGCCGGTTCATGCGCGGGCGCGGGTGCCCTCCGCTGGGCCGAAGACCACCAGTGTCGCGAAGTCCTCGTCGACGTCGACGAAACGATGGGGCAGACCTGCTGGGACGAACAGCACCGCCCCAGTCGGTGCCGGCACGGTCCCGGGCGGCGTCCACAAGGTCGCAGCCCCCGCGGTGACGATGTAGATCTCGTCTTCGGTGTGCGGTTGTTGTCCGTCTACACCACCGTTCGGAATCGAGTAGGTGCCGACGCTCAGATCGGGGCGCCGCAGGTGTTCGACATAGCGAGCAGTGGAGGTGGGCTGGACCTGCCCAGCGTCATCGAGCCGTCGCGCAGGTTCGGCGCGCACCGCCCGTCCGGACACGGTGATGCCCTGCCCACTCTCGCCGATCCGCACTCCGATCTTGCTCGGCCGTCCCATGTCAACTCCTTGGTGCACGACGAACCGGTCTCCCGGCTTCGCCACGCCCAAGTGGCGGAGGTATCCGCCGAGAGCGGCCGCGGCCGATCCGGTCGCAGGGTCCTCCACGATCCCGCCGACGGGAAAGGGGTTGCGACTGTGAAGGTCCCGCCCGGAGCCGAACCAGAACAGCTGGGCGGTCATCGCGTCGAGTTCGGTGAGCACGGTCCGCAGCGCGTCGAAGTCGTAATCGAGGCGAGCCAAGCGTTCGCGGGTGCCGACGCCGAGGATTAAGTGTCGAGAGCCCGCATCACATACCGCGGCGGGGAAGCGAGAATCGAGGTCATCCGGTGCCCATCGCAGCGCTGTCAAGGCTGCCGCGACGATGTCGTCCGGCACGGTGGTGATCGTGGGTGGGACCGATGTGAAGGCCGCGTGCAGACCGTCGGGACGGCGTTCGATCTGCACCGGCACACGGCCTGCGCGGGTCAGCATGACGATGTCGTCCTCGTCGCGGTGTTCGGCCAGGGCGATGGCGGTGGCGATGGTGGCGTGTCCGCAGAAGGGCACTTCGACCTCAGGGGAGAAATAACGCAGGCGATAGGTGTGCGGCGCATCCCCGTCGGTGACGAAAGCGGTTTCCGATGCTCCGACATCGCGGGCCACCGTGAGCATCTCGCGCTCCGACATGCCCTGTGCATCGAGGACTACGCCGGCCGGATTGCCTCCCCCGGCATCGACGGCGAACGCTTCGTACAGCTCCACTCGCGCCACTGTGCTCTCTTCCTCCATGTCCGACATTGTTGCCGCTTCGGTTCAACCGCGAACGAAGGGATCAAGGACCAGGATCGCGATGCCGAAACCGCACATGACGCCACCGGTGACGATGGCAGTCCAACGCTCCGACCGTGGGCCGAGCGTGCCGATCCGGGCGGCGAGCAGTGCCACCGTCAGGAACCATGCTGCTGCGAAGACCACCAGAAACAGGCAGTGTCCGACCAGGGTTGGGTAATCGGCGTCCGGACCTGCGAACGCCGGTACGACCGTGACGAACACGACCAAGGTCTTCGGATTGGTCATATCCACGAGAAGGTCTCGTCCGAACCGACGTGCAGGTGCCAATATCCGCTGCGACGCAGGGCTTCCCGGAGCTGTTTCCTCGGTATCGGCGGGAGCACGGACAGCGCTGCGCAGGGACGTGAGTCCGACGAAGACCAGATAGAGTCCACCCACGATCCGTAGGGCGTCGAGAGCGGCGGGTGCGGCGACGAGCAGTGCACCGAGTCCGGTGCAGGCGGCGACGGTGAAGACGAGCATGCCGGTAACAGCACCGAGTGCGATCATGACACCGTCGGTCCGAGAGCGCACGGCCGCATCAGCGATCGCCAGGCTGTCCGGACCAGGGGTCATCACCATGAAGGCGACCGCAATGACGAAAGCGGCGGTCATGACCTATTCTCCCCTTCATCAGCATGTTCCGGTCACAGGCCACCGGCCACGGTGATGGTCGTGGCGGTCAGATACGAGGCGTTCTCTCCGGCCGCGAACAGCACCGCGGCGGCGATCTCGTCCGCCGTGGCGATGCGGCCGAGAGGTATCCGTTCGACGACCCTCTGTGCTCGGTCCGGATCGCCCGCAGCGGCGTGGATGTCCGTGTCGGTGGTGCCGGGCGCGATGCCGACGACACGGATGTCCGGCGCCAATTCGCGTCCCAGGCCTCGGGTGATCGCCTCGACCGCAGCCTTGGACGCGGCGTAGCCCACATACTCACCGGGCGCCCCGGTAGTCGCGGCGATGCTGCTGAGGTTGACCACCACACCCGGCAGGGAATGTGCGCGCCAGTACCGGACCACGGCGGCCGTCATTGCCCACAGTCCGAAAACGTTGACGTCGAAGACTTCCCGCACCGTCGTTTGACTGACGGAGAGAAAGTCGCCGAGCGGGCCGGTGATCCCGGCGTTGTTCACCAGAACCGTCACCTCTCCCCTTGTCCGCGTCACCGTGTCGAGGACGGTTCCTGCCGCGTCGGTGTCGGCGACGTCGGATTGGATGGCCTGGACTCGGGGGCCGCATTCGGTGACCAGTCCGGTTGCGGCATTGGTGTCCCGGTGGTAGGTGAAACTGACCTCGTGGCCCGCACGAGCTGCAGCCCGAACGATCGCGGCACCGATCCCACGGCTACCACCCGTCACCACGAAATGCTCACTCATCGGAGTTCACACCACACTGAAGTCGCTCGGAATGATTCCGCGTCCGGTCAACGCGAGCAGGACGGTCTCACCGTGACCACGGCGCACCGCCAGCTCGGTCGCCAACGACACCGTCTCCCGCAGCGCCTCGACCGGGACCGATTCCGGCTGTCCGGTCGCTCGGGCCAGGTCCAGACCGTGCACTGCCAACTCGAACGTGCGAGTCGGGAGGTAGTGCGACAGCAACATGCCACCCACCACCGTCGTCACGATCCGATCGTCGGTGTGGGCGAGAGCGTGCAGCGCCCGGTCTCGCATCTGCGCCAGCGTGGCCGCGGGATCCTCGCCGAGTTCGGCGCCGGCCTGCTCACCGCGTCGGCGGACTGCGTCCGAGTCGACGAGTTCAGCTGCCAAGAGGTAGTAGTCGGCGGTGGACGGCACAGTCTGCTCGATGGCGGGCCGTGAAAGATAGTCGACGACCGTGGTCAGCGCGCGACCGATATGTCCCACCAGCGACCGCACCGTCCATTCCCCCAACGCCGAGTTGTTCCACTGCTCCGACGCAACAGCAGCCGCTAGCGCAACAATGTGATCAGCGGCCGCCCGGAACCCATCAACCGACAGCGCTCCGCCCGGTGCGCCTGCACGAACGTGTCCGGTAACAAGTTCACCTTCGTCGATCCTCATGACGCCAGGAAACCCTCTCTGTCCCCCGTCTCAACAGTGCCATTTTGTGAGAAGCGATCGGGTTTTCCGTGAAGTGGACCAACGCGGAGAATTGGGGCTCCAGCTATTGGTCTACATGCGCGAGCACCCGACGCGCTTGCCGAGCGACTGCTTCATCGATCAAAAAGCCAGCCGCGTCCACGGCAACACCGGACTCCGCTACCTCTAGGCGGGCCAGCACGGCGCGTGCCGCACGTACCTTGTCCTGCGAAGGTGTGAACACTCGTCGGACCGGTTCGAGCTGGGCAGGGTGAATACACGCCTGACCGACGAACCCGAGCCGTGCAAGAGCACGGGTACCCGCCTCCAGAGCGTCACTGTCGCGGAAATTGCGCGACACAGCGGCCGGGGGCGGGTTTATCCCTGCCGCCACACTCGCCGCGACGACTTGGCTACGTGCGAACAGCAGCGCTGTGTCATCGCCGTCGACTTCGACACCGAGATCGGCGGCCAGATCGACTTCCCCGAGTTGCAGGAACCGCATCCGGGGCGCACGCGCGATGGCCAGGGCGTCGAGTACGCCAGCAGCGGTCTCGATCAGCGCGGATACCGCCGCCCCGGGACAGAGGTCAGTTAGGAGGCCGTCGACCTGTTCGACCTCGCGTGCGGATCCTACTTTCGGCAACCACACTCCCGTCAGTCGCGGGTGGGCGACAGACTGGATGTCCGCTTCCTGCAGGTCACCCGGGTTCACCCGCACCCACACCTCCACGGAACCGGGTGTGAGTGCAGCGATCCACCGCGCAACAGTTTCGCGCGCAAGTTCCTTCCGATCAACGGCGACCGCGTCCTCGAGGTCCAGCACTACCGCATCGGCACCCGAAGCGAGTGCTTTGTCGAAACGCTCCGGGCGGTCACCCGGGACATACAGGTAAGTCAGCGCCACGCTCACCCGATGACCCCGGAGCCGGAGACCAGCGCCTTGGCGATGACGGTCCGCATGATGTCGTTGGTGCCCTCTCCGATCGACATGAGAGGCGCGTCGCGGTACAACCGTTCGACGACGAATTCCGTCGAGTATCCGTAGCCGCCGTGGATACGCATCGCTTCGAGGCTCGCGGTGATGGCCGTCTCGGACGCGAAGTACTTCGCCATTCCAGCCTCCATGTCCACGCGCTTACCCGAATCTGCCTGCGAAGCAGCCCAATACGTCATCAACCGGGCGGCCTGCAAATGGGTGGCGATGTCCGCCAGCTTGAGCTGGATCGCCTGGAAGTCCGCGATCGGCTGCCCGAACGCCGTGCGCTCTCGCGCGTAGGACAGTGCTGCATCGTAGGCTGCTTGAGCGATACCGACGCTACGGCCTGCAATGTTGAGCCTGCCGATTTCCAGGCCGGACAAGGCCTGCTGCAAACCGCGCCCCTCCGTTCCGCCAAGCAATGCGTCCGCAGGTACCCGAATGTTGTCGAGCAGGATTTCGCAGGACTCGGTGCCCTTGTACCCCAGTTTGCCGAGATCACGTTGCACCTCGAACCCGGGAAGCGTGGTGTCAATCAGCAGGATGCTCATGCCCTTGTGCGCAGGCTCTGCAGACGGGTCGGTCTTCACCAGGACTGGGAGGACATTGGCGTGCCGGGCGTTGGTGATCCACGTCTTCGCGCCGTTGACGACGTAATGGTCCCCGTCGCGGCGCGCAGTCGTTCGAATGCCCTGCAGGTCTGTGCCTGCGCCGGGCTCGGTGAGCCCGATCCCGGTCCGCCATTCTCCGGTGGCCAGTTTCGGTAGCAGGGTCTGCTTCTGTTCCTCGGTGCCGTGACGGTTGATCATCCAGCAGGACAGGTTGTGACTGCCGAGAATTCCGGCGATGCCCATCCAGCCGCGAGCCAGTTCCTCGTACACGAGTGTGAACGACACCTTGTCGAGGTCGATGCCGCCGTACTCTTCAGGGGTGGTGATGCCGAACAATCCCATGGCCTTCATGTGTTCGACGATCTCCGTGGGATACCGCCCCGACTTCTCCCATTCATTGGCAACGGGCACGATTTCCTTGTCCACGAAGTGACGCAATGCCTTTCGGAACGCCAGTTGCTGCTCGTCGAATGTGAAATCCATGATGGCTCCTAGGATGTTCAGTGCAGGGGTGCGGGTGCAATGAGGGCCGCGAGATCGAGTACGGCGGTCAGATTCGGCTCGTCAGCCAACCCGAAGATGCGGTCGGCGAGCTCTGAGGCACGGGGATGATCGCCGCAGTTGGCGGTGAACTTGGCGAGCAACTGCTGATCGTCGAGGGGGAATGCGGCGGTGCCGCGGCTACCTTCGACGCGTCCCTCGAGTACACGCCCGTCGTCGAGGGTGATGATCGCATGTCCGGGTGCCGATGCTGCCGGCCCCTCGGTCGGGGCTTCGACGACACGGACCGTTCGAGCGGTCGCGAGCACCGAATCGCGGACGATCGAAGTGTCGGTGTAGGTCGCGACGTCGATATGTCCGTCGTGCACGAGTGCAGCAACGCTCCACGGCAGGTCGAACTTCCCGTCATAAGTGCTGCGCGGTGCGGCCACACCTGCGTTCGGACCACACACGATCGGCACCGAATCCGGATGAACGTGCACCTCGATGTCGACCACTTGGGCAGGCTCGACGGCCGTGTCGGTCAGAGCCGCTGCAACCGCGTCGAGAGTGACATGCATGAGCTGGCAACTCGGATAGGGCTTGATGCCGATACGGGTCGCTTCCCAGTCTGTGCCCAACCCGTCCGTCAGCACCGTGAGGTCCGCGGTCCGCTCCGACATCGACGCATACACACCCCGACGCCCCTCGAACACCGATTCCGGACCGCTGGCGCCCGCAGCAGCCAGCCGGGCTGCGAGAATCCCGCCCAGCGTGGCCGAACCAGGGTGGAGCGCCTTGGTGTCGGCATCGGTGTCGAGGAACTCGAGCAACCCTCCACTCGATGATCCGGCGACACCAAGAGCGTGCACTAAGACCGGCACCGGCAATCCGGTCAACTTGCCGGCGACGAGGGCTGCAGCGAACGGGCCGACCACGGCTGTCGCATGAAGGCCACGTCCGTGAAAACCATGCGGGCTGACAGCCCCGAGGCGGCACGCCGTCTCCAGTCCGATCGCAGCGGCGGTAAGAACTTCTGCGCCAGTGGCTCGAACCTGCTGTCCGGCGGCGAAAGCCGCAGGCAGAGAGACTGCGGTGGCGTGAACCAGGGCGCCGGCATGAGTGTCGTCGAAGTCCAAGGCGTGCACCAGCACCGCGGTCGCCATAGCTGCAGCCGGAGCGGAGATCGCCCGCGTCCCGGTTAGCGGTCTGGCTTCGGCCGGACCGCCGAGTGCATCGGCGACCGTCCACGCCGCGCGCCCGTATCCGAGCCGTTGCGCGGCGACGGCATTGCCGACCCCGTCGAGAAGATGCCGGGCGACCGCATGCCGGACATCGTCGGACAGGTCCGCAAGAGTCAGACCGTGGGCCCATTGGGCAAGTACCGACGACGTCACGCCCGAGCCCCGCTTGCCTGCTTGCCGAAGGCACCTTGCCCGACCAGTTCCGCAACACGCTCGGCGCTGTAGCCGAGGTCGCGGATGATCTCGTCGAAATGCTCGTTGCGTAGCGGCGCGCGCCGGTACTGCGTCGTCTCGGAGCCGAACCGGACCGGTGAGGCAACTTGGCGCACCGTTCCGAAGGTGGGGTGGTCGGTCTCGACGAGGAGACCTCGTGCAAGGGTGTGCGGTTCGGTGAGGGCCTGGGCGACGTCGTTGATCGGACCCGCCGGCACACCGGCAGGCCCCAGGCGCGAGAGCCAGTAGTCCACGGGCTGGCTGACGAAGGTCTGCTCGAGGATGGGGAGCAGTTCGTCCTGGTGCTCACCGCGCAGTGCGAAGTTCGCGAAACGTGGATCGGCGCCCAGATCGGGCCTGTCGATCGCAACGACGAGGCGTTCCCAGAACTTCTCCTTGGCGCAACCGACGACGAACCAACCGTCGCTGGCCTCGAAGGCCTGGAACGGTACGAGGGAGGGGTGCGCCGAGTTCTTGGTACGTACCGGTTCGAAGCCAGCGTTCAGATGCCAGGTGGCCGGGTAGGTGAGCAGCGACATCGCGGTGTCGTAGAGCGAGACGTCGCAGTCCCCGCCGATGCCGTCCCGTTTGGCGGCGTGTAGCCCGGACAGCAAACTGATCGCAGCGACGAATCCGCCCGAATAGTCCACGAGCGAGAGCCCGGACTTGGTAGGAGGTCCGTCTGGGTCGCCGGTGACGCTCATCCATCCTGCGAGGCCTTGCAGGATATAGTCGTAGCCGGGCTCTTTCGCACGCGGTCCGGTCATACCGAAGCCCGTGAGGCTGCAGCAGACGATAGCCGGATTGAGGTGCTTGAGGTCGTCGTAAGTAATGCCGATTTTCGCGGGCACATCTCCGCGGAGATTGGAGTAGACCGCGTCGCTGGTGCGGACGAGGTCCTCGAACACTGCGCGCCCGGCGGGGGACGACAGGTCGAGTGAGAGGCTGCGCTTGTTGCGGTTGAAGGTTTCGAAGAACAACGAGTCCTCGGCGTCGTTGTAGGGCGGGACGTAACGTCCGACGTCGCCCCCCACGTTCGGATCTTCGATCTTGATCACGTCGGCACCGAGGTCGGCGAGGTGGACGCTGCCGAACGGGCCTGCGCCGTACTGCTCGAGCGAGATAATGCGGACGTCTTCGAGTGGTTTCATGAGAGCGCCCCTTCCGGGTCGGCGGGTGTCGGCAGTTGCAGCGGTCCGCCCTTGGCTTCGGGGAAGTAGTTCTGGCCGATCCCGCTCTCGCGGGTAGCGACCATGACCGACCGCTTCCACGAGATGACTTCGGTTCCATCTTGATTCAGCCCCCGGGTGATCATGGAGACGATTCCGGCATAGGGCCGGGATTCGGACCGGCGCAGTCCTATGCAGATGCTTTCTGCGTAGATGGTGTCGCCCACGTATACCGGGTGCGACATCTTGATGTCGGTGAATGCCAGGTTCGAGATGGCGTTCTGACTCATGTCGAGAACCGAAATACCGAGTACCACAGCAACAGTCAGTCCAGAGTTGACGATGACCTTGCCGTCGGTGATGGGATTCTGCGCTGCGAGATGAGCGTTGAAGTGGTTTTGGTTGGTGTTCATCGACAGCAACGTGATCCACGTGTTGTCGGCTTCGGAGATCGTGCGCCCGATGGGGTGCTGGTAGATGTCCCCTACAACGTAGTCCTCGAAAAATCGGCCGAGAACAGCCTGATGCACTGCCACCGTGTCTCCTCACATCAGTTCGGCGAGTACGTTCCTTCGAACAATACATCAGACATTTCAAGGGTCAATAGTGCAGAGCAAGGCAATCATCCGGGGATCTTCGATACCTACTCGCCTAAAAAGCAGATGTTTTGAGTCAAGCCTGTCCGCGGCGATCCATCCGGCGATACGAGTCGCCCAAGTTGTCCAGATGCCTGCGCATCAGATCCATCGCAGCCATGGAGTCTCCGGCAGCGACGACATCGAGGATCGCACGGTGATCGTGATCGACACACTGCCAGAACCCCTGCGGGGCATGCTCGCGCCCGAACCTGCTGGACAGCACTCGAAACACCGGCGCAGTGATCAACTCCAGCAACGGATTGTCCGTCGCCCGAAGAAGAACCAAATGGAACTCCTGATTCTTCGCGAACGTCTCGGGTCCCTGCAAGCTGTGTGGGTCGAAGATCGACGCTTCGAGTTGCTCGAGGTGCTCATCGGTCCGACGGAATGCCGCCATGCCGGCCGCCGGCACCTCCATGAGGTTACGCACTTCCATCAGCTGCGCGACGGTGACCGTCTCAGCCGCCGCCATCAATGCCACACCCGTCTCGAGATGCGCACTGATATGCCCGACACTCGGCGCGGCGACGAAACTACCGCCGGTGACTCCCCGAGTCGTGGTGATCAAGTTCTGGCTCGCCAGCGAACGCAAGGCCTCACGGATGGTGCTGCGACCGACACCGAATTCAGCGGTCAACTCTGCCTCTCCGGGCAACCGGACACCGGGTTGCAACTCACCGGACAGGATTCGGTTGCGCAGGTGCTCCGCGAGGACCGCATAGGCAGGTCCGTTCTTGACGGGTGCGTCCCCGGTCGTCGGTTCGGTCACGAGCGTCGACTCTTCTCTCTCGAAAGCTGCGGTGAACGGCCTGAGCCTAACCCGACGCTGCGGCCGAGTTAGGGCGCCGCGCACCTGTCCCATACCCCCTAATCATCCGCCCTTTAGGTGATTTTTCCAAGGATTGAACCGATCGGACCGCGATTTTGGGCAGATTTCTCCCGAAAACATCTGAGGTATTGATTTCTTGGTCGCCCTCAAGCACGATGACCTACATCACCCTCCCAGTGACCCACCACCCCAGACTTCGGACCGCCGCACGGCTCGGTCGTCCCCTCCGCTCCTCGCGGGCACCGAAAGATTGGAAGTATTGATGAAGAGAATTGGAGTCGACGTCGGCGGCACGTTCACCGACCTCGTGCTGTGGGACGACGACGGCACCGTAGTGGTCCACAAGACCCCGTCGACGAACCACGACCCCTCCATCGGAACCATGGACGGCATCGAGGTCCTCGCCGAACGCGCCGGCATCGACCCATCCGACATCGACATGTTCTTCCATGGCACCACCGTTGCCACCAACATCGTGCTCGAACACAACGGGTGCAACGTCGGCATGATCACGACCGAGGGATTCCGCGACCTTCTACACATCGCCCGCAAGAAGCGTCCCCTAAACTACTCGAACTACCAGGACCTGCCCTGGCAGAAATGGCAGTTGGTGCCGCGTCGCAACCGCCGGGTCGTGCCCGAACGGATCGATGCTTCCGGCAACGTCCTCGTACCGCTCGACGAAGATGCAGTGCGCCAAGAGGTTCGCCTGCTCCGTGAACGCGGAGTCGACGCTATCGCCGTTGCCTTCTTGCACTCGTACCGCAACCCCACGCACGAAAAACGGGTCAAGGACATCATTCTCGAGGAGTACCCCGAGGTGTTCATCTCGCTCTCCAGTGAGGTTGCTCCCCAGTACCGCGAGTACGAACGATTCTCCACTGCGGCACTCAACGCCTTCATCGGACCGAAGACCTCGAGCTACATCGCCAACCTCGCAAAGAAGGCCGCAGAGGCGCAGGTCGGCGACGACGTGCATCTTATGACCTCCGCTGGCGGTCTGGTCACCTCGCGCAGCGCCAGCGAACAGCCGGTCTCGCTGCTGACCAGCGGTGTGGTCGCCGGATTGCTGGGAGGATGCGCTATCGGTAAGGCCTCCGGCTTCCCGAGCGTCATCACACTTGACGTGGGCGGAACCTCCGCCGACATCGGTGTGGCGCCGAACGGCACCCTCCGAATGAAGCATCTCCTCGACACCCGCATCGGCGACTACCACGCCATGGTGCCGATGGCGGAGGTCGACACGATCGGCGCCGGTGGCGGTTCCATCGCCATGGTCGACGAAGGCGGCATGTTCCGGGTCGGACCTCGAAGCGCCGGGGCATTCCCCGGACCCGCCTGCTACGCCCGTGGCGGCACCGAACCGACCTCGACCGACGCTATGGTCATGATGGGCTGGCTGCGTGAGGACAGCTTCCTGTCCGGAACCATGAAGGTCGAACCCGAGTTGGCCCGTACCGCGATCCAGACCCACATCGCCGACAAGCTCGGAACCACCCTGGACGAGGCCGCGATGGGGATCTTCAAGATCCTCGCCCATTCCATGACCGAAGCGATCAGCCTCCACTCGGTACGCAAAGGTTACGACCCGCGCGACTTCTCGCTCATCGCCGAGGGCGGTGCCGGCCCCCTCTTCGCATGGCAGATCGCAGACCAACTCGGCATTCCCCGTGTCATCGTGCCCGGACACCCCGGCATCACCTCCGCAGTCGGATTGCTGACCACCGACATCCGGTACGAAATTCCCACCACCGTCTGGACCTCCTCCGCGGACGCAGACCTGAACCTGCTACAGACACAGATGGACCGACTCGCCCGCGAAGCCATCGCCCAACTGGAAGCCGACGGCGTTCCCACCGAGAACATCTCGCTCGAACGAAGCGTGGATTGCCGCTATGTCGGACAGGGCTACGAACTACGCGTCCCCGCTCCCGACGGCGACATCGACGATGTCTGGGTCAAGACCGTCGCCGAGGCCTTCCACGAGGCACACGGACGAACCTACTCCCAGCGTTTCGACGACAAGCCGGTGCAGCTGATCAACATCCGCGTCACGGGTGTCGGCGCCGTACCGCACGTCCGTATCACCGAGATCGACAAGGGCACCGCCGACTGCTCCGCGGCGATCAAGACCATGACCCGCGCATTATTCTGGCGCGACGAAACGGCCGCGCCCCAGTGGATCGACACCCCGGTCTACGATCGATCGCTTCTTCTGGCCGGCAATACCATCGAAGGACCCGCCATCGTCGAGCAGTTCGACTCCACGACCATCATCGGCATGAACCAGCACGCCACCGTCGACGCAGTCGGCCACATCATCATCGAGAGGAAGCCCGCATGAGCAAGACCCTGATGCCCAAAACCGGCGTATCGCTCGCGGGCGAGTCCCACCGTACGTGGAACGACGTCGAGGTCGACCCGATCACACTGCGTGTCATCGGCGGTGCACTGCAGTCGATGGCCAAGGAAATGGCGCAGGTCCTCTACCGCATGGCCTACTCGAGCCTAATCCGCGAATCCGAAGACCTCGGCGCCGGCATCTTCGACATCAACGGCCGTGAACTGTGCGAATCAGATTCGACACCGATGCACTGCGGTTCAATCCCCGCATACATCCGTGGCGTCAACCGCAGACTCGCAGGTACGTATCGACCGGGCGACGTCGTCCTGCACAACCACCCGTACCACGGTGCAGCCCACTCCCCCGACTACGGCGTGATCATCCCGATCTTCTGGGAAGGTGAGCACATCGGATTCGCCGGATGCACCGGACACGTATCCGACGTCGGTGGCAACTTCCCCGGCCTGTGCATGGATGTCGTCGATGTTTGGGCCGAAGGCAAACTCATGGATTCGATGAAGATCTATGACGCCGGTGTCCGCAACGACTACCTCATCCAGCACATCCTCGACAACGTTCGCACACCCGAACAGAACCGAGGCGATCTCGAAGCACTCATTGCCTGCGCACGCATCGGTGAGAAGCGATTCATCGAACTGCTCGAGAAGTACGGTCTCGACACCGTCATGAGCGCCAGCGAACGGTGGATGGACTACTCGGAGAACATGCTTCGCAGCCGAATCCGCGAAATACCGGACGGCAGCTACGAAGCACCCATCGGCTATCTGGACGACGACGGTAAGAACCGCGGTGTTCCCCTCAAGGTCGCCGTGCGCGTGCAAGTCGAGGGAGAAGACATCCTCATCGACCTCACCGGCTCCAACGACCAGGTCCCCACCGCCTTTAACGTGCCCTTCGAAGGATCCGTCCTCCCCGTCGCAGTCGCCGCGATCCGCACCATCCTGCTCGACGAAGACCTGACCGAGGAATTCGTCCCCCAGAACGACGGCTGCTTCCGCCCAGTAAGGGCATACGCACCCGAGGGAACGATCTTCAACCCGGACTTCCCGGCATCGTGCTTCGCCCGGTTCTCCCAGGTGAACCGAATCTTCGACTCCATCAACCTCGCCCTGGCACCCGTACTCCCCGACCACGCGATCGCGGGATCGTCGGCAGCACTATGCGCCATCGCCTACTCCGGCGTCGCTGAAGACGGCGAATCATATTGGGTGTACATCGAAATCAACGAAGGTTCGTACGGCGGACGCAACGGCAAGGACGGCATGGACGCCGTCGACTCGCTCATGGCCAATACCCGCAACAACCCCATCGAAGAACTCGAACTCAACCACGCCATGCGTGCCCTCCGATACGAACTCCGCGACGAAGCTCCCGCACCGGGCCAGTGGCGAGGCGGCATCGGCAGCGTCCGCAAATGGCTCATGGAGACCGACACCTTCCTCGGATCCGAAGCCGACAACCGCTCCGACCCGCCCGCCGGTGCGCTGGGCGGTCACGACGGCGTCGCAGGGGCGTTCACCCGCAACGCCGGAACAGACCGCGAGGAGGTGCTCTTCTCCAAGGTCACCCAGGAAACCATCCGCGCCGGCGAAACCTTGGAGATCAAGCTGCCCTCCGGCGGCGGTTTCGGAAATCCGTTCCTCCGCGATCCTTTCCAGGTCCTCAGCGACGTCTGGGACGAGTACCTCACGGCGGAGGACGCTCGACGCGACTACGGGGTCGCCGTCGACACCGACACGTGGACCGTAGACGAGGAAGCCACCGCGGCACTGCGCGCAGGGAGCGCATCCTGAGCGGCACCACACGTCGGGCCGCCGCAATCAGCGGCGGCCCGACCGCTCACGTTCTCGACGAGACGTTGGGCAGCGTCATCACCTGGATCGACACTCCGGACGCCACCATCGATGGTCCTCTGACCGGAATGCGTATCGGCGTCAAGGACAACATCGACGTCACCGGTGTACCCACGACCTGTGCGTCCCGGTTCTTCTCCGACCGCATCGCATCTGCACACGCGGAGGTCGTCCGCAGACTGATCGCTGCGGGCGCGCAGATCACCGCCAAGCTGAACATGGCCGAGTTCGCGGTCGGAGTCACCTCCCAGAACTCCGCCGTGGGCCCCGTCCGCAACCCCTGGGACCCCAGCCGGGTCCCGGGCGGGTCGAGTGGAGGCTCCGGCGCCGCAGTCGCTGCAGGTCTGGTGGACGCAGCCCTCGGTACTGACACCGGCGGATCAGTCCGCCTACCCGCAGCAGCATGCGGCATCACAGGACTGCGACCAACCTGGGGCGCAATCAGCAATACCGGAGTCTTCCCGGTCAGCGACGCCTTCGACACCGTCGGTCCGATGGCACGATCGGTAACCGAGGTTGCCCGCCTCTTCGACGTACTGCGCACCGACCAGGCTCCGGCGCCTAGCCCCGCTCGACGGATAGGGCTGCCGTCGGTGTTCATCACCGACGACGTCGACGCTGCCATCAGCGACGCAATCGACGCAGCGGCACGGCAATTGCAGAGCGTGGGATACGAGGTGGTACCGGTCGATGTTCCCGGCGCTGCTCACGCGCAGGACATCGTATACATCCTGCTGTACTCGGACCTTGCTGCGCTCCACCATGACCGAGTGCACTCGTCGCCCGATCTGTTCCATCCCGATACCCTCGCGCGTGTGTCCCTGGGTCTGTCCATTTCGGACTCCGAGAGAACAGCAGCCCTGGCCGCCAGGGCGGAGTTCCGTCGCGGACTCAGCGCGCTGTTCACAGACGTCGACGCCGTATTGACCCCGACGATGCCGGTCGACGTACCGCCCATCGCCGGTGATGACGACGTCATTGCACGCTCGCGCCGACTCGGCCAGTTCAGTTATCCCTGGTCCCTCCACGACGGACCCACGCTCGCGCTCCCGGTCGGATCTCACCCTCATACGGGTATGCCGATCGGTGCTCAACTCACGGCCGCGGCCCATCACGAATCACTACTGTTCGGCATCGGTGAAGAGTTTCAGCGCACCACGGACTGGCACACCAGGAGACCACCGCTATACATTATGCGCTGAGTCATTCTCGGGGATCACTGGCCATCACCCTGACCGAGGACGCGAAGAGTCGCCTCCCACCCAACAGGCAGCGGGTGAAAGGCGACCTGGTCCATCAACTCCGGCACACCCGGTGCTGTCAGCACCGACCTGGTCGCAGTCCTCACGCAATCGACCTGGACCTGGGCGCAGGGACGGTTTCAAAGCGTTGAGCCCACCCGACAGCCTGGACCGATCGACATCCAGTTCGTCAGGGACCGCCATGATCATGCGGCATTTACCGCGCAGGGACGTTTCCGATCCGATGGTTCGACGACTGGTCGATCGTGCGACTTTTGGTGATGGTCATTGGTTTGACCTGGCTCACCGACGTGGCAATGACCTGCGCACCCCTTGCAAGCAACCGAGATGGATGCGTCCCGCCGTCAGCTTCCCATTGCTCACATGGCTTGCGAACGAAGACGCTCCCGGTCGATCTCCCCACTATTCAGGGCGTCCGGACGGTGCCCGATGTGGAACAACCCCTCGAGGTGCGGGCAGGCGAACACCGCCATGCCCTTCTCCCCTCGGTGACGTTTGCGGACCGTCTTCGCATCCCCTCGGGTCAGATAACCCCGGTGTCGACAGCGACCGCACCAGATCCAACGGGTGGATGGATTATGGGCGCGGGGATTCATACGGCACGTCCGATCTGGAGATTGAGCCAATCCGACAGCCATTGGATGGCACTGCGGCCGGCGTTGTCGACCACGAGAGTGTTGTAGTTGGTGTGAGCGTTAGAGGTGAAGAAGCTTGCTGCACTGAGTCCTTCGCTGACCAATGAGGCCAGATCATCGACACTCTGGGACTGTGAGAGCTCGACCAGTGAATCCGACAGCTGCCACATGTCCAGGTTCGCCTCCTGGTTCGTGATCGTCGGCGACGCAGCGTGTGTGGTCCTGCCCAGCAAGTCGGGAGCGGTCTTGGTCGGTTTGCCCGAGAGCATGTCGGTCGCTACCGATGCCAGGTCCAATCCGACGGGCAGCAAACCGGTCATCGCCGCAGCGGCCCCCACCGGGTCGGGCGCAATGCCGGGAGGGGGAAGCACCTTTTCCACCGCCGACCATGCGATCTCCTGGATCTGACCGACGATCGTAGCCAGCCTGATGACGTCGACATTCGACAGGATCGACGCGACCAACGCCGCGATCTGCGTCGCGCCGGACGGATCCGGGATCACGGCCAGCACCTGCGCTACCCACCGCAAGTCCACGGCTGCCGCCATCTCCACCAGTGGTGAGAACTGATTGTTCAACTCCCCGGCCACCTGGTGGGCACCGCGGGCGTCGAGCGCGGCAACCTTCTGCGGCAGCACGGTCAAGTTGTGCAAGATGCCGGGCATATCCAGCGAGCTCACGCCGGCCACGACGTTCAGAACCTGATCGATCACTACCGTCGGTTTGAGCACCGATAACACGCTGCTCGCCGACGCAAGCACATCAATAGGGGCGGACGCCAACGGGCCGATCTGCCCAGTCAATACGTCGGCATTCTCCGTAAAAGCACGCATCTCGGGAGTTGACGTCGGCAAGGATGGTGACTCGTTCCCGGCGAGCATGCGTGCCGTGTCGGCGATCTCGACCGCAGCGTCGACGGCACCTGCAAGATCGGAGTCACCGGCCCTGGTGAGCACGTCGTAGGCATGATGTTCGGCGGTCCCCGCCGGTGCGGCACCGAGTTGATCGGTCGCCGCAGGGTTCACTGCCCCTGAGGAAAGCAGGTCGGCTAGCGGAGCAAGAGTCGACGCGATCGACTGCGCAGTCGCGGCGACTTGCCCGAGATCGATATTTGGTGCGGTGAGCTGCTGACCGAGGATCGTGACGTCGGCGCCTAGTGCCGGCAGATCCGCATCGGAGAAGTCCGCGGTCAGTGCGCCGGCAAGCTGTGTATTGCCGCCGGACGCGGTGGCACCGGCGGCGCTGGGGGTCTTGCTCAGGATCGAGCCGAGCGAGCCGATCAGCGGGTTCGTCCCTTTCTCGATCGAGCAGTACAGATCACCGGGATCGCAGATCGATGCCACCCGACCAGACAGAGCCCCCATTCCTCGAGGTCGTGGATCGGCGATGCCGTGTCCGGACGTCCGCGGCCCCACCGTCGCGGCCCCTGGTGTCCCGGCTCCCGGATCGGCCAGCAACCCGACAGCAAGCACACGACTTGCATCGACCGGTCCCCTGCCGTTGCCGATATCCGAGGCGAGATCACCTGCCGCATCGGCGCCCTGCGAATACCCCGTCAGCGTGAACTTCGTACGAGGACAAGACTGTGCGACATCCTCGAGCACCCGCGTGGCCCTCGACACCGCGTCCGCCTTGCTATCCGCGTAGGTGTGGCCGTTGTCGAACGCACGCGCCATATAGGGCAGCGTGTACACCTCGACCGCGTCGCCATGGGCATTGTTCAGGGCGTGCGCAACAGCTGCGAGCATGCCCACCGGCACAGCAGGGTCGGCGTTCTCGTCGGTCTCCCAGGTTCCAGGGATCAGCAGGTTGAACGTCGACACGCAGTCCGCTGGCTCCGCGTGGGCGACCGCGGGAACGGTGGACAGCGTGCAACCTCCAACGATGATCGTGGTGACGATCAACGCAGCGGTGCGGCGGGACCTCGAATGTCGCGCAGGCATGAGTACCTCTGATGGCCGGAAGGACATGTGTGCGCCTACGTTCACCCACACGGCCGATTTCCCCAACGCGGTGAAACCTGTCCGACGCCCACTTTCGCCCCGTGATCGGCACAATCAGCCGATCTTCAGATACGTGCGCGGCGTGCATGACGTACAGACACTGTCATCGATCGACAACGCAGACAGCTGCTCTTTCGAACCCACAAAGCAGCACCGGTGCCTCGATCGTCCATCCCCAGGCTGCCACCTCCGAAAACGCGACCACGCCCGAGCCAGCACGGAACTGCCTCACGCGTCTAGTGATGAACCGGCCATCACGCTCAGCAGCGATCTGACGCGAACGATCATCACACGAACCGACCGTCAACCGCGGCCATCACCGCTCGAACCACCACTTGCCAGGTCGATGACCGCCCCCCGGATCTCGCGAACTCTCTTACCGGGTGCCCCGACAACGTCAGGGCCGACAGACCCCGTCCAGCGAGCGCAACAAGACGCACGCCAACACCAGCGACAACCAACCATCTATGCGATAGCGCGCCACCAGTGGTCTTCTTCCTCCTGCCGGTCCAGCACCTCGCGATATTCCGCCGCACAGGCGACCGAGCACAACCCCTCATACTCGTCACCAGCGAGACGCTGCCGACACACCTCGCACCGACGCACACGGTCAGCAGGAAACCGGGCCATCCCGAACGCGGCGCTGACAACGATCAGGACGGCTGCCGCACAAACGAACACGACAGCAACACTGGACTCCCGGAACAGAACGGCAACCACTGCACACGCAAGGGCTGACAAAGCAACGGCGGCCGGCGCCTGGTGAAGATTCACAAACCATAGGTCGCAACCTCAACCCCACCCGTTACCAGTAGGCAGACCTCGGGGGCTCGCACCGAACGCCACGTCATCAACGACCCGCCACCACCGACCTCCTATAGCAAATCGCGCCGTCGAAGGCGTCATGTCCTGAGCCCAACAGAGACGCTCGAGGACACGCCTCACTGGTTCCACACGAAGGCGGAGATCGGCGACGTACCGCTCAACTTCGGACGCCGAGACCAGCCCGCCCGGCATACAACTCGACATCAGATCTGCCGACGTCACACGGCACACGGGCCGATCCCTTGCCCTTACCCGTGTTCCACCCTTTCGAATGCCCCGACACCACTGGGCCCACAGGCACTCCGGATCGACTCAGCCTGCCAGCACAGCACTGCCGACCGGACCGTCCTACTCGAAACGACCAGCGGCTCTGTTCGCCACCCTCGCCGACGCCTCCCCCACCATTGTCAACCTCCCCACGTTCAGTACGTGTGTGAGCGATGGCCATGCCCCGCAACCGGATCAAACAACGACATAGCCGAGTTCGTACGCCGCGGTATCAACGGCATCAGCCAGACCAGGATGCGACAAGGGAAGCGACAGCACAGGACGCTGCGGAAACGCATCAGCAGCACGTTCGACGACAGCAACGGACGTGCTGCCGGCAAACCGACCGCGATAGATGACCCCGTCGAGATCGGTGTGAGCGCGATGGATAGTGCGGGCCCAATGCTGCGAGAGGCGGTGCGGCACGGAATCAAGAGCGCGATTGCCCCCCACCCGAGTGGCCCATGCACCTCCACCGATACCGGACACGTCGAGCAACCGCAGAACGCGGGTGAAGCGCACACCGGTCAGATAAGGCTCACCGCGATGGCGATCGATCACCCTCGCCGATTGAAACGCTTCCGCCAATGCACCTCGGGGGCTCGAAGCGCCGTACCACACGCCGTAGCCGGGATGATCCCCACGCGGAAGCGGATGCTGATCGAACCGCAAAATCGGCCCGAACTCACGCAACGCATTCCACGGGAGAACGTGCGAGCCCGTCGTACGGTGCACGCGCCACACGATCGCGCTCGGCTGCCACTCGAGTATTTCCTTCGGCAGCAGACCTGCCGCACGAAGCTTCGCGATGGAGGGCGGTGGCGGAAGCATTGCCCCCATCTACGCTGATTCCCACTCGGCGGCGGCAAGCACGTCGACCACAATCTCGACCTCTTCGGGTGTGCCTGCGCTGCCGGTCAACCACGCGACGATCGAGACCGGCCGGCCATCGACGACCAATGACGACTGCGGCTGCGTGAGCAATGTCTGAACCGTCAGCGGGTGCAGGTCCTTCGGAATGTGGGGCATGACTTTGTCGAGGTGAGGCACGGCCCCGTTGTCGGTGAATTGCGCCGGAGGCAACAAGCGGTTGCGACCGGAGTCGAATGCCCACAGGGTACCGTCGGCGATTCGTTGCCTGATGCGAGCCGGCGTGACGCCGAGGCTGACTGCAGCGTCTGCAATGGACAACGAGGTCGCGACGAGGTTGGCCATCCGAACATCGCGATCAACTCGCGCTGCCGTGGCAGCGGCGGGACTCGCGGTGAATCCGGCATCGGTAAGCACGCGTGCGTCGTGCTCGGACAGTGCGGGCCCGGCGGGATTCGCCGTATGGAGGCTCTTGAGGATCTGCACGAGTTGATCACGGCCGATGTCGACTCCGGTCACTTCACGCAAGGCATCTTCGAAATTGAGGTCGCCTCGCAAATAGCGGCTCTCCGTCGTTGCTTCACTCACCACGACCTCCTGATTTGCGATGATTTACGCTCGCAAATACATGATAGCGAACTCGGTCAAGCGCGCCCACCCTGACGACTCCCGTCGGTGTAACACCGACGCCAGCAGCCACAAAACCCCAGAACAACGCGCCACGGCCACCGCGCGCCCCCTTCCAACGGCCACGACGTCCAGGACCGGGGGTGACGCCGCCAACACCTTCTCGTCATCGAAACAGCGAAGATTGACCCTCCCGATAGAGCTGCCGACCAGGATGGTTGTCTCCGCAACGATCCCTTTCGCCGGCCCGAGAAAACGGTCGAGCAGTCCGTTGGGATGCACAACGTTCGCTTCCCGAGTCGCCGTGCCCCGGAATCAGGGACTCCGGGGCACAGGGCGGGCAGCTCCGAGGGGTGAGCGGCCTGCCAGGACTCGACCACTCCCGAGATGGAGTTGAACATTCGTCACCGCAGCTCGGTCGAAGGAGCCACAGCCAGACCGCAACATGCGTGTGGGACGTTGCGGCCGAGGTCACTGTACAAACCCGAGGGGTTCACCTCAGGTCTTCACCCCACCCGTCATGACGGGGAGAACCCCGGAGTCGTACTGCCGCCGCGTTGGTACCCCTATCTCCCCTCGGGCGGTTCAGATCTCCGAACTCCCCGAGCTCGAGCTATTCGTCCTCTGCACCAGTGAGAGACGCGCCTGCCATCCACATCGACGCCCCTCTCAGCAAGATCATCGACCGCGGCACTACCAACCCGTCAATGCAGCACCACACCCGCTCTCGACCGATTGCCGCCGCCGAGCAATTGACTCCCCTCGTACGACCCCCCAGACGACGTCGTCAGCGCGTGGCGATGACAAACCATCTCTCCGCCGTCCGTGGTCCTCACTCGCGACACCCCGGGGGCTACTACAAGAAGCAACAGGACGGCGTGCACATCCCAGGTAGTTCACCGTCGCGCCAGTAACGAGCCTTGTGCTCCAGCCACTCCCCTACCTACTCATCAACTCCGCCGACGTACGCATTTGGGACTTCCTTGCTGCCGCGCTGCTCACGGTCGCCGGCGCTTGCGAGCACCATCTCGTGGTACCTACTGTCCATGCACGCAGGAGGCGGCGCTGGTCCGTCGAAATCGATGGCGTGCAAGTCTGATTCGCGTCCTTCGACACGGCCTTGACAACGTGAGCGAATCGCTACCGGAGCCCATCGACAGTGATGGAAGACGTCGTCAGTACCGAAACCCTGTTCGACGACAGCGCACCGGTTGGGCTCGATGTAGCGCTGCACCGCCCGTATCAGAGCGGTATTCGAGATAGAACGCACCCGGCGAGAGACGACGGTGTGGTTGCGTATCGCACATCACCAGAGGGCCTGCGCTCTGCCATGTGCCCCAAGACGCCGGGACAGTAGCTACCGAAACAGTTGAATGGATAGCGACGACATAGGTCAGCATCGACGGACGTCGATACTTTCGACGCGAGCACCTCATAGCGCCCTTCTTATCCCTAACATTCTGTCCGCGACAAAGAAACAAAAGTGCCCTGCCGATCGCATACGGCAGGGCACTCGAGCAGGGTCGTCCGGTTTATCGCCATCCGAAGACGGCCACGCATTCTGCCCTATTTCCTCATTTTCGATCGCACTGACTCGACCTCCCCTAGATTTGGCCCATCGCAAGTGCGCCGGCCACGGCGGACGAAGACGGGGCGAAGCCGTGAGTCGGTGCGTCTGCAGAGAGCTAGTTATCAGTGAGCAGCGACGTATTCGTCGACGAGGGATTGAGGCAGACGTCCTCGCGCGGGAACCTCGAAACCTTCTTCAACCGCCCACTCTCGAATCTCCTTGGAGCTCGGAGAATTCGGATCGGATGACCGAGCCGTTCCGGCTCGCTTCTTGCGGCCTCCGACGCGGGTCGCACGCTCGACGTAGTAGTCGATCTTCTTCCGGAAGTCGCGAGCGTTCTTCTTGTTCAGGTCGATGGTGTACTCCACCCCATCGACAGCGAAACTGATGGTTTCTCCGTCATCGTCCAACGCAGTTCCATCGATGTCGTCGAAAGTCTCAACGATTGTTCTACGCGCCACAGGTTGATCTCCTCTTCGAATGCATCCGGCCGGAGTCTAAGTAGCTGGCAGGTCCCCGATAGTCGGTCCGGTCGTTTCTAGAGCCGGTTGCTCTGTGCAGTCGATCAGTCGATCTCGCACGCCACCGGTTGGTGCCGGTGGGTGCATCCGGCAGCGTACTCGGCGGGGGTCTTGTACCCCAATGCCGAATGACGGTGTCGGTGATTATGGTCGTCCTTGAAGTCCTCGATCACCACCCGGGCCTCGAGCAGAGTGGGCCAGTAGTTGCGGTTCAGACACTCATCGCGCAACCGGTTGTTGAACGACTCGATGAACCCGTTGTTCCACGGCGTGCCCGGCGGAATGTAGGACACCCCCACCGACCCAGCACAGAAGTCCCGCAGCGCTTCCGAGATGAACTCAGGCCCATTGTCCATGCGCAACACCAGCGGCGGCCCACCCCACATCGCGAACGCCTTCTCCAAGCCCTCGATCAACCGGCCGGCGGTGATCGAGCGGTCCACGATGTTCAACAACGACATCCGGGTATGTTCATCGACCATCGACGCGATCTTCACCGTCTTGCCGTCGACGGTCGAATCGAGCTGGAAGTCCAATGCCCACACCACATTCGGAGCATCAGCGTCGACGACCGGAACCGAGGACAGGCCGGCACGTTTGCGGCGTGGAGCACGCCGGACCTGCAATCCTTCTTCTTTCCACAGGCGGTGCACCTTCTTCTTGTTCACCTCGATGCCCTGGTCGTAGCGCAGCCATGCCCACGCCCGACGAAACCCGTGCCGCGGATGCTTGCGGGAATACCTGCGCAACTCTGCGCGCAGATCGGCGTCCGGGTCGCCTGGTGTCTGCGCCAACGGCAACCGCCGGTAAACCGATCGGGAGAGCCCAACGACCTTGCACGCGAACCGCTCCGACATCTGTAGGGTGTCGGTGAGCATGGTGATCGCGGCGCGTTTGGCGGTCGGGCTTAGAATTTTCCCTTCGCGATCTCCCGCAACGCGTCCTTCTCCAACTCGGCATCTGCGAGCAATCGCTTGAGCCGGCTGTTCTGCTCCCGCAGTTCCTTGAGCTCCTTCGCCGCATCGGCATCCATGCCGCCGTATTGACGACGCCAGTTGTACAGCGTCGCCGCCGACACCTCGAGCGCGGCGGCGATCTCCTCGCCGTTCTTGCCTTCCGCGGCCAACTCGTCGGCCCGGCGCAGCTTGCGCACGATGTCCTCGGCCGAGTGACGTTTGCGTCCCGCCATGATCCCTATCGTCCCTTCTTCGCCCTTACCAGGGCAATCAGGACTCTAGAACAACCCGGACCTACTCACAGGGGACACGCCATAGCCTCTTGTCACCAAAGCCAAACCAACTCCGAAACGGGACTGCTGCACGATCCGGTGACAGATACGGTCACGCAGCCTGTGCGGCTGGTGTGGTCATGATTGTCTCGAACTCAACCGGCGTCAATCGGCCGAGTCTGAGCTGACGTCGCCGGCGATGGTAGGTCCGCTCGATCCAGGTGACGATCGCGATGCGTAACTGCTCGCGAGTGCCCCAACGCTGCCGGTCGAGGACGTTGCGTTGGAGCAGCACAAAGAACGATTCCATCGCGGCGTTGTCGCCGGCCGCCCCGACCCGACCCATCGACCCGACCAGGCCGTGGCGACCGAGGGCGCGGACGAATTTCCGGCTACGAAATTGCGACCCACGATCGGAGTGGACCACACACCCGGCGACCGAACCTCGCCGGGCCACTGCGGATTCGAGAGCGGCCACGGCGAGGCGAGACTTCATCCGATCACTGATGGAGTAGCCCACGATCCGGTTCGAGTAGACATCCTTGACCGCACACAGATACAGCTTGCCTTCATCGGTGCGGTGCTCGGTGGGGGCACCTCCCTGCACGGAGTGCTAGGGGGAATGTCGCTGAGCCACAATCGGTTCGGCTCGTCCGCGGTGAAGATACGGCCGACAAGATCGTCGTGCACCGGCGGCCCGGAACGGCCTTTCTTCGAGCCGCGTTTCTTCCCGAAGACGCTCCACCATTTGTTGGTCGAGCAGATCCGCCACGCTGTGCGGTCCGACATCGACTCGCCCGCATCGCGGGCTTCGTCGGCGAGGAACCGATAGCCGAACTCGGGGTCTTCGCGGTGAGCGTCGAACAGTGCGTTCGCCCGGTGCGCCTCCTCGAGCTCGGCATCGGTAACCGGGCGCTCGAGCCACCGGTAGTAGGGCTGACGGGCAAGCTCAAGGACCCGGCACTTTCGCCGCGACGGGAATCGAAGTCCGCGGCGAGCTGCTTCACGAGCGGGTAGAGCTGTAATGGCATTGGCGGGCCTGCGGCCGGCTGACAGGCTGGGCTCCAGCTCGGTCGTGTGACTCCGGGTAGAACCGACCCGCCCCGGCGGTGGTGTCTTCAAAAGGACATGTCCACGACCGAGCTGCGGCTCGGTCTGCCCGCGCAGATGACTTGATCAGAAGCGTGTCCGCCCACCGCGGCGTGACTCATTACAGATATGTCTCTACGCGACTCCCCAACCGGGCCACCGAAGTACCGCCCACGAAGGAGACCTGCCATGACCACAGTCGCCGAACGGTTCGACCACGTCGTCGGCATCGACACCCATGCCCGCAGCCACACCTACTGCCTCGTCGACACACGCACCGGCGCCGTCGTCGATACCGCGACGTTCCCGACAACGACCGCCGGAATCACGCGCGCGACGAGCTGGATCACTCGACACTCGAACCGAACGAGCCTGCTTGCCGCAGTCGAGGGCACCTCCTCCTACGGCGCCGGAATCACCGCCGCCCTGGCCGCAACCGGAATCGGCGTTGCCGAAATCCGGCCGCTGTCGAGACCCTCGCGCGCTCGTACCGGCAAATCCGACCCCATCGATGCCGAAGGCGCAGCACGAGCCGTGATCGGTGAACACCTCGATCGCCTCGCCCAGCCCCGACGCACCGGAGACCGGGCGGCACTGCGCGTCCTGCTCGCTGCACGATCTCTGATGGACCAGCAGCGCACCGCCAACAGAAATGCCCTCACCGCGCTGCTCCGCAGCACCGATCTGTCCGTCGACGCACGACGACCACTGACCGATGCTCAGATCGCGGTCATCGCCGGGTGGAGAACCGGCCGCGATGACGCACCCGTGCGTGTCTTCCGTGAGGAAGCGCGCCGGCTCGCCAGGACCGTCCTCGACCAAACCGAGCTCCTACGGATCAACCACCGTCAGCTCGCGCAGCTCACCGAAGCTCTCGCGCCCGGACTGCAGAGCATTCCCGGAGTCGGCGCGGTCACCGGCGCGATACTCGTCACCGCGTACTCCCACCACGGGCGTGTCCGCTCGGAGGCCGCATTCGCCTCCCTCGGTGGTATCGCCCCGCTGCCGGCATCCTCCGGCAACACCACCCGCCACCGTCTTTCGAGATCCGGTGACCGGCAACTCAACCGCGCGATCGATGTCGTCGTTCGCACTCGCCTGAGCTGCGATCCCGCCACCCGCGTCTATGCGGCGCGTCGCCGAGCCGAAGGTCTGTCCCGACGCGAAATCCGACGTTGCCTCAAACGCTACGTCTGTCGCGCTCTCTATCGCGAACTACGCACCCGAATGGCTTGACACACAGGCATAGAAGCGTCCTTTTCCCGGAAGATTCGCCTGCGACAGATACGCGGCAGCCCGGCGCAGCACTTCGTTCTCTTGCTCGAGCAGCCGGATGCGTTTGCGCGCTTCGCGCAGTTCGGCGTTCTCGCTGGCGGTGGTGCCGGGTGTGATGCCGTCTTCGACGTCGGACTTTCGCATCCAGTTGGTCAGACAGGATTCGCTGATGCCGAAGTCCGCGGCGATCTGCCGCAGGTGCTGGCCTGGTTCGCGGTTTCGGGCCACCCGGACGACGTCGTCGCGGAACTCTTTCGGATAGGGCTTGGGCACGGGTCCATCCTTCCAGCAGTGCCTGACGGCACCACAGTTCAGATGTCACCTGCTCCTACATCAGTCCCAACCCATATCATTGACATGAACAACTCTACTCAGAAATTATCGCACGACTGCGACGATCCAGCGCCTCAGAACTCATGGCCGACAAGCCACATAGAGGTCCGTAATCCCATGCCTATCGCGGTTCGTCACCGCATGCGACATCAGACGACCGAGGCCTATCCGTTCATGCAGCCCGTCACACGCCACCTCGACCCGTGAGAGCACCGTGATCCGCGAAATAGTTGAGTAGACCCGTGACCACACAAAACAGCGGCAGCGGTCCGGATCGCACCAATCGCGTACTCGCGCCCATCAGGTCCATACCCTGCGCCCGAGATGCCATATGGGCGATCGCATCGACTCACAATTCCTACAGCCACGTTCGCCGCTCGGGGAACCCCATGAGTCAGCAAGCACGACACCAGACTTCGAAACAATGGTACGTCTCGTAAGCCCTCTGGTATCGCATCGGCCACGAAGCCGTTCGACGCGGCACCACCGCAGTAACCATCGCGGCCGACGGAAACGAATCCGCAATTCGGTTCGCGCAGCGGCCCATCGGTGTCCTTCGTACCACCGCCAGAGGGAGCAATCCGTAGCAACCAACAAGCTTCGACGTCGTTTCACGTCCCCACGACAGGATTTCAACGACCGAAGCATAGGGATTCTGAACACAAACGTTCTCACTTGACCCGATCGCCGGAAATACGACCTCATGAGCCGATCACGGTTCGAGCCGGACTCCCCGTCAACTAGTGCCGCATCACGCAACGTTTGCCCTGTCGACGATCTCCCGTAGCTGTTGATCCTCGGCGTGCTTGTTGCGCCAGATGATGTAGCGACGGATCATCGACGCTTGCTCCCGGTGACTGCCGTGGTCGGTGCCATCGAGCGCGAAGTACCGCAGCGCGGTGAACTGCGCCTCGATCCGGTTGAGCCACGAACTGTTCGTCGGGGTGTACGCGATCTCGACGTTGTTCGCCTCTGCCCACAGACCGACCCGTTGGCACTTCCTCGTGGTCAGGTGCGGCGAGAAGTTGTCGCACACGATCGCGATACGAACCTCCGCCGGGTAAAGAGTGCGCAGGTAAAGGCAGAACTCGAGGAACGTGGAGCGGTTCTTCGTCGTCTTGACGTGCCCGTACAGCTTGTCCTTGCCCGGGTCGTACGCGGCGAACAGATGCCGCACCCCGTTCGGACGGGTGTAGGTCGCCCGCCGCCGGCGCCGCGGCTCCCGGTCCGGGTCCTTGTGCCTGCCGCCACGCTGCGCCCACTGCCGGCCCGGATGCGGCTGCAGATTCAAGGGACCGAACTCGTCGAGACAGAAGATCGCCTGTGGCTCATCGGGATCGGACACGACATCGCCATCGGCGATGGCATACAGGTGTTCGACCCGAGCCTTCTTCACCGCGTAATCGGGGTCCCGAGATCTCTTCCAGGTCTTCACTTTTTGAAAGGAGACACCCTCCTCGCGGAGCAGCACGCGCAGACCCTCGTGGCTGATGTCGTCGACCACCCCCTCGGCGACCAGGAACTCGGCGAGTTTGGTCAGACTCCAGGTCGAGAACGGCAGATCGTGCTCGGCGGGGGCGGACTTGGCGATCTTCTTGATCTCTCGGCGCTCCGGCAGGGTGAACTTTTTCGGCCGGCCGCCGGCGTACTTCGGGTACAGCGAGTCCAATCCGTCGGCGCCCAAAGTTGTGGATGACATCACGGACCCGGTCGGCGCTGGTGAAGCTGACCTCGGCGATCTTCGGTACCGGCATGCCCTGGGCCGAGAGCAGGACCATCTGGGCGCGCCGCCAGGTCACCACCGATCCGGTGCCGCGGCGGATGATCCGTACCAGCCGTCTGCCTTCGTCGTCATCGATCTCTCGCACGCGTACTCGTTCTGCCACTCGACCAGGCTGACCGATCCCGTGGCCGACACGCCGCAACCGGTCGGCGTGTCGGCCAGAACGGGCAAAGGTTCACGGGTGCGGCACTAGCTCAGCACCGGCCGCGACCTGATGCCTGGACCAACACAGTGAAGAAACTGTCAACAGTAGGTGCGCCCTACGAAAGCCAGCCATCTCGCATCACGATCGCGCACGACTACTGACGCCACACTCCGCAAAGGACCGCAGACACCGCAGCGAAGGCCCAATAGAACCCGCACCCTTGCCCCCGACAATAGCGACGGGTTGGTCGAACCCTTCCTCATCACTACGCGACAAGAACTCTCTACTGCTCGTCATTCCAACAAGACCAACCTTGGCACGGGTCCCGCACCGCGAAGACCCAATCGCGGACCGCGGACTGCACCCATCCGCAGCTGCGTGCACCAGGCCACTCTCCCACTCGAGTCGACACCGACCCACTCGAAGCTGACTCCGCCCCAGTCGCGTGCTCATCCAGCCAGGTTCCCTGAGTTCAAGCTCCCGCACGACGAACATCAACTCTCCTGCACGCATCAGGCACCTCCGGGCGACCCTCTCGGCGACGCACGACCCACCAGTACACCCGACTCCCAGGCACCCTGAATCGCCCCGAGATCCGTATCAGCTCTCCCACGCGACACCGGCGACTCGAGATCACCCATTGCGATCGTGCGCGCAGCGCAGGCGTCACACCGGACCCTGTCCCCTACTCCGAACGGATCAGGCACGCTCCATCCGCCACCGCCCAGCGACTCATCGAAGCCAACGCACTACCCCCGGACTCCTCGACGCAGTTTCACCCGAGCACGGCGTGCAGAGACCTACTCCCTCGGAGAGTCCCAAGGAGCCCGTCTCTGCCGGCATCCACCGCGCGGAGGGACGTGTTCTCTTCACTACGTGCTCGCCGCCGACTTCGTCTACGGCCACACCTGTACACGCTCCGCCCTGGTTCATCCACGCCGCCCCCTGTGCGATTCGAGGATGTCAAGAGCGGTCCGATCGCGTGATTCGACCGTCTCACTGCCAGCCAGTAACGTGCGCCCCGGCGGCGCCTACGACCTGCGCGGCACCCGCCTTCGAGTGCGCACCGCGCCGGATGTCGCTGCAAGATGGCTCACGGCACGCCGGGGCGGGTAGACACTGACCTTTCACTCCCTCCTCCCCTGATTTCACCGGTCTCCGCGAAATCGGGGGCGTGAGGGCACGATTCGTAATTACGGTTCGTCAATGCGTCTGCCCGACTCTCGCGCACCATCGACCCGTGAAAATAAAATTCGAGCCGGTGCGCGACATGAGAGGGATCATGTGATGAAATTACTGCCAGGAATATAAACCGACCGGAGGAGATCGAACCGCACCCATCGCACACAACTACATGACGCTTGGACAGCACATGACAAAGCCCCCTTGCGGGGGCTCGTCATTCGGTCGAACTTTGCCGAGATCGACCGGAACTCCGAACACCTAACGGCGTTAGTTTTCACCCTCACCGTCAGGTGTCCTTTTGGGGCCGAAGTTGCCGCTTCGACTCCATTTTGTGCTTTCACCAGGGATTTCCTTGCCGAGATCCCCGATTCCCCGAAGGGACTTACCGTGCCTGGTACGTCTCAGGGTACCCCATGCCCTGAACAGCAAACAACCTTTTCGACGACCTCCGATGAGCAGATCACACGCCCGGAGGCAGAAAACGTTGCTTCTTCCCTCTCCAATTTCGGCAATATCCAATATTCCGACGCCGTATTCCGAGCGAAAGCAAATATCGAACGCGTCGAGAAAATGAATGAGGAAAGCGACCAGCGCGGCCGCACATGGTCAATTCCCGTCTCGCCCCAAATGCAGTCCAAAACCCCCATTTGGTCCGGACGCGCACAATGGCAACGACAGGTCCGCGAAATTCTCAACCGAGAAGAGGGCAGAAACCTGTGCCGGAACCATCACACCGACCCCGAACGGGTCTTTGCGGTCGCGGTGAGCATGGCATCGTTCGCGGACCTGCGGACAGGCCGGCGCGTTACAGCGTCCCGCGAGGTACTCGCAGAACGGGCAGGGGTCTCCGTCACTGTCCTCAAGCGCGCTCGGCGAGTCCTGGCCGAACTCGGACTGGCCCGCGAAATGGTCCGAGGACGTTTCCTACGTACACTCGAACAGTGGGCAGCTGAAGCGCATCACGGACGTAAACAGGTCAAGGCCACCAGTGTCTGGGCTCTGCTCTCCCCCAGGTCAGTCGTCCTTCGGACCACACGCGACCGCCTGCCCCAGGCGACGCCTCCCGCGCAGCGCTGGACCAGGACGCCCGCGGCAACCAACGAACCGCGGCGGCCGCGTTATCCCCAGAGCCGGGACCATGGCCCCCAATCTGTTGCTCTATCTTTTAGTACTTGTACTTCTGTTAAGAAGTACAAGACAACGCGCGCGAGCGCGCGCGGGCAGGATGACCCTCAAAAACAACCCAGAGAGCCGCGCTCAATCAGCCTTCAGAAGGCCGCTGCGGGATTAATTGCGCATGCTCCATGTCTGGACACCGGTGAGCACATCGGGTCCGTCTGCGAGGCTCTCAGGGACCATTACGTCGATCCGGAGCGTTGGAGTGGTCGCGATATCGCCATTGCGCTCACTGAAGACACTCGGCGACGTGGTTGGATGTGGCCTGCGCGAGGTTCGCTGAAGCATCCTGTCCGATACCTTCGATGGAGACTCTCCGCGATCGACTGGTCACTCCCCTCCCCCACCGAGCGTGCCGAGGCCGCGAAACGACGTCGCGATGCCGAACGTCATGCAGCTGCACTCGCGATGGTGGAACGAGCGCAGAAGACTGCATCGGAAAGCGTTCGGCGTACCGCGATGGCGCGGATCCGCAGCGTGTTGCAAGAGAAACGCGCTTAGGACGCCCGAAAAGTGGTGACTGACGGCAGGCTCGAGTGTTGCCACTCAGCAGGTACGTTGGACGAAACCAGACCTCATCCTTGAGCGGTGCGTCGGCCCAGCGATGAGTGCGCACCCGTGGTTTACCGCGGTAAACCATGAGATTCCCCCTGTGCTGCAGGGTGGGCTATCACAAAGGTGCGTCTTCGCGTAGGAGTTGACTCCGTGGTTTACCGCGGTAAACCAGACCTCTCCACCCCCTCATCTGATCTCCGGTGATCTCGTCCTGTTCTCCGTGGCGGTGATGGCTATCACTTCCGAGCCCACCATGGGCTCCTATGCTGTGCTATCGCGGTCAAGCGGCAAGGTGGCTCAATGGCGCGTCTCGGATGAGCCCCAACCATCTTAGGTGTGTCTTCGGTTTACCGCGGTAAACGACAGGCTCGACGACCACCGACTTACCTCTGAGTTGCTCGACGGCGGGATACCCTGCCTCCGCTTTCTTGGTTTACCGCGGTAAACCAAGGGCACGAAGCTAGTCCTCTCGCGGGCTATTCACCGACCATGGCACTTGCTCGACCGTCTGCGCCCTTCGATCGGTTGCGCTTCGCGTCAACGATCTTCCCTGCTGCGGCTTGCTGTTTACCGCGGTAAATAGCAAGTCCGTGTCTAGTCGACGTCCGCCCTTGAACCGTTCCTGGTTTACCGCGGTAAACCAGGAACGGAATCTCCTGAGCGGGAGCGCCAGGATGCGAGCTTGATCAACGTTGTCGCGGTACTGGTTTACCGCGGTAAACCAATGACCCGCGGAAGACAGTACTGCTCCACCGTTCGCATCTCGGCTTGTTCAGCGCATTGCCCCTTCCTTGCCGGTTGCACCCAGACCGTTAAGAGACATCGCATCTCGTACAGGCCACTGGTGCCGAGGGATGTTCCGTCGGGACGAGTGATCGCCGGTGCCAAAATAACTCGCCTTGACGGTTTACCGCGGTAAACCGCCAAGGCGAGTTGGATTCTGCTAGCGCACTAGAGCTGGAGAAGGACACGATCAGATAGTCCGGGGCCAGTGCGGTTTACCGCGGTAAACCGCACTGGCTATAGGGGTTCTGACATAGAGCGTCTCGGTATCTATAGTGAGATCCACTCTCGCCGGCACGAATCGGAGCCTCGGCTGTAGGGGTGATCCACACGGAGGACCGACCACAGGTCCGCGTTGTTTACCGCGGTAAACAACATCAGTGCGCGGTGGGAGAATGCGAATCGAACACGAGACGTACGCCCGGTGCGTTCTGTCCCACCTCCCGTCGACTGTGATTCTGCTGTAACAGGTTGCGCCGAAACCGTCCGGATGGGGGAGTGGGGCAGGGACTTGTTTACCGCGGTAAACCAGCATAGATCGACCCACGCCCTCATGATCTCGCGGACGGATATTGGCAAGGCGGATCGAGCGGGCACGCATTCGTCAATGGAGGACATAGGCTGGGCTGGTTTACCGCGGTAAACCCCTCGCGGATGTCGTCTGTCCAGAGGTGAAGTGCATCTGATGTGGGCCGCGACGAGCTCGCAACGCAAGCTAGAAGCGGCCTTTGCGACCGCCTCGTTTACTGCGGTAAACGAGGCGGTCGCACCGAGACACGACATACAACGACACTCTGCTGATGCAGTCGCGCAGTCCGATTTTGTAGGAATGGGTTGCTAGGACTTGGGGTCGGGGAGATTGAGAAACCAACGCCACTGCAGTTAGGTCCGTGCCACAGGGCATCGCCCAAGGTTCTGCTATGCCTTTATCGCGAGGAGTCCAGGGGAGACCGCGCGATCGGCGTTCGAGCCCTGAGTCGACCCGTGCATGAATGAGCAGCGCAGGTGACACATCGGTTGGGTGCTCAAGACAACGGCACCATGAGAATGAGGCTCTTCCTGACAGCATCCGTCGATGGACGGAGCGCCGAGGTCAAGACATACGACAGTTTACCGCGGTAAACTGCCGATTCGGCAGACGGTATCGGGCAACCATTGAAGCGGAATACGCCGATCGGCGACGGCGCAAGGAGAGCCGGGATACTATCCGCCTTCAGCAAGTTTCACCAGGGCAGTGTTGCGTGTAGCGTCGAAAAGCATCGTGCACGCTTTGTCGCGCATGACGACCGGCGTGATAAATGATCGTCACTGTGACGAAATGGAATCAGGGTAGAGATACCCCTCAAACGGTAGAACCAGCACCGCGTTCCGCGTCATGCACGACGCCTTCGCAACGGTGCCGGTGACACGCCGAAGCGATCAAAGTCTTTTCGGCCCCGAACCGAGGCGGACTCGAGTCGGGGGAGTGCCCTTGTGTACCCTTCGACCTCGACCCGGCCTCGTTTCCATCCACGCGTCGACAGTCTCAGGGAGCCAACCGAACCGGGGCCCGATCGACGCATCTGCTTGTGGCAGAACGCCTTTCCGAAGATAGCCTTTGGCGGTGTTGTATGTAATGCCGACACGGTCGGCAACTTCGTGCAAAGTCAGGTAGCGAAGCACATCTGAGATGATACGGCGAAAGCTTGTTCGGTAGACCCGTAAGGGTCTATTGTACGAGTTGCGCGCCTCATGAAACTGCATCGAAACCGTTACAGTGGTGCAGGCGCAATCGTCATCTCCGCCAAGCGATGACGACGCGAGTCCGAAGTAGCCCCACCCTGGGGTGAAGCATACGGAGGTAACCTGTGGCTGTTCATGTCATGCTCAACCAAAAAGGTGGCGTCGGAAAATCGACGCTCACCATGAACCTCGCCGCCGTCAAAGCGGATGTCCTCACCGCAGGTGACGACGACGATGTTCAGTCCCCGGTCGCCGCGATCTCGGTCGACCCGCAGGGCTCCGCAGTCTGGTGGGCCTCACGCGTCGAGGAACTGCCGTTTCTGATCGATCAGGTCCACGACAACCTCGACGTGCTACGTAATCTCGACAAGCTGCCCGGCATCAAGCACGTCTACGTCGACACCCCGGGCTGGATCGACCTGTCCGGTGCCGACGACGGCACCGATGTGCTCGGCACCGGCAGTTCCGCCGACGCCCTGCGCGCCGTGCTCGAGGTCGCTGATCTGGTCATCGTTCCGATCGAACCCGAACCGCTGTGCTTCGATCCCACCGCGCGCACCATCAAGCAGGTCATCGAACCTCTCGGCAAGAAATTCATTGTCGTGGTGAACAATTGGGATCCCCGCGACGGCAAGGTGGACCTCGAGCAGACCCGCGAGTTCGTCCAGGCCAACGGCTGGCCGCTGGCGCGAACGGTGGTGCGGCACTACAAGGTCCACACCCGCGCCGCTGCCGAAGGTCGCGTCGTTACCGAGTACGAAGCCAACCGCGTCTCGTTGCAGGCACGGGAGGATTTCTACAAGCTCAGCCTCGAGCTCGCGGATGGTGGTCGCTGATGCCGCCCAAGGGTGGGCGCGCGAACTTCGCCTCCCTCGTCGGAGCAGTCGGCGACAACTCTCCGGTCGACCGTAAGCGCACCCCCGCACCCACGAAGACGAAGACGACGATCGAGCCGCTCGAAGGTCAACTGCTCGCCGATGTTCCGGTCGATCAGCTCATCGCCAACCCCCGCAACCCGCGTGACGAACTCGGGGATTTGTCGGATCTGGCGACGATCGCCGACCGGCAGCTGCAACCCGGCACCGTCGTCAGCCGCACAGCGTGGTTGAAACTGTGGCCCGAGGATGAAGACGATCTCGGTGCAGCGCGGTACATCGTCGTCAACGGCAACCGCCGGCTCGCTGCGGCCCAGAAGTACGGCCGTCCCGGTCTCGATGTGGTGCTGCGCGACAACATCGCCGTCGACAAGGGTGAAATCCTGTGGGCGGCAACGAGTGAGAACATCGACCGCCGTGACTTCGACGTGCTCGAAGAAGCCAAGGCTGTGGAGTTGATGGTCTCGGAGTTCGGTAGCGCAGACGCAGCAGCGAAGAAACTCGGTCGCTCCAAGGGCTGGGTGTCCCAGCGTCGCGCCCTGCTCAAACTTGCCCCCGAGCTGCAAGCAGCCCTGCGGGCAGGTGATCTCGCTGTGCGCCAGGCTCGCTCGTTGGCGCGGGTTCCGCTCGAGGAACAGGTCGCGGCGTGGGAAGCAGCCCAGAACCCTGATCCGGAACCCGAAGCCGACGCAGAGACTGCCGAGCCTGAGGCGCCGCAGCCGAAAGAGCCTGCGAGCAAGCTCGAGCCGGTGGACAAGGTGGCTCAGGCACTCAAGCGTCTGGGAGCGGATCCGGATGTGCTGGCCGCGGCGGTGCGGAAGCACTTCACCGACGACGAGCGTCGCAAGCTCATCGATGCACTCGAGCTCCGGTAACCGCGACTCGGAGACAGGTTCGGTGGATCGCAGAAGGACTGCAGTGGTGAGCCGATGAGCGGAATCGACGACCAAATCGCCCTTTTCGACCTCGACCCTGAACCTGAAAAGCCGCTGAACGGTTCGGTCGCAGCCGAAGACACAGCGACCGAGGCACCACCGCCACCAGCAGAGGACGACCTGCAGTCGGCCGATACAGACACCGCCCCACCCGACCCCGTTGACGTTGCCGACATCGATGAGGCGGAGAAGCCGGGGACCGAGGTCCGCCCGTGGGAATCCCTGCCTGTCACCGAGGACGCGGACGGTCACGCGATCATTGTCACCGCCGCAGCGACGTACACACCCTCGGGCGTTCGGCTGACCGGCCCGGTCGACTCGATCGAGAAGCTGGACAAGCTGCTGCACTGGGCAGCACTGACTCCACACGGACTCACCGCACAGGTGTGGTTCGTCGGGATCGATTCCTGCTCCCAGCTCGGTTGGAGCATCGACCCCGGCAGCGAAGACGACGTCGACGACCTCGAACAGCTTCGTCAACGAGCGGCGACCGAACTGACCCAGACCATCACGGCAACCTTGCCACCTCTGATCGCTGCAGGCTGGGAACTGCGCGGCGACCCTGGCTACGTCATCCACCTGATCCGCAAGGTCGGCAAAGCCACCCAGATGGTCGACCTCGTCCTCGAGCCCTACGTGTGGACGTATTGGAACAAGGACTTCGGTTGGGGAAACCGTGTCGGAGACATGGGCATCCTCGGCAATCCCGCCGCCGGCACCTACCTCCCTGACGACGACCTTCCCGCCGCCCGCGAACTCGGCCGCCGCCTGGCCTGGTCCATCAAACACCTCGACACCCTGCCCGGCCCGACCCCTGCCCGCACCGGCGCTGCGGTCCTGGACAAGATCCGCCGCGAACGCCTCCGCACAGGCAAAGGCATCGTCGTGACCGCCGGCGGACCGATTCCCCCGATCGACGGCGCCCCACGCGGGGACTTCGAGCCGGCCGCCGGTTGGTCCCGCATCCCCGATGCCGACGATCTCGAGGGCGCCACCGCCCTGGTCACCATCGACCAGCGCGCCGCGTATCTGGCCTCGGCGGGCATGCTGTCGTTCGGCTACGGCCGGGTCCGCAACCTGCTCGGTGTCGATGCCGCGGCCGCCGCGACCAGCGACAAGCCACCCTTCGGGATCTGGCGCGTGACCCTCCCTGCCGCTGGGCAGTACGCGCTGCCGGAGAAACTACCGCTGCCGCACCCGGCGATGCTCGACGAGCAACCCGTACAGACCTGGATCACCACCATCAGCCTCGACGGATTGTGCGCTCCCATCGCCGACGGGGGAATGGGCCTCGACGTCGATGACCTCGACATCACCGAAGCCTGGGTCTACGAAGAACAAGGCCGCGCCCTCGACAAGTGGGCCAAAGTGCTGCGCGAGGCGCGCGCCGTCGCAGCAGAGAGCGGTGACGCGGCGATGAAGCGCTTCCTCGGAGCCTGTTACAAGGGCTACGTCGGCCGGATGGTCAACCCCGACATGTGGACCGCTACCCGCATGCAACACCACCATCAGCCGCTGTGGCGAGCGGCGATCATGGCGCACTGCCGCTGGCGTGGCCGCCGCGTCGCGATGCGCATCGCCCGCGAGACCGGACGCTGGCCGATCCGCACCATGACCGATTCCTGGGTGTACCTGGTGGGGGAGGGGCAGACCCTCGCCGACGACAGCGATGCGTTGGGCAAGATGGTCCTCGAGAAGCATGTCGAGCTCACCGACGAAATGCTGTTGGCGTTCGCAGAGGCCGAGACCACCCATGAGGTGCGTTTGGCGATTGCCGCTGCCCACGGCGCCGATCACGATGAGGAGCAGTAGATGGCATTGCATCTACCGAAACCTCGATCGAAAGCCGTGCCGCAGAAAACTGTCGGCCTCGACGGCATGAAGGTTACTGTCGCGGCTGCGGCGGCTGCAGGTGTCGCCAAGGCGCAAGAAACCAGCCGGGGCCTGGCCGGGTTGACCTCGCGAGTCTCGGTCAAACAGATCCGCACCGAGATCGGCAACGACGGGCTCAGACAGGCCGCCATCGACGCCGGCCGTACCCCACCATCGGACCGCACGCTGCGCCGTTGGGCGCAGCAAGGACGCATTCCTCATGGCGAGGTCGCCGAGCTGGCTCAGCGTCGCGCCGCCGTTGCACGCCTCGGGGGAGTGAACGAGGTAGCGAGGAAGATCGGCCGCAGCCCCTCCTCGGTGCGCAAATACATCTCCGGTAAGACCAATGAGCTCCGCAACGACGCGCGGTCGAAGCTCAAGGACGTCAAGGCCAAGGACGTCATGGACAAGGCCGGTGTTCTCAACCCCGACGGCACCCCGAAGATCGCCACCATCCGCGTTACCGGCCGCGTGCACGTACGCAACGGCGACGAGGCAGGTTACGACTACCGGACCCGCACACTGGACTTCGGCAACTCCGATATTCCCTTCAGCGCCGCAGAATCCCAAGCGTTGGCGGCAGCACTGGCCAATGACGACCAAGCACGAGTCGTCGCCATCCTCGAACGCCACGCCACCATCGACTACCCCGAGAACAAGGGATTCGACGTCTACAACGACCAGTTCGGCTTCCACTTCGACGCCATCGACAAGATCGACGTCACCTGGCACTGACACCGACTCACGCCGATGACGGGTGAACGCAGGCGTAGCACCTGAAACCGGATGTTCACCGGACTCCACCCAGCCACCCGGGAGCCTATCTCGAGCACCCCGACCCGCAGTCCCGACCCAGGCGTCACCATCGACGGAGCCGGCACCGTGTCGGCCACCGCGACGAGCATGCACGTCCCGCCGCACCAGCACTCGAGTCCACCGGAACTGCTCGACGTCGCCGAATTACTCGACCGCTTCCGGCCCCGGCGGCCGAACAACAAGCCACAGGTCCGTGCACACATGCGGCCGACTACCGCCGCGTCCGCCCGACTCGTCCTTCAGTCATCACAAGGGGGCGTAGCGCTCGCATCGCGCCCTCCCCATGCTTCGGTCAAACGATCCGTCAGTGCCCGGACGCCGATTCCGCTGGCGCGGAGCGGATCCGATCAGCGAGCACCCGAAGTTTGGACTCCGATTCCGACCCGGGATCGGTGCTGTAGACGAACAAGGTCTGATCCGCTTCCCCGGTCACTTCGAGTGCCTCGTAGAACACGTCGATACGACCGACCAAGGGATGGTCCAGCCGCTTGATGCCATCGCGCCGCTCCACCACCCGATGATCGGCCCACCACCGGCGGAACTGTTCACTGCGCACAGACAGATCACCCACGAGTTGCGCGAGCAGTGGGTCGTCAGGGTGACGGCCGGCATCGAGACGCAGCGTCCCGACCATCGACGACACGACCTTCTCCCAATCGACGTAACGCTGCCGCGCTTCCTCGTCGAGAAGCGCCCACCGAAGCAAGTTGCGATCACGCGCCGGTTTCGCGGGAAAATCCGTGAGCAGGAGCGCGGCCAATTTGTTCATCGCCAGCACATCCGTACGCCGCCCACGGATGAACGCCGGATGCTCGGTGAAGGTATCGAGCAGCCGGTGCAGCGACGGCCGCACCCGCTGCACCGAGGCCGTCGGGAGCCGCCGCTGTGGTGCCGCAATAGCACGAGCGAGGTCGAGCAGATGCCTAGTGGCCAAATCGTCCAATTGCAGTGCTTCGGCCAGGGCGTACAACACCGTCTCGGAGGGACGTTTGTGCCGACCCTGCTCGAGGCGGGTGTAGTAGTCACAGCTGACTCCGGCCAGGGCCGCGACCTCTTCTCGCCGCAACCCCGGGACACGTCGACGCGTCCCACTCTCAGGCGGCGCCACCAGAGCACGTCTGACCTTGAGAAATTCACCGAGTTCGAGACCAGCATTCAATCGCGCGACCCTTCCGTTCACCACACCCCCATGATGCGCGCACCGAACGGCCCCGACCTCATGTGGTGCGGTGCAATTTGTGGATCGCGGCCTGCGCAAGCGGCTTGACCACGAGCCGGTCGATGTTCACATGGTGCGGCCGCTCAAGCGTCCACGCGATGCACTCGGCGACATCGTCACCGGTCAGCGGATCAGGCACCCCCGCATAGACCGCGTCCGCGGCGGCCTGGTCACCACCGAGCCGACGCAGCGAGAACTCCTCGGTATGCACAAGGCCAGGTGAGATCTCGACGACCCGGATCGGCTCCCCGTTCAACTCCAACCGCAAGGTCTCGGCGACCACCCGCTCGGCGCTCTTGGCTGCACAGTAACCACCGCCACCGGCATAGGCAGTCTCGGCGGCCAGGGAGGACACGACGACGATGGTGCCGCGACCGGACTCCCGCAGCGCCGGGATCAACGCCTTGGTCAGGCGCACCGTACCGAGCACGTTCACCTCGTACATCCATGCCCACTTGTCCAGATCGGCAGTATCGATCGACTCCGTGCCCCGCGCCCCGCCGGCATTGTTGACCAGGGCATGAACCGGACCGGCAGCGGCCACGATCCGCGCCACATCGTGATCGGAGGTGATGTCCGCGGCCAGCACATCGCACCCGATCTCCGCGGCCAGAGCGTCGAGGCGGTCCTGGCGCCGGGCCACCGCCAGCACGGACCAGCCGCAGCGGACCAGATGCCGTGCGGTGTCCGCACCGATACCGCTACTCGCACCGGTGACCACAGCGCGTCGGCGATCGGACGAGGGAACGAGGTTCGTGGAATGCGTCATGCGTCCATCTGAGCAACATGTCGGCTCAAGAAGAGTCGTCAACGGTGCCCAGTTGATCCTGGGTATGCCATACCCAGGATCAACTGGGCACCGCCCGCGGCTCGCACACGGGTGAAACGCTGGTGAACTGGATGGACCCATCCGCAGATCCGGAGCGAGCATGTCTGTCACCACCGATCCGTCACCGACCACCATCCGTGCGCGCAACTTCCTATTCGAGCGTCCTGGCATCCGTCCTGCAGGGGTGCGCGATGTCCTACGCGACGTGGGCGCACAGTACGCCGCCAACGGAGTGGTCGGGTTGGTCTTCTCCGCGTCCGGGCCGATTGCCGTGACGTTGGCCGTCGGTGCAGCCGCAGGCCTGACCGACGCCCAGCTCGCTTCGTGGGTGTTCGCAATTTTCCTCTCCGCCGGTCTTGCGACCGTGGTGATGTCGCTGGTGTACCGCCAGCCGCTCGGTTTCGCGTGGTCGATTCCCGGCACCGTGCTGCTGGGACCGTCACTGCAGCATCTGTCCTTTCCCGAAGTGGTCGGCGCGTTCTTCACCGCAGGACTCGTGATCTTGGGATTGGGGATGAGCGGGGTGGTGCGCCGAGCGATGGCCGCGATCCCGATGCCGATCGTGATGGCGATGGTCGCCGCAGTGTTCCTGCGTTTCGGCACCGACATCGTCACCGCCACCCGGGACAACACAATCGTGGCCGTTCCGATGGTGCTCGCCTTCCTCGTCCTATCTGCCGTCCCGTTACTGGGCAGGTTTCTCCCGCCGGTCCTGGGTGCCCTCGGCGTCGGCGTGGTCGCTGTCGTGGCCAGCGGCCAGTTCACGCTCGAGCCCGGTGGCGGGTCGTTCTTCGCCACACCGACATTCACGGTCCCCGAATTCACCTGGGCAGCCCAACTGGAACTGGTAGTGCCGCTAGCGATCACCGTGTTGATCGTTCAGAACGGTCAGGGCATCGCCGTGCTCAACGCGGCAGGCCACCGCCCACCGGTCAACGTCTTCGCTATGAGTTCCGGAATCTTCTCGGTGCTCAATGCGGGGTTCGGCGCAGTATCGGCATGCGTGACGGGCCCGACCAATGCGCTGCTGACGTCCTCGGGTGAAAAGCACCGGCAGTACACCGGTGCCCTCGTTTACGGCGTGCTCTCGCTGGTATGCGCGCTTGTTGCCCCGACCCTGGTTCGACTCATGCTGGCAACCCCGGAGGCGTTCGTCCTGGCGCTGGGCGGCATCGCGATGCTCAAAGCGCTTCAACAGGCCTTCGTGACGGCCTTCGCCACCACCTTCACCTTCGGCTCGCTGGTCACCTTCGTGGTGACGATCGCAGACTTGAACCTGTTCAATATTCACGCCGCGTTCTGGGGCATCCTGATCGGTTACCTCGTTTCGAGGGTGCTCGAACGCGGCCAGTACGCGGACCAGCGGCGTTAGGCGGCCTTCCTCGGCGAATGCAGGGCAGAGCGTTCGTCGTGAAGGGCGTTTCCAATGCAGGGGGTCGGTGTGTCGATCTTGGCTGCATCTCGACAAGAAGAAGCTGCAGACTTGCATGACGGAGGGCTCCGTTGCCGGTCACTCATAGTTCTTGCGGAGTTGATGCCACTAATTGCCATTAGCGCACCATCGACGGCGAAACCCCTGTTGAGCGCTTTTTCCGGTGGCAACCTGTCCGAACAGGGCGGTAGGCTCCCGGTTCGTGCCCGACGACCTGCTCATGCGCCATCCGGACCCCTCCGACGCCTCCGTGTCGACCGCCGCGGAGCCCGCCACGCCGTCCGTGCCGATGTTGCCGGTCGAGACCCTCACGCAGGTGGCCGGGACGGCGGCGCGGTCGCGGTCCGAGTCGACCCGGCGTAACTACGCCGCCGACTGGGCCCGGTTCACTGCCTGGTGCCAGCGGGAAGGCCATGTGGCGTTGCCGGCGCATCCCTTGACGGTTGCCGCCTACCTCCACGACGCGGCATCTACGGTCACGGAGGCGGGAGAGCGGGCCTACTCACCCTCGACGTTGGCCCGCTGGGTCGCCGGCATCGGCTACCACCACCGCCGCGCCGGCCATCCCGCCCCCGGGGCCGACGAGCTGGTCACCGCGACCTTGTCCGGGATCCGCCGGGACTACGCCGCGGCGGGGGAGCGGCCCCGCACTCCGCGGGCGCCGCTGCTCACCGCCGACATCGTCACCATCGTCGAGAAGGCGAGGGCGGACTGTGCCGGCTGGGCCGCGGAGGTCCTCGAACGCCGCGACTCTGCGATTCTGCTGCTCGGCTTTGCCGGGGCGTTCCGGCGCAGCGAACTCGTCGGGCTCACTTGCAGCGACGTCTCGCTGCACCGGCTCGACGGCCTGCATATCCGCCTGCGCAAGTCCAAGACGGATCAGGAGGGGCGGGGGAGTGTCCGGGCGCTGCCGTTCACGCACAGTCATGCGAGTTGTCCGCCGTGTGCGTGGCTGCGGTGGGCGCAGGTCGTCGCCGCCTTCGACGCCGGGGGCCGGCCCGCCGTCATCCGCCTGCTGCGCACCGCCGAACCGTTCGCAGCGCACGTGTGCCGCGGGTCGCGTCCCCGCATGGTCCCGACGTCGCCGTGGTTGCGGGCGATCCGGAAGAACGGCAACCTCTCCGACACCGCCCTGTCGGGGGCGGCGGTGCACCAGGTGATCCGTCGCCGCGCCGCCCAGGCCGGCTACGACCCCGAGATCGTCCAGCAGCTCGGTGGACATTCGCTGCGGGCCGGGTTCGTCACCCAGGCCTTCCGCAACGGCGCGTCCGCGCACGCGATCATGCGCCAGACCGGGCACAGCACCCCCGCCATGCTCGAAACCTACGCCCGCGAACACGCCCCGCTCATCGGCAACGCCGTCACCAACCTCGGACTGTGAGGCGCGATCAATGACCAGCACCGAACGAGAGTCCATCCGCCGCAACGATGTTCACGATGCCGACCTCGGCCTACACATCCCGAGTCGCTACCGGCACGACTGGGCCCTGTTCACGGACTGGTGCACCGCAGCCGACCACCAGCCCATCCCCGCCGCGCCCGACACGCTGGCGTTGTTCCTGTACGAGCACCCGGCCGCGGTCGCGACGCAGCGACGTCGGCTGTCGGCGATCAACGCCGTCCACACCGGGCACGGCTACCCGCCGCCGGGGCGCACCGAGACGGTGCGCCGGCACCTCGACACCACTCGCGCCTCGCGCCTCGACCGGCTCGGACGGCTACTGCTGCAGCGCGCCACCGAGCTGCCCACTTTAGGGTGGCCGAGCGGACTGTTCGGCCGTCGCGACACCCTGCTGCTGGTCCTGGCCGCCACCGGCATGACCTTCACCGGCATCACCAGGCTGCGCCGCCGCGACATCCGCCTCGACGGCGACACCCTCGTGGCCACGACCCCGACCGGCGAACGATTCCGCCTCCCACCGGATCCCGAGACCGGAGACAACCCCGCTGTCGCGATCTACCGGCGATGGGCGCAGATCCAGACGTTCCTCGACCAGCATCCCGGCACGCACCTGCTGCGCCACCACCTCACCGACCCCGTCGAGATCGTCACCGATCCGCTCGATACCGAACGGGCCCGCCAGCCGTTGCTGTGTCCGATCGACCGCTGGGGACACCTCCCACACGGCCAACCCATGACTGCGCAGTCGGTGTCGAGGCTGGTACGGGCACACCTGTCCGGACGGGCCCCGGCACACAGAGTGCTACCTGTTCCTCCGCAGGAGGATGTCGACGCCTGGGTCGAGCCGGACATCGCCCTCGACCCCAACTACTACGAGCGCGGCACAGCCGCCCGCAACCGCGATCACGAGGCACTCGAAGACCTCACCGATGTCTTCGACGACATCGAAGCCCGCGCCGATGCACTACTCCAGGATCTGATGGGAGTGCTGGAGGGCCTATAAGACGCCACCCGGTCGGCCGGCCTCAGACCCGCTCTGGCGCGAGGGTTGCGGATCGTCCAGGTACCGGACGAGTTCGAACAGAGTGCTTACCCGCTCAAACACGGTTACGGAAGGTACACACGCGATTGCGCATCACGCACCGGGTTGCGCCTGTTCGTGGGCTCTGGCATCGTAGATGAAGCCCAGGGCAGTAGCTCTGGTGAAGTGAACCCGGCAGCCTTCCGGACGGTTGGTGAGCCGGGTTTCGCGTTTCTACTGCACCGTCACGGTCTTGGTAATCAACGGGCGGACCCGATCGGGCCACTCTCCGCCTTTGGCCAGGCACCACGCGACCGCATCGGGAATCCACAGCATCGGTTCCTGCTTGGCCCGCAGATGGTGATAGGTCAGCTGCTCGCGGATCCCGTGCTTGCCGGCCGCCTCGAACAGGACCCGCCGGTCGGACTTGACGGTCGAATCGTCCTGCTCGAGGACCAGTCGAGACACCGGCAGCTCGGCGAGGTCCCCCACCAATGTCTCGAGGCAGCGCGGACGTCCGAGCTTGGGTGTAAGACCAGCAGCGTGATAGACGCGTACCTGCACATCCAAGGTGACCAATGCCGAGCAGATCGCACGCCGCCGAGAATCTCGTTCGGACTTGAAGTGGATCCGCTCCTGGCCTTTCATCCGTAACCCCGCCAGGGTGCGGCGGGCGTGCTCGAGGGCCGACGGGTCCGCGACCGCAGCGACGACCATGATGCCGCGGACGGTGTTCTCGTCGATGAAGGCCTGCACGGGTACCGAGCCTAGAACGGACGCAACCGCCCCCTGGCAGAAGGTCGGGCCCACCTCCGATTCGGGGTAGTCGGCTCAGAAATGTCAGGGGCTGCTCGCCCTCGACCCGTGTGAGGACAGCGCACATACCGTCTGCCCGTCGGGTGCCCTCACCCATCCCGGCATGTCACCGGCTGCGGGATATGCCGTGCCCCGGCGCGAGATATCCGTGCAGGTCACTCATCATGTACCCCACCTGCATCGACCGTACGGTGACGGTTGACGTAAGAGCGCCTATCGGCCGGGGGAGCGGGCGTCGCAATGCCGTAAAGGCACCACCGGAGCGTCGAGTCGATTTCAGAGCGTGTCGATGTACTGGCCGAAGGTGTCGACGTGAGGGATTGGATCGAGGAGCTTCTTACTGCGCAGGACTGTGCGAGCGGTGTCGAGGTAGCGGCGGATGAGGGGGCCGATGGTGTCTTCGCGGTAGGCCAACGCCAGGGGCACGGTCATCGTCGGGGTCCTCAATGGACGGTAGGTAACTCCGTTCATGCGTAGATGGCGTACCGATTCCGGTACGAGTGCGACGCCGAGGCCTGCAGCGACGAGGGCAACCAGGGTGGAGGTCTCGGCTACCTGTTGGCGAACGGAAGGGACGAAGCCTACCTGTTCGCACGCGGCGATCAGGGCATCGTGCATGGTGGAGGGGTCGCAGTAGCCGATGAAGGCCTCCGCGGTGAGGTCGCGCAGATCGACCGCAGTGGCGATGGCACGAGGATGTTGTACCGGTAAGGCGACCAAGAGTGGTTCATGGCGGAGCAGCTCGACGATGATGCCGGGACTTTTCACCGGAGGGCGCAGCAGGCCGACGGACAAGGTGCCGTCGAGCAGCGCATCGACCTGAGCTGGAGTGAGCATTTCGCTGCGCAGGGTGAGTTCGACGAGGGGATTGCGCTCACGGTAGGCCCGCACCAGATTGGGCATCAGATCGTAGGTGGCCGATCCGGTGAATCCCAATGACAGTGCGCCCACTTCCCCGCGATCGGCTTTTCGTGCGGATTCCATGGCGTCTTCGGCGTCGTCGAGCAGCGCAACGCACCGGTCGTAGAACACCCGGCCCGCTGCGGTGATCGTGATCGAGCGGGTGGTGCGTTCGAGCAACTGCACGCCGAGTTCGCGTTCGAGTGCACGGATCTGCTGGGACAGCGGCGACTGAGCCATGGACAACCGTTCGGCGGCCCGAGTGAAGTTACCCTCCTCGACGACCGCGCTGAAGTACCTCATGTGGCGCAACTCCATACCTAATTCTTTATTCAGACACAGAAGATCTCAATAGCTCATAAAACAAGTGTTGGACATCTAGATGGCCTGTCCATAGCCTTCGACGTGAGAGGTGGATCACAGAGCGGACAAGCAAGGAAACGCTCTCGGTTCCGGACAACTATCGGCCCGTCCCTCTGGCGGAGGAGAAAACGTGAAAGTCAACCTGTTCCTGCAGGCGCCGTACCGGTACCTTCCGGATGATTTCGAGAGCAAGTACGAGTCGGTGTGCAGCATTCCGTACTCGCTTGTCACCCGGGATGGGATGTACTCGTCGATTCGGGACTTCATGGACGAGCTGATGCACGGTGCGCGTAGTGGTTTCGATGGTGTGGCGGTCACCGAGCATGGTCAAAGCAGCTATGACATGATCCCGAATCCGGATCTGATCTCGAGTGCACTGGCCTACATGACCGAGGCTGAAGGGCTCGAGGTGGCGGTGTACCCGATGGGCCGGTCGTTGGGCAAGGCCCGCGAGCCGCTCCGCGCCGCGGAAGAGTACGCCATGATCGACGTGATGAGCGGCGGTCGCCTGGTGGCCGGGCTGACCGTGGGGTTGAGCTACGACGCCAACATCAACAACGGTGTCCCGCCGATCGAGGTCCGCCCCCGATTCGACGAGAACCTCGAATTGGTGCTGCGGGCCTGGCGCGAGCAGGATCCGTTCGCCTGGAACGGTCGCTATTCGCAGTATCCGATGGTGAACATGTGGCCACGGCCGCTGCAGGAGAGCGTCCCGGTGTGGATCACCGGGATCGGCAACCCCCGCACCATGCGGATGTGTTTCGATCGTGGCTTCGGGTTCAATTATCTGAGCTGGTTCGGTGCCAAACTGACCGGTAAGCGCATCTTCGACCGGATGTGGGAACAAGCCGACGAGGCGGGGGTGGCCCGTAATCCGTACCGTATCGGGTTCTTGCAGACCATTGCCGTCTCCGAAACGGACGAGCGTGCCGAGCTCGAGTACGGCCCGCACGCCGAATACGCGTTCCGGAAAGGTTTGGGTTCGATTCCGATCGAGAAGCTCGGTCTGCCCGGAGCTATCGACATCAACGGCGTCAAAGCTCTGATCAAGGATCCCGGCGACTTCGGTCTGTACCACCGCATGCGCACCGCCACCTTCCGCGATCTGGTCGACGCGGGGGTAGTCGTAGTCGGCAGCCCCGACACTGTCGCCGAGCAACTGCTCGACTTCTGCCGCGAATACGGCATCGGCAACCTCCACGCCATGCTGGGCTTCGGCTCCCTCCCTCGCCACCTGGTGATGAAGAACATCCAACTGTTCGCAGAAGAAGTGCTGCCCCGTCTGCGTCCCTTGTGGACCGATACCGACCATCAGCATCAGTGGTGGCCGCGCCGGCTCGGCGGCACGCCCATCTCCTACACCACCGCGACGCAGGCAGGAGCGAACGCCCGATGAGCACTCCGACCATTACCGAACAGACCGTCGACGTCTGGGGCGGCCGACTGACCATCACCGTCAAGATCGCCGGCGCCGGAACGCCGTTGCTGTATCTGCACCCGGCTGCGGGCCTGGCATGGGATCCATTCCTGTCCCATTTGGCCTCGCGGTACACCGTCTACGCTCCGGAGTTCCCCGGCACCAGCGACGGCAATCCATATGCCATCCATACCATCGACACCCTCAGCGACATGGTGCTCGCTTACGAGGAACTGATCCGCGCGCTCGGACTCGATCGCCCCGTGGTGGTCGGGCAGTCCTTCGGCGGCATGCTCGCGGCCGAACTCGCTGCCGCGTTCCCGGCGTTGCCGGAGAAACTGATTCTGCTCGATCCGATCGGACTGTGGAGCGAGGCTGCCCCGACGGCGAACTGGATCGCCACCCCGCCCGAGCAGCTACCGGCCTTGCTGTTCCACGACCCCACCAGCCCGGCAGCCCAGGCGATGCTTGCACCATCTGATGACATCGAACAACAGCAGGCTGCCGCGGCCGCCATGGTGTGGGCCTTCGGATGCACCGGCAAGTTTGCCTGGCCCATCCCCGACCGGGGTCTGCGTCACCGACTGCACCGCGTCGTCGCACCAACTTTGATCGTGTGGGGCCGCGAGGACCGACTCGTCTCCGCGATCTACGCCGAACAGTTCCACAAACTCATCGCCGACAGCACCGTGACCATCATCGAGGACTGTGGGCACATTCCTCAGGTGGAAAAGCTCGACGAAACCCTCGAGGCCGTCGACAAGTTCCTCCTCTGACCCGAGCAGATGCCGATGTCATCCCTGCCGGGTCCCCGAGAGACCAGGAGACCAACTATGACCACCGCAGTGCAACATTCAATGCGCGCTCTTCCACAGGACAAGGACCAAGACGTGGATGCGGCAACGATTCGCCGGGCCATGGGCCGTGTACCGACCTCGGTCGCAGTGGTGACTGCTCTCTGTGACGGGGAACCGGTCGGGATGACCATCGGCTCTTTGACCTCGGTTTCCCTCGACCCGCCTCTGGTGGCATTCTTCGCCTTTTCCGGCTCATCGACATTCGCCCAACTGCGCCGCAGCGAATGCTTCTGCATCAACGTCCTTGCCGAGGACCAAGCCGAGATCTGCCACGGATTTGCCCGGATCGACGGAGCGAAATTCGAAGTCGGCGAATGGGAATACCACCACGGCATCCCCACCATCAAGGACGCAGTGACCACGATCCTGTGCGAACAGGACCATGTTTTCGAAGCCGGCGACCATCTCGGCATGATCGGCCGCGTCACCCACGTCGACTTCAGCGACAACCGGCCCCTGGTGTACTACCGCGGACAAACTTCCCAATTGCACGGCAGCGGCACACCGGACTGAACAACCCGTCCGTTCGGCATCCGCTGCCCGCCGTCATTGAAGACGATTTTTGGTATGACGCCCATACCCTTTAGCTAGCGAAAGCGATGCATGGTCCTGCACGGCGCAGCGCAACGGTTCGGGCCAAGCCCAGCTATGCATCGGTGTCGAGTGTTCCTGGACTCACTAATGCTGATGTACTGCAGCAGGTTTGGACGATACCTCTTCACCCCGGGCAAGAGACGGGTAGTTCACTCTCCGTTCGAACGCAGGATAGTGGCACTACGCCTCCATGTCTCGGATGGATTCATTTCGTACAGTTCAGTCCTTCACGAGGAGAGCCATGACCACCATGGAGAACCCCACCGCCCACGGGTCCGGCAATGCTGCGACCGACAAGTTCAAGTCCGAGCGGGTCACGTCCGATACCTCGGTCGAGCGCGCGTCGGCGATCTACAAGGACCTGCTGGACGCTCTCGCCGGCATCGTCGACAAGCACCAGGTGACCTACGACGAGTACCGGGTGCTCAAGCAGTGGCTCATCGACGTGGGTGAGTACGGCGAGTGGCCGCTGTGGCTGGACGTCTTCGTCGAGCACGAGATCGAGAAGGTGCACTACAACCGCAAGGGCTTCACCGGCACCAAGGGCTCCATCGAAGGCCCCTACTACGTCCCGAACAGCCCCAAGCTCCCGGCCAAGTGCACGATGCCGATGCGCGAGAAGGACAAGGTCGCGCCGCCGCTGGTCTTCAAGGGCCAGGTCACCGACCTCGAGGGCAACGGCCTGCACGGCGCCACCGTCGAGCTGTGGCACGCCGACGAAGAGGGCTTCTACTCGCAATTCGCCCCCGGCATCCCCGAGTGGAACCTGCGCGGCACCGTCGAGGTCGACGAGAACGGCAACTTCGAGATCACCACGCTCAAGCCGGCTCCCTACAAGATCCCGGCCGACGGACCGACCGGCTGGTTCATCAGCTCCTACGGCGGACACCCCTGGCGTCCCGCCCACCTGCACCTCATGGTGAAGGCTCCCGGCAAGCGCGCCATCACCACCCAGCTGTACTTCCAGGGCGGCGAGTGGGTCGAGGACGACGTCGCCACGGCCGTCAAGCCCGAGCTCATTCTGGATCCGCAGCCCAACGCCGACGGCATCGCCGAGGTGACCTACAACTTCGTGCTCGACCCGGAAGCGTGATCCGGACCGCGGCTGCGGCCTGATCACATCCGAACGAGAGTGCGGTTGCGCCCGCCCGCCGGGCAGTGTCGACGATCTCCTCCACCGACAAGTAGGCGCGCACCGGATGACCGGGCCCACCGATCTGATACGACTCGTCCGCCTTCAATCGATGCACCGAGTTGCGGTCCTCGTAGGGGAACACCGCGACCGTGCCAGCGCCCAATTCGTACGCCGCGCGGAACGCTCGGATCGCTATCTCCCCGCGATTAGCGACCAAAACCTTTTCAAACACCTATTACTCCTACTTTGAAAAGCAGACAAAGCACCTTATTAACGGCCGATCGCACGACTTCCCCGACAATGAAAGATGAGCCATTTGTGTGTGGAGGAGCGTCCGCGACCGCGTCGTCCTTCTCGGCGATGGCACACTCGGCAGCCGTCAGGGCGTCGGCTTCGCCGGCGCGAGCGGCATCGAGCGCCACTGCGGTCGCCTCGTCCGCCTGCTCGGCCGCTCGCTTCCACGCCGCGGCCCACACCGACTGCACCATCGCCGAGACCGCCTCCCTGGCCGCCGGTACGCGAATGTAGACATTCGGGGTCGCAATAGCATGCAGAACATCGTAGACTTGCATGCAGTTCTCAGGTCTAGTCTGGCTTCCCTAGGAGACCGCATGAATACTCCCGCTGACGATATGTCCGACGATATGTCCATTGCAGACGCCTTCCGACGCTCCATGAGTCTCCTGACTGCCAGTGTTGCGGTCGTGACAACCAAGGTCGAAGACCGCCCATGGGGCATGACCATCACTGCCTGCTGTTCAGTCTCGACAGCACCACCTACCGTTTTAATCTCGCTCGGAGAGGCCAGCGCGACCACGCACGCAGTCGCTGAGCAAGGGGAATACGGACTCTGCCTCATGGGCACGGGTGGTGTCGCTACGGCAGAGTTCGCCGCCGCGCCCGGACGCCCGAAGTTTCTTGATGAGCCTCATTTGGCTGCGCCAGTGGCCGCGACGCCATGCGTTCGGGGAGCAATCGCACATCTGGACTGTCTCGTGACACGAACAATCCCTGTTGCTGATCACGTGCTTTTCATCGGAGAGGTCCGAGGAGTTTCTTTCCCGAGTTCAGCACCTACGCTTTTGTACGGTGCACGCGAGTTCCACAGGACCGTGCCAGCGCTTCAATTGGCCGGCACTGAGACGGATCTACACGCCTTGGCATACTCGATGTGGTGACGCCGAAAGATCGATGCAGCAGCCGCCATGGGAAGAGGCTGGATCGACCGTACCCGACTTAATGTCATAGAGCTAACGGGCCGATCCGGCGTTCGAATCTGCGTCGGATGCCAGCTGGCTCCTAAACCTGAATCCACCGATGAGTCCTTGAAGGTCGATCCGGATCTGGATTCCAGACGAGTGCGGGCTCAGGGCGTGAAGTAACCGCTGGTCTGCCCAGCTTTTCCACGGTGCGGCTCCGGTCGTGCCGTCTCGGCGGGTCGGTCAGTGTTCAGGTGGTCGAGGGCGGACTGTGGCCGATGGTGTTGGCCCACAGTCGAAGCCAGGCAGCCGACCAGGGCCAGTGCGTGGGTAGTCGCAAGATCGGTCTTCGTTGCGGTCGACACAATCGGGCGGGAAGGTTGACGATCTTGCGGCGTAGCGTCGCCCCACGGGCGCGCGAATGCCCACCACCTGCAAGAACACCGGTCGCGCGCAGCAGATTGTGGGCGATCGCCGCGCAGAGCACCCATGCCGAATTCGCCCCGAACCTCCCCGACGGCATGTGCGCCAGGGGCCCGTCGATGAGGTCGGCGAAGACGGTTTCGATGATCGCGTGCCGGCGATGGGTGACATCAGCATCGACGGTGTGGGCGCTGGTGTTGGTGAAAAACGGGTGATATCGCCACACCGGAAACAACGCGTCGGGGAAGCGGGCGTCTTTGACGCGGCGCACGATCAACCGGGCGGTGACCGGAGTCCTGGTGGAAGCGAAAGCGGTGTAAGTGGTTTCGGCGACCTCGGCATCGGAGATCCAGGCACCGGTGTCCGGGTCACGCACGGCACCGGGATATTTCACCGCGGTCCACGCCTCGTCGGGAATCGAGTCGATCGCGCGTTGGACGGCGGTGTTCTTGGCCAGGACGAGCGAGAAACACACTTTCGCGCGCAGACACGCGGAGATGACCGCGCGGGTGCCGTACGCAGAGTCCCCACGGACCACGATGGTCCCGGTCGCGCCGGCCTGGCGGGCGGTGACGATGGCCTGAGTAACCATCCGACCTGCACCGTTACCGGAGCCGGCCTTCCCGGCCCGCAGTCGCATGCCGGTGATGATCGGCGCGGAGTCGGCGGTGCTGATGGTCGTGGCCAGCGGGGACAGGCCTTTGCGCAGGATCTGTTTGCCGGCGATTTTCGTGTGTCCGTAGCTCGCGCCTTGTTTGGCGTGGCCGTAGACCGGGCGCAGCAGCGAGTCGATGTCGATGAACGCCTGCTCGGCCAGACCGGGCAGGATCTCGACCCGGGCGGCGAGTGCGATCAGGTGTTCGCGGAGCACGGATTCGAGCTGACGTGCATGACCGAAGCTGAACTCGCGCAGCAGCGTTCCCACAGTCGAGGGCGCGTAGACGCCTGCGAACAGGTGTGGCATGCCGCCCGAGCGCAGCAGGTCGATATCGTCGATGCTGTCGGCGCCGGCGCACATCCCGGCGATCAGGGTGAGCAGTTTCGGTGCCGGGTTCGCGGCCCCGGAGGTGACCTTCGTGGTGGTGATCGAGACCTTCTCGGTGAGCAGGTCCGGCAGGTGGGTGTGTTCGGCCAGTGTCATGACCGGGACCAGTCCGGCGCACGAGACGAGGTTGTCCTCGTCGAACACGGCGGAGCCGTCGATGAACTTGTGGGACACTTTCACCGGAAGTGCCTTTCGTGACCTGGTGGATTTGTTGTGTGAGAACTCCAATCTTCCCAGTTCAGGGGGCACTTTCTTCAGTTCGACACGCTGCTACGCGGCTGATCGTTCGGTGGATTCAGGCTAAACTCTGATCCATAATCTCTGTGTGGCCACGTATGGCTCAGTATTGATCGTCCTTCAATGTCCCCGGTGGGATTACCGCCTGCCCCCCATGATGGGGCGATCGTCGCCGATAGCTCAGCCTGAGTTCCATAACTTTTAGTGCCCTCTTTGGCGGCGTGGATGAGTACGCGGGTGCTTTCAACGACGGCCCCCCGCGAACCAATTCCTGAGGGGCCAGTCCAAGTTCGCGCTGGTCAGCACGGAAGCAACGCTTGGCGACCTCGACCACAAGCGCGAGACCGCCGGGCGCCTGCGCGCGCACCAGCGGACGTGACAACGGAAATCCGGGCGGCGAGGGGCCACCGGATACCGCCTCGGGGCACCTGCGATCCCCAGCCAATCGCGAACTGCCTGGAACATCGGCACAGTAGTGGGCTGGGAGACTGTCGTATCGGTAGGCATTGCCAGTCTTATTGCTCCACGGCTGCGGGCCAATTAGTGCCCCATCCGTCACGTCTTCTGCTTTGTGATCAGGGCTGATGCTCGACGGCGGACCGGTGGCGCTGTCAACTTGTGGAACTCAGACATCCCATGGCGTATCTGTGTCAAGCCGCGGTTTGCGTCGTGACTTGGGGCCACGCGGTGTTCTCGTCGTAGACCGTGCCGGTCTTCACACATCCGTGGAGAATCCCGACGAGCCGGTTACCGAGCTGACGCAGCGCGGCATGATGGCCGACCTCCCGGGCTCGCAGCGCGTCGTAATAGGCACGAGCGCCCGGTGAGGTGTTCATCGAGCAGAACGCCCACTGGTGACACGCATCGGCCAGGTGCTTGTTGCGGGCGTAACGCGCTGACACCGTCTTCCTCTTTCCCGATGCTCGGGTTATCGGGGATGTCCCGGCGTAGTTCTTGCGGGCCTTGGCATTACGGTATCGGTGCGGATCGTCGCCGAATTCTGCGAGCACCCGGGCGCCCAGCACGTCCCCGAGTCCGGGACAGCTGCGGACGATGTCAGCGGCCGGGTGCCGACGAAAACTGTGCTTCACCTCCTGCTCGAGCTCGTCGATCTGCACGTTCAGGTGCTCGAGCATGCGGGCTTGTCCGACGACGACGATCGCGTAGGCATTTTCGATCTCAGCGGGTTGCCGCAGCGCCGGTGCCCGCAGCGCATCGCGGATGCGGGTGGCCTTGGCGGTGCGGTCCCCGCGCCGGTGTGCCCGGGCGAGTTCCGCGGTGATCTGCCCGGTGGTCAGTCGTGCTGCGCGATCCGGATCGGGGGCTTTCTGCAGCAATGCCAGGGTGTCCGGGGCAGCGAGGTTGTCGAATGCGGTCAATGCGGCCGGGAAGTACTCGCGTAGCGCCGACCGCATCCGCTGCAGGTGTCGGGTCCGATCCCAGATCAGGCCTTGGTGGGCGCGGGTGAGCAGTTTCAGGGCTTCGACCTGTGTGGAGTCCCCGGCGATTTGGCGGTGATGGTCCCGGTCCACCCGGATGATCTCGGCGAGGACATGGGCATCGCCGGCGTCGGACTTGGCTCCCGAGGTGCCGTGCCGCTCTCGGTACCGTGCTGCCGACATCGGATTGATCACATACACCTGGTATCCGCAGGCCAGCAGTGCCGACACCCATACTCCACGATCGGTTTCGATCCCGACGACGACCGCACCATCGGTGGGGACATCGGTCCCGATACCGTCGGGGTCGGTATCGAGATGTTCGGCTATCACCTCGTGCAGTCGGGCCAACCCCTCGACGCCTTCCGGTAGCCGCATCCGTGCCAGGCGGCGACCGGTGTCGTCTTCGACCTCGATGTCGTGATGTCCTTCTGCCCAGTCATCGCCGATGAACAACATGGCGCGAACCTCCGAACAGGCTGCTATTTAATATTTTTCGGTCGGCAGCGGAGGAAAGCAGTCGGCGACCTAATGGCTCGAGTACTCACCGACACGCACAGCGGCGGGGTACGTCATCCCATCAGCGATCACCACTTCCCTCACGACCGGCGGGTACACGGTCTGACTTCAGACATCGGGGTTCCCTCGATGGGAGTCCGTGTCGGGTCAGAGGAGTGTTGTCCCGTCGGCCGCTACCTTCACCGACCTTTCCACAGTCGGGACGTGGTCGGTAGCTCCCATTAGGTCAGGGTGTGACCTGCCGTCTCTGTGGTGCCGTGCCGCTACCTTGGCGTATGAGTCGACGGCGGGCTCGCCGATAGTCTGGCTATCGGCGAGCCCGCCGTCGCACATAAGCGGTAGAGAACCACAACACTGAACCGGGCATGTATTCGAGGCAGGTCAGTTTCCGCGGGGTCAGTATGCAGTCGCCTGCGACTCCAAGTGAGGAACGTGGTTCTCTTTAGGTCCGCTTGCCGTGAGGCTGTTCTGCATCTCGCCGATCCCTTCCACGCGGCTGACGAGGACGTCTCCGTCGGAAAGATAACGTTCGGGACTGCGACCCATTCCGACGCCTGGAGGTGTCCCTGTGAAGATGACATCACCTGGCAGTAGCGTCACGATCCGGGAAAGTAGTGCGACCAAGGTCGGAATCGAGAAGATCATCTCCGAGGTGCGCGCGCTTTGCACCGTCTCGCCGTTGAGTTCACAGGTCACTTGGAGGTCATCAATCTCGGAGATCTCATCGACGGTCACCAGCGCTGGTCCCATTGGGGCGAAGCCCGGAAATGACTTGGCGAGGCTGAATTGCGGGGCTGGGCCCTGCATTTGAGTCACGCGTTCAGAGAGGTCCTGACCGACAGTGAGGCCAGCGATGTGAGACCAAGCTCGGGCTTCCGGGATGTTCCTGCCACCGCTCCCGATCACCGCGATGACCTCAACTTCCCAGTCAACCTTTCCAGGTGGAAGGCTCACAGTCCGGTTCGCCCCAGTGAAAGAGCTGACGAACTTGGTAAAGACCACCGGTTCTGAGGGAGCAGTGAAGCCGGATTCAGCTGCATGGTCGAAATAGTTAAGGCCGATGGCGAAGACTTGACGGGGGCGCGGTACTGGCGCCTCGAGGTCGGCGAGATCTTCCACCGGTAGCACGCCACCGTCCAGTCGCTTGTCGAGTTGCGAGCTAGAAGCCCAGTCACGGAACTCCTGCCACCGTTCATAGATCGCTTGAGGGTCGGAACTGAATCGACCCGAACTGTGGTCGGACACATCTACTAATCCTGTCGATGTCGCGATGCTGAGACGACCGCGAACGTTCAGTAGCCGCATGTCAGACCGTCCGCACGGCCGCCACGGCCTCGATCTCGACTCGGGCATAGGGCAGGGCGAGCGCGGCGACCTCGACCAGGGTGCTCGCGGGTCGGGCATCGCCGAAGAACTCTTGCCGTACGGGGTTGATCGCCGCAAGGTCGTTGACGTCGGTGAGGTACACCGTGACCTTCAACACGTCGGCGAAGGATGAATCGACAGCATCCAATGCATGGGCGAGATTCTGAAGACTCTGGCGGGCCTGGGCGACAACGTCGTTATCGTCGACCAGTGATCCGTCGCGATCAACTCCTAGAAAACCTGAAATGAAGGCCAAACCGTTGTACACCACCACATCGGTGTAGTGGCTGAGCGGCTCGGCTAGGTTGTCGACGCGGATCTCGCGCCGGTCATGCTCTGTCATGGTGTTTTTCTCCTCCATGATGGTCTGTCGCGGTGCTTTCTTTTCTATGGCTCAATGTGTGCCCGTTCGATGACGTTCGAGGAACGCGAGCAGGAGCTCCCCGAATTCGTCCGGTCGCTCCAGGTATGGAGCGTGGCCTGCGTCCGCGATGGGCGATAGTTCGGTGCCGTCGGGAAGCAGTGCGACTGACTGTGGTGCCAGATCGAACGGGACGAGCTTGTCCTCGGTCCCCCAGATCAGGATGGTGGGCGGGGGCTGTGGCAGCTGCTTGAGCGCGTCTCCTACGGCGTCGGCGTCCAGGTGGCGACGGAAGTAGTCGGCGAGACGCGTCAGCGCGGTATCGGCGCCGGGAGAGGTGTTGATGCGCCACTCCTCAGTGATCCACGCCTCAGTGACGATCGCGGGGTCATGGACGAGAGCTCTCAACTTCCGAGCGGCACCGTCGCGGTCGGTGTCGGTGATGGCGTGGGCGAGTGCCTCCCGGTTTGCGGAGCCTGTTGGTGCAAGGCCGGTAGGGCCCACCAGAGCGAGTGCATCGACCCGATCGCTGGCATCACACGCCGTCCGTGCCGCAACATGGGCACCGAGCGACGTCCCGACAATCCCGGCGTGGGAGAGGTTTAGCGCGTCCATCACCTCGATGACGAATCGAGAGTAACCGGAAACGGAATAGTTGGGGCCCTCGCCCTTCTCCGCAAACCCGTGGCCCGGAAAGTCGATCGCGTACGCGTGAAAGCCCCGTTGTGCCAGCGTGGACACGGTGGTGCGCCATCGGTCGGCGCGGGCTCCGACGCCGTGGAGGAGAACGATGGCCTGGTCCCCGTCGCCGTCCTCCACCACGCGCGTGGTGGAGGACGGCACGGCCAGCGGATAGGCGATCACTGGCCTTCCCGCGGGTCTATGAGATCGGGCACCGTCCAACCGTGGGTGTCGTATTCCGACATGCACTGGTCCACGAGGCCGACCAACTCATCGACGCGTCCCGATGACGTTGCCCCCAGGAACGCGTCGACCGCGACCTGTTCGTGGTTGCCGGCGTAGTTGCGCTCGTATAGTTCGTGACGGCTGCCGAAGTCCGAGCCGATCGCGTCCCAGGCGAGCTTGAGCACCTTCACTCGCTCCTCTGCCGATCGGCCTCCGCTGCCGCGGACGTACTTGTCGAGGTAGGGGCGGATATCCTCGGAGGCCCAGTCGACGCTGTTGGAGTTCGTGTAGATGAGGGCGCTGGCGACGTCCTTCTCGAAGATGTCGCGGATCTTAGGATAGATCCGCGCTCCGAGGACCCGGTAGACCGTGCACGCCTCGACGTTCGGCACATACGTGCCGTCCGACCAGCGCTCGGCGTCGTTGACCATAGCGCTGACCAGAGACCAGAAGAGGTGGCGGTAGGTGATCAGCTCACCGATACGGGTCTGCACACCCCGGAAGTCCTTGGTCCCGGTCATCTCGAGGCTCTTGATCAGGACTCCGCAGAGGAAGTCGAGTTTGACCGCGAACCGGACGCATCCTTGGAGGATCCCTCGCCAGATGAAGCCCGAGCCCATGTAGAAATCCGTCGCCTTCTCGGGGTCGTAGCAGAAGACGTTCTCCCACGGGACAAAGACGTTGTCAAAGATGAATATCGAGTCGTTCTCGTCCAGACGGCTCGACAACGGGTTGTCGAAGGGGCTGCCAGTCTTTCCTGCGCTGTATTCGTAGGACGGGCGACAGATCAATTTCACGCCCGGCGTGTTCATCGGAACCGCGAACATCGCCGAAAATTCCTTTGTCTTGATTGGAGTGGGGGCGTAGTTCCCGATGAAGTTGTACTGGCATAGCACGGAACCTGTCGCCACGACTTTGGCTCCCGACACGACGATGCCGGCGTCGGTCTCCTTCTCGACGTGCATGTACACGTCCTTGACTTGCTCCATCGCCTTGTTGCGGTCCACAGGCGGGTTCACGATCGCGTGATTGAAGAAGAGGGCCTTCTCTTGCCCTTCCTTGTACCACCGCCGAGCGTTCTCCTCGAACGGAGCGTAGTACTCGGTGTTCGATCCAAGGGTGGAAATAAATCCCGCCTTGTAGTCGGGAGTCCGGCCCATCCAACCGTAGGTCATTCGAGCCCACTCGGCGCAGGCGTCAGCGCCAGCTTGAAGGTCTTCGATCGTGTAGGGAGCCCGGAAGAACGCGTGTGTCGTCCCGCTGTTTCCGGTGTCGGTGGGCAAGAGCAACTTGCTCTTTCGACTCTCGTCGTGCAGGCCGTCGTACAGGCGGGCGATCATGCGGGTGCTGTTACGGAAAGCGGGATGTGTCGTGACGTCATCGACGCGCTCGCCGCGGAACCACACCTCGCGCCCATCCTTCAGGCTGGCAAGGTACTCGTCGCCGGTCTGCGGTCGGGTGGTCTGCTCCGCGAGTGTCACGTGCTCGGCCATGGGGACTCCTCCTAGGTGGGGACAAAGTGCTGGGGTCAACGGATGTTCGACTGGGGGAAAGGATGTTCGAGAGGTGGCGGGCTGACACTCGTTCGTGGTCAATCCGGCATTACGGCGTTCGCTTCGCGGCGTCTGACGGTGGAGACCACGTCGGCCTGTTCGTCGCGGTCCCATCCCATACCTGGCGCGGCCTCGGCCAATTCCTCGGCTCCGTCGCCGTAGATCAGGTCGTAGGTGATGTCGGACGTCGAATAGGTCTGCCCTCGATCGTGCGGCCAACGGCGTGCCAACATCTGTTCGTCGAAGGAGACCGGCGCTCCGTCCTGGATGACTGCCAGGATGTTTCGCTTGTCTTGTAGGACCCGAATGTTCTGGAGCGGATCACCGTCCACGACGATGATGTCGGCGATCATCCCGCCTTCGAGCGTGCCGAGCTGACCGTCCAGGTTAAGGGTTACCGCCGCATTGGTAGTCGCAGCCTGAACTGCCTCCATTGCAGAGAGGCCGGCATAGTCCATGAGTAGCTCGAGTTCCCTCGCGTGCCACTCGCCGTACGGGGTGACCGAAAAGCCGCTATCGGTGCCAGTGACGAAGACGACCCCAGCTTCGTGAGCTCGGTGCAGGGTCGGGGCGGTCTTGTCCAAAGCGCGTGCCATTGCGTCCACGAGGGGGATCGGAGCTCCCGCTCGCCTCCCCCAGTCGGCGACGTTGGCCAGGAGCAGAAGAGTCGGGACAAGTGGCGTGCGCGACTCCGCCAGACGCTCGATGACATCGTCGGTCATCTGGTTACCATGCATGATCCAGTCAATGCCGGCGTCGACTGCGGCACCGACCTCGGCCGAGCCACGCGCGTGGATGGTGACCTTCTTTCCGAGTTGATGAGCCAAATCAGTGACTATTTTCATCTCGTCGTTGGTGAAGGACTGGTAGTCGCCGAAGGGGCTATCGGCGAGCTTGATCAGGTCCACGCCGTTCTTCACCTGATGGCGGATCTCGGAGATCATCTCCATCGGAGTATTCGCCAGGATGCCGATCGATCCCTCCGGGACCCCGACGGAGTCCGGATACCAGTCGGTGAGGCCGTTGCTGGTGGTGATGTATCGCCCGGCGGCAGTCATGCGGGGACCTTGGATCATGCCATCCTTTATGGCATCACGAAGGCCGACGCCAATGTAATAGCTACCACCGGGCTGGGAAATGCTCGTGACGCCCGCCCGGAGCACCTTCTGGGCATGAAAGGCGGCTTTAAGGGTTCGCGACTCCGGGCTGGTGTAGAGGTCGATCTCCTCCTCGCTCCGACTCTCCCCGTAGGTCATGTGGCAGTGCGCGTCGATCATTCCAGGCATGACCGTCTTCCCAGTCGCGTCGATCCGCGTGACGGAGGCGTCTCGCGGAACACGGCCGTCGAGGTCACGACCCACGGCGACGATGCGGTCGCCCTGGACGAGCACGGATGTCTCAGGCTGGACGGGAGATCCGGTTGCATCGAGAACGTTCCCGTTCTCAACCAGTAGCCATTCGGTCCGGCGCATGCTCAGCGCTCCTTCGGGCTCGAGTCGGATGTCGAATGGACACAGACTACGACAGCTGTGCATACATTTCCAGGGTTTTTTGGATACATCCCTGTTAACTATGTACGCACACGTGTGCCAGTTCGTATGCATGCCCACTTTGCGACTATCATGGAGGAGCGGTACATGAACACCGACCGTCCATGAACGACCCCCGTCCACCGAGGAGAGAGCAGGCTGTGGCCCGCCGCACCGTATCCCGCGCCACGGCCGCGGAACTTGCCGCTGAGCGTCTCTATAGGGCCATCCTGACTGGGGAGCTTCCCGGCAGCTCCCCGGTCTACGAGGAAGAGTGGGCCACCAAACTGGGGATCAGTCGGACCCCGGTCCGCGAAGCGATCCAGGAGCTTGTCGCCCGCGGCCTGTTGATTCGGCAAGGTCGCACGGCGTACGTCTTTCGCCCTTCATTGAAGGAATTGTTCGAGATCTACGACATCCGTCTGCCGCTTGAGCAACTGGCGGCATCCCGATGCGCGGAGTTGGCCGACGCTCGACTGGTAGAAGACCTGGAGAGTGCCTACGCCAAGATCCGCGAGCGCCGGTCAGACACCGATTGGTATGCCGATCACGAGGTGTTCCACATGAAGCTGTATGAGGGTAGTCAGATGCCACGCCTGACAGCTATGATCCGCTCTCTTCGCGCGCAGTCCGAGCCCTATGTTCGCCTTGCGGTCAACGTTGACCAGGAGTTCCGTGATAACTCCAGAATTCAGCACAGCTCACTGGTACAGGCGATCCGGGAGGGCGCACCCGAGCTGGCTGCCGACATTGTCAGGGAACACCTCGGGACCACCCGTCAGAAGGTGTCGGATCTTGTACGGGCAACGGCAAGCCTTTCGGGACGCTCACCTGATGAACTCCCTTGGCTGTAAGGCGGCATCGTCGTCCTCTTCCCTGTACACCGCTCACCATGACGAACAAGACGCGCAGTGGGTTGGCTCGCTGTGGCTCCCGCTGTGGTGGTTCTCGGCTGATGCGGCAACCAACTCTAGGGAGGAAGCCAAGAGGGCCCGTGGAGCAGCGCGGCCGTTAGGGACAAGGAGTACCACGACGACATCACCGAGTCTGTCTCGATCGACTGCGAGGTCACACAAAACGGTTGGAGACCAACGCGTCTACGGGAGATGATCCGCACCGGCGTTCCCCTCAAGGCAGACAGAAGCCTGACGTTCCAAGTCGTCTCATGCACAGTCGCCAAGCCGTACGAGGTGCGGTGGAAGGTACTGAACCAAGGTTCGGAGGCCGAGCGGCGAAATATGGTTCGTGGACAGATTGTCGGCTCGACCAGGGCAAAGAAGCGGGTGGAGCACTCCATATTTTAAAGGAGCGCACGTAGTCGAATGCTATGTCATCAAGGACGGAATCGTCGTCGCCAGAGACCGGATAGACGTACCGATCGATAACACCAGCCCAAGGGGGGAGAGCAGAATGTAGACCCACCTAACTGCCCGGTCCCAGACCGTGATGAGAGTGAGTTGGCGGAAGCTCGGGCGACTCCCGCCGGTCTCTAGCTCGCCGATGCGCTTTGCATTGGCGCCACGCCCCTCTGACCGATCGCTGTGCGTCACCCGGCCCCGGCTAGCTAGCCCCGGTAGTTCACGGGGATCTGAGGATTGCCGGGCGAAAATAGACCGAAGTGCTTCCTGAACAGGGGAAACTGGGACTTGTCGAAGGTTCCATGTCCCCACGCAGAAAGCACTCGGTAGGTGAAGCGTACGTCGTGGTCGTCTGGTCTGTCCGTTACTGCTGATGGTGTCGGGGTGATCTCCCACGCCGGAGCCATCGCGCCACGCCTTCTGGCGGATCGAGTGGGGCTGACCGCCGAACTGTCGAAGGCCATGACTCGCAGACGGTTCATCCCAGTCCATGACCGTGGCCGGGTCTTGATCGACCTGGCGGTGATGCTCACCGATGGCGGCGAGTCCATCTCCGACATCGGCGTCCTGCGCCACCAATCTGACGCTCTGGGCCCGGTGGCGTCGGCACCGACGGTGTGGCGCACTCTGAACGAGGTCACCGCCGGCAAGCGCAAGAAGATCCAGGTGGCGCGAGCCCGCACGCGGCGGCATGTGTGGTCCCACCTGCCCGGCGGAGTACCCGCATCCAAGTGTGCGGGCCGGGACCTGGGAGCCACAATCGTGCTTGATGTGGACGCCACCATCGTGGTCACCCACAGCGAGAAGGAACACGCGGCGCCGACATACAAGCGCACGTTCGGCTACCACCCGATCGGCGTGTGGTGCGACAACACGACCGAGTTCCTCGCGGCGAGCCTGCGGCCGGGCAACGCCGGGTCGAACACCGCCGCCGACCACATCGACGTCCTGGGCCAGGCGATCGCCCAGGTCCCCGCCAACCATCGACGTGAGCTGCTGATCCGCTCCGACGGCGCCGGCGCCTCCCATGACCTGCTGAACTGGGTCACCGAGCAGAACCGCGTCCGTGGTCGACGGGTGGAGTACTCGGTCGGATTCTCCATCACCGGCCCGTTGCGACGGGCCATCGCGACCTGCCCCGAGGAAGCGTGGGGGCCGGCACTGAACCCTGACGGAGACATTCGGGAGGGGGCCGAGGTTGCCGAACTGACCGGATTCCTCGCCCCCGGGCTGCTCGCCAAGTGGCCGGCGGGGATGCGGGTGATCGTCCGCCGCGAGCGGCCCCACCCGGGCGCCCAGCTATCGATGTTCGAGGAGATCGACGGGTGGCGCTACCAGGCGTTTGTCACCAACACCGCCACCGGCCAGCTCCAATTCCTCGAGGCCAGGCACCGGGCTCACGCCCGAGTGGAGGACCGGATCCGACACGCCAAAGACACCGGGCTCGGCCGGCTTCCCTCCCGGGAGTTCGCCCTCAACCAGGCGTGGCTGGTGGCGGTGATGCTCGCCGCTGACCTCGTGGCCTGGACTCGGATGCTGGCCTGCACCGGCGACGCCGCAGTCCTGGCGTTGTGCGAGCCCAAGGCGCTGCGCTACCGCTTGCTCCACGCCGCGGCCCGACTGGCCCGCAGCGGCCGACGACGAAGAGTGAAAATCCCCGAAAGGGACTGCTGCACGGATAGGTGACATCTGAACTGTGGTGCCATGAGGCGCTGCTGGAAGGATGTACACCGTGCCCAAGCCCTACCCCAAAGAGTTCCGCGACGACGTCGTCCGCGTGGCCCGAAACCGCGAACCCGGCCAACACCTGCGGCAGATCGCCGCCGACTTCGGCATCAGCGAATCCTGCCTGACCAACTGGCTCAAGCAGGCCGATGTCGAGGACGGCATCAAGCCAGGGGCCACCGCCAGTGAGAACGCCGACCTGCGCGAAGCGCGCAAACGCATCCGGCTGCTCGAGCAGGAGAACGAAGTGCTGCGCCGGGCCGCGGCGTACCTGTCGCAGGCGAATCTTCCGGGAAAAGGACGCTTCTATGCCTGTGTGTCAAGCCATTCGGGTGCGTAGTTCGCGATAGAGAGCGCGACAGACGTAGCGTTTGAGGCAACGTCGGATTTCGCGTCCGGACAGACCTTCGGATCGGCGACGCGCCGCATAGACGCGGGTGGCGGGATCGCAGCTCAGGCGAGTGCGAACGACGACATCGATCGCGCGGTTGAGTTGCCGGTCACCGGATCTCGAAAGACGGTAGCGGGTGGTGTTGCCGGAGGATGCCGGCAGCGGGGCGATACCACCGAGGGAGGCGAATGCGGCCTCCGAGCGGACACGCCCGTGGTGGGAGTACGCGGTGACGAGTATCGCGCCGGTGACCGCGCCGACTCCGGGAATGCTCTGCAGTCCGGGCGCGAGAGCTTCGGTGAGCTGCGCGAGCTGACGGTGGTTGATCCGTAGGAGCTCGGTTTGGTCGAGGACGGTCCTGGCGAGCCGGCGCGCTTCCTCACGGAAGACACGCACGGGTGCGTCATCGCGGCCGGTTCTCCACCCGGCGATGACCGCGATCTGAGCATCGGTCAGTGGTCGTCGTGCGTCGACGGACAGATCGGTGCTGCGGAGCAGCGCGGTGAGGGCATTTCTGTTGGCGGTGCGCTGCTGGTCCATCAGAGATCGTGCAGCGAGCAGGACGCGCAGTGCCGCCCGGTCTCCGGTGCGTCGGGGCTGGGCGAGGCGATCGAGGTGTTCACCGATCACGGCTCGTGCTGCGCCTTCGGCATCGATGGGGTCGGATTTGCCGGTACGAGCGCGCGAGGGTCTCGACAGCGGCCGGATTTCGGCAACGCCGATTCCGGTTGCGGCCAGGGCGGCGGTGATTCCGGCGCCGTAGGAGGAGGTGCCCTCGACTGCGGCAAGCAGGCTCGTTCGGTTCGAGTGTCGAGTGATCCAGCTCGTCGCGCGCGTGATTCCGGCGGTCGTTGTCGGGAACGTCGCGGTATCGACGACGGCGCCGGTGCGTGTGTCGACGAGGCAGTAGGTGTGGCTGCGGGCATGGGTGTCGATGCCGACGACGTGGTCGAACCGTTCGGCGACTGTGGTCATGGCGGGTCTCCTTCGTGGGCGGTACTTCGGTGGCCCGGTTGGGGAGTCGCGTAGAGACATATCTGTAATGAGTCACGCCGCGGTGGGCGGACACGCTTCTGATCAAGTCATCTGCGCGGGCAGACCGAGCCGCAGCTCGGTCGTGGACATGTCCTTTTGAAGACACCACCGCCGGGGCGGGTCGGTTCTACCCGGAGTCACACGACCGAGCTGGAGCCCAGCCTGTCAGCCGGCCGCAGGCCCGCCAATGCCATTACAGCTCTACCCGCTCGTGAGCGAGCTGGCCGCGGACGGGATCCCCGTCGCGGTGACGTGCCGGGTATTGAACATCGCTCGCCAGCCGTACTACCGGTGGCTCTCCCGCCCGGTCACCGATGCCGATCTCGACGAGGCATACCGGGCCAACGCGTTGTTCGATGCGCACCGCGAGGACCCGGAGTTCGGGTACCGGTTTCTCGCCGACGAAGCCCGCAGCGCCGGAGAATCGATGGTCGATCGGACGGCGTGGCGGATCTGTTCGGATAACGGTTGGTGGAGTGCGTTCGGCAAACGACAGCGGGGTAAGAACGGTAAACCCGGGCCGCCGGTCCACGACGACCTCGTCGGCCGCGTTTTCACTGCTGAAGATCCGAATCGGTTGTGGCTTACCGATATTACCGAACACCGCACCGATGAAGGGAAGCTGTATATGTGTGCCGTCAAGGACGTCTACTCGAATCGGATCGTGGGCTATTCGATCGGTGACCGGATGAAGTCGCGACTCGCTGTCGCCGCGCTCGAGTCGGCAGTTTCCCGACGTGGCTCGGTCGCGGGATGTGTGGTGCATTCCGATCGCGGATCGCAATTTCGTAGCCGGAAATTCGTCCGTTCCCTCGACCGCCACGACCTGGTTGGCTCGATGGGGCGTGTTGGCGCGGCCGGCGACAACGCCGCCATGGAATCGTTCTTCGCGCTTCTGCAGAAGAATGTCCTCGACCGGCAACGCTGGGCCACACGCGAGCAGTTGCGCATCGCGATCGTGACCTGGATGGAGCGGACCTACCATCGGCGTCGACGCCAGGTCCGGCTGGGCCGATTGACGCCTGTCGAGTTCGAGGCCATTATGACCACGCCAGCCGCACAGGCTGCGTGACCCGATCTGTCACCTATCCGTGCAGCAGTCCCCATTGTCGGTTGGTTCCCTGCCGCGGCCTCGTTGGCACTGCTCGTATGGGACCTGTGGGCGTGGCGCCTTCCGCCGCTGAACCGCCTGACCCGCCGGCCGCGAATCGATGGTCTGTGGGAAGCGACCTTGACTCCGACGGAAGAGAGTCACATCCCGGAAGGGGGCAATCGAGGTCCGATTCCTGCATACATCGTGATCAACCAATCCTATTGGTCCCTCCACGTTCGCCAGATGACCGTCGAAAGCGGAAGCGACAGTAAGTCGTTCTTCTGGGACCGAGTGCCTGGAGATGATGTGGAACGGCTCAACTTTCTCTATCAGAACGATCCCCGTCCCGAGCATCGGGCGCGTAGTCCCCGCCACCTGGGAACGTGCTCGTTCGACACCGCTAGATTGGTCCCTCAGTCGGTCCGAGGTGTCTATTTCACCGATCGGTACACCCAAGGCGAGATGGATCTCCGCTTGGTGGACCGTTCCAAGGGATACACGTCGTATCAGGAGGCTGCGGCTCATGTGGCGGACCTACGCTCCGACGACCACTCCTGACATTCCAGTTGGTCGCGTGGGTCGCTCCTCGGACCGCATGACCCTCGCTTGCCACCTGACATAAGAGCCGCTATCGGCTGGGGTGCGTCCATGAAGATGGTGTACGAGCCGCAGCTGAATGAGTCTGTGGGCGTGTCGTAACCGAACGAAAGACGGTCATCGCGTGATTCTCGAAGAGACCGACCAAAGTCACTCGAGACAGGACCACGCGATGACCACTGCCCACGATATCGACCTGCGCCGCCTTGTCGAAGACCGACTCACCGGCGCCAGCCCCGACCTGCTGCGCGAGTTGTTGTCGATGTTCATCGACGCCCTGATGAGCGCCGAAGCCGACGTGTTGTGCGGTGCCGACTACGGCCAGCGTTCCGACGAACGCGTCAACGTCCGTAACGGCTACCGGCATCGAGACTTCGATACCCGGGTCGGCACCCTCGACGTCGCGATCCCCAAGTTGCGGCAGGGTTCGTACTTTCCGGACTGGCTGCTGCAGCGGCGCAAACGCGCCGAACGGGCGCTGACCACCGTGGTGGCCACCTGCTATCTACTCGGGGTCTCCACCCGCCGGATGGAGAAACTCGTCGACACTCTCGGCATCACCTCGTTGTCGAAGTCGCAGGTCAGCGTCATGGCGAAAGAGTTGGACGAGCAGGTCGAGGCGTTCCGGAACCGGCCCCTCGATGCCGGTCCCTACACGTTCGTCGCGGCCGATGCGCTGGTACTCAAAGTCCGGGAGAACGGGCGGGTGGTCAACGTCCACACCCTGGTCGCAGTCGGGGTCAACGCCGAGGGCTACCGCGAGGTACTCGGTGTCGATGTCACCTCCGCCGAGGACGGCGCCGGCTGGCTGGCCTTTTTCCGCGGACTGGTCGCCCGAGGCCTGTCCGGGGTGCGCTTGGTGACCTCCGACGCGCATACCGGCCTGGTGTCCGCGATCGGCGCGACCCTGCCGGGCGCCTCGTGGCAGCGATGCAGGACGCACTGTGGCTGTAAGGTAATAAAGTGTTGTTTTGCGATCCGGATCTGGCCGGTGCGGTAGGGCGTTCGTGAGCGAGGACGAGGCGCGGTTGCGGGAGCGGTTCGAGGTATTGCTGCCGCATCTGAACGAGCGGCAGCGACGTTTGGCGTTGGCGACCGAGGCCCGATCGCTGGGACATGGCGGTGTGCGGGCGGTGGCCCGGGCGGCCGGCGTCAGCGAGACCACGGTCCGCAAGGGCGTATTCGAGCTCGAGGCTGGTCAGCAACCGGCACCGACGGGTCGAGTCCGCCGTCCGGGTGGTGGCCGCAAGAGCGCGGACGCGATCGATTCGCGGCTGGTACCTGCGTTGTTGGCACTAGTCGAACCGGACGAGCGTGGGGATCCGGAGTGTCCATTGCGGTGGACGACCAAGTCCCTGCGACATCTGGCCGAGGAGCTGACGCGGCAGGGTCATCCGGTGTCCGCGCCGACGGTGGGACGATTGTTGCGGGACAACGGATTCAGTTTGCAGGCCAACGCCAAGACTTTGGAAGGTGAGCAGCACCCGGACCGGGATGCGCAATTCCGCTACATCAACGAGCAGGTCAAGGCGCACCAAGACGCGGGCGAGCCGGTGATCAGCGTCGATTCGAAGAAGAAGGAACAACTCGGCCAGCTGCCCGCCCCTGGCCGTGAGTGGCGGCCACGCGGCGACCCGGTGCAGGTGGTCGATCACAGCTTCTTCACCGGACCGAATGTCGAACAGGCCATCCCGTACGGGGTTTACGACCTGACCACCGACGCCGGCTGGGTCAACGTCGGCGTCGACCACGACACCGCCGCGTTCGCGGTCGCCTCGATCCGCCGCTGGTGGCAGGCGCGTGGTGCCGCCGACTACCCCCGTGCGAGTCGGTTGCTGATCACCGCCGACGCCGGTGGCTCCAACAGCTACCGATACCGGTTGTGGAAAGCAGAACTGGCTGTACTGGCAGCCGAGACCGGGTTGGCGATCACCGTCTGCCATTTCCCGCCCGGCACCTCGAAGTGGAACAAGATCGAGCACCGGCTGTTCTCCCAGATCACCATGAACTGGCGGGGACGGCCGCTGACCAGCCACGAGATCGTGGTCAAGACCATCGCGTCCACTCGCACCCGCACCGGCCTGCGGGTGGACGCCGAGCTGGACACCGGCGACTACCCGATCGGAATCTCGGTGGGTCGAGACGAGTTGCGCGCGTTACCCATCCACCCACATGCCCAGTGCGGAACGTGGAACTACACCATCGAACCCACCCACGCCAACACCACTGCGACTCCCGGCCGCGACCGAGAAGGTGAGCGTGCCGCGGCCATCGCGATGCTCGCCGACCCCCGCCTGACCGGTATGACTCGCGAGGAGCTGGACGAATTCACCACACGGCTGGCGCCGACTCAGGCTGCCCGCGCCGAGCAACGCCGCTGGCACCAACGCGGCGGTCGGCGCCGCCGGGCCCCGGGCGCCGGCAAGCGACGGTTGCTGACGGACGCCGCAGCGCTGCTGATCACCGTCGTGTATCTACGGCAGGTCTGTTCCCAGCGGGTGCTTTCGGAACTGCTCGGGGTCAATCCGAACTCCATCGGCGAAATCATCGCCGAAACTCGGATGCTGCTCGACGAACACGGCCATCACGTCACCCCGATGATCGGGCTGCGCTTGAGTACCGCCGCCGACCTCGCGGGATTTCTCCGTGACGGCCCGACCTCCGTCCCCGCGTCGAATCGGGCACTGTCTGAAGCATTGTCACACCCTTATCTGACCGGCATGAGTCGCCGGCAACTGGGTGAACTCGTCGAACGCCTCGCCGTTCGGCAAGCCGCCATGGTCGAGCGCCGCCGCTTCGCTCAACGCGGCGGGGAACGGATGCCCGGGGGTCGCGGTGGAATCTTCCTTCAGAAGATCACCGATGCCGAACGTGTCCTGGTCACCGTGTTGCATCTGCGGCGCCTGTGCACCCGCGCCGTCCTGGCCGAACTGTTCCAGGTCAGCCCCCGCACCATCGGCAATGCCCTGCTCGACGTGCGGCCACTGCTGGAACAGGATGGTTATACCCCGGTGCCGGCACCCCTCCGCTACCGCACCGCCGCCGCCCTCCTCGCCGCGATACCACCGCAAGACGGCGACACACCCGAATCGACACATTAATTCCTTACAGCCACACTATGCAATCAACTTGATGACGGTGACACCGAAGGCCTCGTGGCCCTGGGTGAAAACCCTGCTGCATTCGGTCTACGACCAACCCGACGCCGATTCGGTTCACGCGCAGTACGACCGGGTGATCGACGCACTTGAGTCGAAACTACCCAAGGTCGCGCAGCATCTCGACACAGCGCGAGCGGACCTGCTGGCGTTCACCGCGTTTCCGAAGCAGATCTGGCGGCAGATCTGGTCCAACAATCCGCAGGAACGACTGAACAAGGAGATCCGGCGTCGCACCGATGTGGTCGGGATCTTCCCCGATCGGACGGCATTGATCCGGCTGGTCGGTGCGGTTCTTGCAGAGCAGCACGACGAGTGGATCGAAGGGCGTCGCTATCTAGTAGTACTTTGTTAGGTTGGGAAGGTGTGGTGGCAGGTCGGGCAGGTGCCGATCCAATAGGCCAGTGCGCGTTGGAGTTCGCGCACGATGCCGTAGAGGGTCAGTCCCGCCCGACCGCTTTTGGGTCGGTCAGCCGCAGGGACGTCAGGAACAGGTGCGCGGCGGTGACGAGCGTGACGTGATGGTGCCAGCCGAGCCAGGAACGCCCTTCGAAATGATCGAGGCCGAGACCGGTTTTCAGTTCCCGGTAGTCGTGTTCGATGCGCCAACGGATCTTGGCCAGACGCACCAACTCCGACAGCGGGGTGTCCTCGGGCAGGGTGGCCAACCAGAAGTCGGTGGGGGCGGCCGCTCCGGCCGGCCATTCGGCGAGCAGCCACGCCTGGGGCAGGACGCCGCCCTCGTCGCGGGGAATGGTGCGGTTGGCCGGGCGGATCCGCAGTGCCACGAAGCGTGAGCGCATCGCCGCGGCCGGATTGGCCGGGCCGGTCTTGGTGCCGCGGCGCCAGGGGATCTCGGTCAGTGCTTCGACGCCGGCCGCCAGGACAAGATCTTTGCAGGTCACCGCCGCCGGGTAGCGCCGGGTCGGTGGCCGGCCGCGGCCGGAATACGGGGCGGTGGCCGGCACCGCATCGCCCGGGTGGGCGAGGGTGGCGCCCTTGACCGCGACGACGTAGGTCAGGTCGCGGTCGGTCAGGCCCTGCCGGAAGGTGGCCGAGTCGCCGTAGCCGGCGTCGGCGACGATCACCGGTGGGGTCCGGCCCCACGAGATCAGCTCGTCGAGCATCTCGAGGGCCATGACTGCCTTGGTGCGATAGCGCTCCTCGTCGGGAATCGCGTTGCGTCGCCGGCGAGCGATGATCGCCGAGGCCGTCTCCGGATCGTCACACCGCTGATCGTCCCAGCTCTCGGGCAGATACAGCCGCCAATCCAAGGGTGCGGACGCGGTATCGGTGGCGGCGTGCACACTGACGGCGACCTGGCAGTTGCCGACCTTGCCCAAGGTGCCCGAATACTGCCGGGCCACACACGGTGAGGCATTGCCGTCCTTGGCGAATCCGGTGTCGTCGATCACCCACGCATCCGGCGAGATCAGATCACACGCTTTGCGGGACAGTGTTTTCCGGACCGGTACCGGATCCCATGGGGAGGTGGTGACGAACTGCTGCAGGCGTTGGTGATCGACTCCGAGGCGGTCGGCCATCGGCTGCATCGACTTGCGGCGCCCGTCGAGCATCAACCCCCGCGTATATATCCCGGCCGTCGCCCGCTGATCCTTGCGTTTGAGCGAGGAGAACACCTGCTCGACGAACGCATCGAGGCGCTCACCAATATCGGCCAGGGCTGCGGCATCCACCCGGCCATCGTCTCGGAAACCTCACCGAATCTCGAGGCCTCGCAACAAGAAGTGGTGAACCTAACAAAGTCCTACTAGGGCTCGACGTCCTTGCCCGTTCCCGCAGCAACAGCCAGTCTGCTGAGACCGTCACCGAGCCTGCCGAGGAGGTGACACCGGCGTTGACCGCCTGAACCAACGATGAGGAATCACGCGACAAGGTCGCACACCACCTGCCGGGACTTGACCATCGGCTGGCGGCTTCCACCTGTGTCGGCGTGGAGGGTACGAGGGTCTCGCTCGTAGGTCCCGAGTAGGCAGGAAAGAGTAATGTGCGCGCCGCCTATACCCCTTGAGGAACCATCGTCCACGGTCGCCTTCGTGGAGGATGACACCGTCGAAACCTTGCTGGCGGTGACGAACAACCGGCAGCGCACCTCACCGCGCAGGGACATCCTCAAGGCCGAAGCCGTACTGCAGTACGCGACGATCCTCCACGAGCAGGGGATCCGGACACTCGACGATGCTCGCGTCCTGCTCGACGACCCGCAGGGACTCGACATGGTGGAGACTGCGTTGCGGACCGTTCCCGGTGACGGCGGCTTCGGGGTGCGCCGCGGCTATCTGTGGATGCTCGTCGGCCACGAGGACACCGTCAAACCCCGAACGCATGGTGCTGCGGTGGCTGACCCGCCACGGCGCTGACGTTTAGCGGAAGTAGGCTTTCTGACACCGCGCTATAGGGATGCCTTCGTCGTGCGCAGTGCGCACTGGATCTGTGTTGGTGCCGATGTATATCAGCCCTGTGTGAACTGCGGCTTCCGGAGATTCTGCGTAGAGCGGACTTGCTGTACCGGGCGTCGCGGAGTCCACAGTTGATACTCTCCCTGACGACACGCACCCATGGAGGGGCTTGCGGGTGATCGTCGAACGGCTAGGAGCGTCATGACCATGTCCGCAGCGGGGAAACCGCCGATCGGGAATGCGGAGCCGGAACGGGCCGTGCTCGTAGAACACGAGGCGTCGGCACGCCTGGTGGTGGCACGCGGAGTATTCGCCGCGCCGACTCCTCGGGTCGACGACGACCTGTATGCCCGCATTCGCGGTGGCAAGGCACACCGTGAGCGGTTCGTGTTGAACCTGGAGAAGGGTGCGCGGGTCGACACCAACACCTACTTCGGTCGGTTCGCTGCCAGCTATTACCAGAAGTGGACCACCGTACGGGAGGTTCGCGTCGGCTTCTGTTTCGAGGCTGTGGGGCAGGCAACGGTCCTGCTGCGAGCCTCCGATGCCGAGGGTCATGCCCGCACGGTGAGCAGTGTGCAGATCGAAGGTTCGTCGGTGACGTCGCTGTCAGCGGCATTGGACTGCTTCCTCGACGGCGGGGCGTTGTGGGTGGAGTTCGTTGCTGTCGACGGTCCGCTGACGATCCGAGACCTTGAATGGACGGTCGATTCGCCGTCGACGATCCGGCCCGCGGCCATCACGATCTGCACGTTCAATCGGGCTGCGGACTGCGCGCAGACCCTCGCCGCCATTGCAGCCGACCCGGTGATGGTCGCTGGTATCGATGCGGTCTATGTCGTCGATCAAGGCACCGACCATGTGTCCGAGCAGAGATTGTTCGTCGAGGTCGCCGAGCGGCTCGGTGAAAAGCTGATCTACATCCGGCAACCGAATCTGGGTGGTGCCGGCGGTTTCACCCGGGGTATGTACGAGGCGTCGGCGATCAATGAACACGCAAACGTGATCTTGATGGACGACGATATCCTCTGCGAACCCGAGTCGGTGCTGCGCATGAACGCGTTCGCCAATGTCACCTCGGAACCGACACTCGTGGGCGCTCAGATGTTGTATCTGATGAATCCGCGGAATCTGCATGTCAGTGCGGAGGAAGCGGATCTGACCAAACTCAAGGCCGGGCGGTGGGCGCAGAATTCGCTGCACGACGCCGACATGGTCAAAAAGCAGCAGGACAGAAGGGTTGACGCCGGCTACAACGCGTGGTGGTCGTGCCTGATTCCGGCCGAGGTGATCACCCGGATCGGACTGCCGCTGCCGATGTTCTTCCAGTGGGACGACATCGAATACGGGATCCGGGCGCGCGCTGCCGGGTTCGTCACGGTGACCTTGCCCAATGCCGGGGTATGGCATGCCGATTTTCATTGGAAGGACCGCGACGACTGGGCGAAGTATTTCAGCGTCCGTAACTCGCTGATCGTCGCGGCGCTGCACAGCGACTTCGACACTGCGGAGTTGGGCAAGGTGCTCACCCGGGAGATCACCGAGTACATCGTGTCCATGCAGTACGGTTTGGCGCACACCACCTTGCGGGGTATCGAGGACTTCTTGGCCGGACCCGATGTGCTTGCCGATGGTGGTCAAATGGCGTTGAAGTCGATCCGCGAGGAGCGGATGCGGTTTCCCGAGACGATCAAGCATCCGGCGCATGCTGTTCCGGGGGTTCGCCGGGCAGATGTGGTCGTGCGCAAGGCGGGGCCTCGGCCCGACAAGAAGCGCCTGGATCTGGTGCGGGCCAAGCGGGCTGCCTACCAGTGGCTAGGCCGCACTCAGCACGGCGTGGTGAGCATCCCTGCGGGTGAGGCGCATTGGTGGCATGTGTCGTTGTTCGACCATGCCGTGGTCACCGATGCCTCCCAGTCGGGGGTGCGAGTGCGTACGCGCGATATGTACGCCGCGCGGCAGCTGACCCGGCGCATGACCTCGGTGCTGCGGCGTCTGCGCGCAGAAGGTGCTCAAGTACAGAGCAGATACCGCGACGCCTTGCCGCAGCTGTCCGACCGGCAGAACTGGGCACGCCTGTACGAGCAGTAGCGCCACGAGCGGGGGCGCTCTATCGCAGCCGCACCACGACCTGCTCGTTGTTGCGCGTGTAGGCCAGGTACTCGAAGTTGATGCCGGTGCGTTCGACATATTCCGTCCACGCCCGGAATTCGTGTTCGGGCCATCCCGGGTAGTTGAAGAACTCGTCGAACACAAGCACGGTGCCCGGCACGAGTCGAGCGCCGAGCAGATCGAATACCGTCGTCGTCGACGAGTACAGGTCGGCATCGAGGTGCGCGAAGGCGACGTCGCCGGGATGCGTCTCGAGGAATTCGGGCAGGGTGTCGCCGAACAGTCCGGATACCAGTTCGGTGCCGGGCACCTCGGGTAGGTGCTGTTGGGCGAACTCGCCGGCGGGAAAGCCGCTGCGCCAGGTCTCCGGAAGTCCGGTGAACACGTCGAATCCGAAGATCGGATGGTCGTCTCCCAGCGCCTCGGCGATGATTGACAAGGTGGTGCCCGACGCGACTCCGAACTCAAGGGCCAGGCCGGGTATACGCACCTGTTCGAGAGCGAAACGCAGCGTCTGATGGGGGTGATCGCAGATGGTGGCGGTCGGCATGTTCGCGACGGCGAACGCGGCGGCGGTGTCGGTGGCGGTGCGGTCCATGGCGTAGGTCAGATCGCGGCGTTGGCGTTGTTCGAAGTCGGCGAGACGGTCCTTGAGATCGCTCACCTCGGATCGTGTGTGTTTGAGCTCCTCGAGGACTGCCGCGAGTTGGGCGGTCGTGGTGGTCAATTCGGCGAGCACCCGGTCGTGGTGTCTGTCCTGGAGTTCACAGGAGCGTTGGGCAGAGGCATCGACGACTTCGGCCAGCGCTCGCTGCAGCTTGCCGCGTGCCATCGTTCGCCACCGTCTGCGCATCATGCCTCCAAGATCGTTGCTCGGCAGTGCCCCCGAACGTAGACAGATCACCCTCTGCTCCGCAAACGAGACGATCTTGTACGTAGCCCATGACGGCCAGGGAGCGTAGTCCCGTGCGGGGATCGTTGGGCGCTGAACGATCTCGGCTCGGGTGCTGCGACGGTGATCAATATGCGCCGGGTTCCGGAGCCGACGAGGATCCGGTCGTCGGGGAGTCGTGTTCGCCTCCCGAGGAGTCCCACTCGAGTGGGGAAGTCTTCATCGTCCGGTCAGGGATCGGGCCGACAGGAGTGCGATGCCCGGTGGCCAGCATGGTGAGACTGGTGGCCAGCAGCAGCATCCAGCCGAGGGTGGGGCGCAGCATCTCGAGGTGGGTGCCGAATGCGAAGAAGTGGGCCGAGGACCAGTTCTCGTCGGTGCCGAAGGCATAGACGGCCAGCCAAGCCGGCCAACTACGCAGCACCGAACCGGCCAGTACCACGCTGGCGACCAGCGGCACCAACGTAAGGGAATAAGCCGCGGTGGCGATCGGCGTGAGCAGGCAACTGGCGAGCAAGACGATCCCACTTGCCGTCAACACCGTCAACGGTTGCTCCTCGCGCCGCAGATACAGCAGCACCAGGGCCGCGACCGCGCCGGCGACGATCGTCGCGGCGAGCAGGATCGCCACCACGGTGGGCAGATGCAGATAGTCGGCCACGGCGAACACCGACCGGGATGAGCCGGGGGTGGAATCGAGGGCGGAGAACCCGAACTCGCCGGTACGAATCCACACCGGCACGGCGATCGCGGTGGCGACCGCGGCGGCGAGGAGGGGTTGGACCCAGCGGCGCCGCAGCAGCGGCACGATCAGCAACGCCGCGAAGACCGGCATCAACGCCACGACAGCCCCGAGCGTGATCGCCGCGACCACCTCGCGGTGGCGCACCGCCAGAAGCAGCCAGAGGGTGAGGGCGAGCAGGACGAACGCGCCGAGATCGGCGGTGAGCAGGGTGGAAGTCACCGGACCGCACAGGAACATTCCACCCAGCAGCACCGGCGTCGCCGGCGAGCGCATCGGAAGGTGCAGCACCCGCAGCACCAGGCACCAGGCTGTGAGCAGTGCTGCGACGGAACAGCCCTGCCACCACCACCAGGCCGTCTCGGGTGTCATCACCGCCAGGGGCGCGGTGAGCATTGCGGCACCGGGACTGAGTGCGGCCGGATCGCTGTGCTCGGCGAGGTGAGGGTTGATAAAGGCGAACGAGGCGTCGTACACGGTCAGGAACCGGCCGGAGGGGAACGGCTCCGACAGCGCCCACCAGAGTCGTTGCAGCACGATCAGCACCGCCAGCGGCCACAGCGCGTAGGTGGCCGCCTGAGGCAGCGAGCGGGCGGTGCGAGGTTCGATCGCGCCGAGCAGACGAGGCAGGACGGACATGCCGGTCACGATACGGGCGGGGCGGGGTCGTGCCCGCGGTCGCGGCGGGTTTCTGACGTGGTGGTGTCGGTGTCCTGGTGCCCACTGCTGCGTGCGGGGGATGACGGGAGGATCGGGGGTGTGCTGCGCGGCGCGGCGGGCCTGTCGGTACTGCCGGCGTCGCAGACCGCCGCGCCGGCCGGTGGGGTGCGCCGACCGTAGGCGAGAAGCACGGCTGTCACCGCGACAGCGAAGATGAGGGGATAGGCGCACTGCGCGACGGTGCGCAGCACCGGTTCGGCGGGGGTCATGAAGATGCCGATGGCCACCACTCCGTCCGGATAGGAGCGGTACCACGCCACCAGCGGCAACGCCGCAGCTATGGGGAGAAGATAACCCCACCAGCGGCGTCGGCGCCGCGCTCGGTCCAGGCACAGCACCAGCAGCGGCACCGTCCACACCCAATGATGTCCCCACGAGAACGGGGAGACCATCGGCGCGGTCAGACCACACAGGGTCAGCGCCAGCAACTGTTCACCGTGGCGCTGCGCCAGGGCCGCTGCACTCAGTCCGGCGGCCGCAACCACCGCAGCGCATATCAGCCACAGCCACATCGACGGCTCGTCGGTGTGCAGGGTGCGCGCGAGGATCCCGCGGATCGACTGATTCGCCGGGGACGAGATCAACCCGATCCGGTCCGACCGGATGATCGCGTCGGTGAAGTAGGTCCAGGCATCGGTGAAGATCACCACGAAGCCGACCACGATGGTGGCGGCGAAGGTACCGGCCGCGACGACCGCAGCGCGCCACTGCCGCACCACCGCCAGGTAGACGATGAACAAGGCCGGGGTCAGTTTCAGTCCGGCGGCGACACCCACCCCGATGCCCCGCAACCGGCTGGCCTCGGGCCGGGACAGATCCCACAGCACCAGTACCAGTAGCAGCAGGTTGATCTGCCCGAGCCAGATGCTCATCCGGACCGGTTCGAGCCAGGTACACGCCACCGCCAGCGCGCCGCTGACGATGCGCAGACGCGTGGTGTCCTGATAGCCGAGAGCACGCCAGCTCAACCACACCGTCAGATACAGCAGCACGAAATTCGTCAGGTGCACCGCGATCATCGTGCCCGCAACCGTAAGCATCGACAGCGGCACGAACACCAGTGCCGCGAAGGGTGGGTAGGTGAAGGGCAGCAGATCGAACAACACGAAGTTGTACAGCGGCTCGGAGGTCCGCACCGTCATCCCGCCATGGCGATAAACCACCGCATCGACAGCATTGCCGAACAACCCGTAGTGATCGTGCCAGCCGAGCAACCGATCGTGGGCGAGAAAGGCCAGCGCGGCAACGACCATCGCCCCGGCCGGCCACCAGCGAGGCAGGTGTTCATCTCCTGCCGGTCCGTGCCCGTATTGTCGATGCTGCACTCGGTGTCCTCTCCGCATGATCCGAACCTAGGCCGGTACCGTCCTCGGCTCAGACTCCAACACACCTGCCGAAGCCATGAGCAGTCCCTACCCGGGGTCGTGCTGTCGAAAGCTTCGGACAACCGCAGCGATCCTGGCAGGAGTAGGCGTCCTTGGAGATGCAGAAGGTTGCGTCCTGCTCTTCGTCGCCGGTTGAGAAAGAAAGGCATGCTGACTCGGTCAATTCTGGCTCTCTACGAAACTGATGTGAAACAGATCACCCATTTTCTATGGGGGGAAGGTTATGCATCTGTTGCGGCGGGTAATAGATAAACAGCCCAGGAAACGCCAGGGCGACCCGGACCGGATCGGGCCGGGTCCGAATCGACACGAGGAGAAAACGATGACCGAGATCCTGAGTGCTTTCATCGAGAACTTCAACGTCGTCCTGCAGACCCTGTCGACCGGCAGCGCAGACCTGATCGACACCGTGGTCTGACCGGAGTCCACCGGGAAGATCGGAGGGTTCTTCCCGAAAACTCCACTGCCCCTGAGAAGATCTGCCACGGTGACACAACCGACCCCGTGGCAGATCTTCTTACATCAGTGGCCGCCCGTCGTCACCGCCCGGCCATCAGGAAAACGGTGACCACCTCGTAAAATATCGGCTTTCGTCCGCCCAAGACCACGATGAATACGTGTAAATACGTATGCACAAAGGCGTCGTGTGTTGTCTACGCGACCGGACACGTCATTGTCACGTCTTCCGGAGGATTCACCCGGTGAAATTTTCGATAGCGCAACAACTCGGAGGACACCCGTGATTACGAAGAATTCGGCTTCACTGGCCGCGTGCGGCGTACTGACGACGGTGCTCGTGGCCTGTGGCCCGAGTGACGAGACCGGTTCCCAGTCGCTGCCTGAGACCTCCGCCTCGGCCGGCGCGACGATGACCTCGGAAACCACGCCGCAGAAGAAACAGCCGTGTGGCGATGACGAGGGGCTGCCCGTCGAGGCGTCGGACGGCAGTGTCGAGACCCGACTGGCGGCAGCGGGGGTGAGCGATGCGCTGGTGTGTGAACTCGGTGCCCGCGCCGACGGCGCCGGCTACGGACTCGACGGCCGAGCCACCACATTCGCCCAGCGGCAGGATTTCGCGGTGGTAATGGCACAGACCTGCGCGGAGGTGGCCAGCGGATACCGCAGCTGGGAACAGGTGATCGACGACGACGTCGACCAGGGAGCGCCGCCAACGTCGGCGTCGAGACTGTATAGCTATCTGCGCACCGCCTTCTGCCCCCAGGTGAGCGCCTCCGCAGAGCCCGCACCTGTCGAACGAGCCCTGTCCTCAGGGCCGGTCGACGAGAACGGGATGCGCGGTATCGCCTCGACCCTGTCTTGGTACCAGGGACGCTTCGAACCGGTGCCGCTGTCCAAATGCACCTCTCGGCTGGGGGAGTTCACCTTCGGTCAGGGATACGCCTTCCAGTTTGACGCCGATACCGTGCTGTGCCTCGAGGACTATTCCGATGGGGGTGGCCGGGCCGGGCACGAGTTGTGGAGCGCTGATCTGGTGTTCGCTACAGCGGTGACTGAGGATGTGGCCCTGGATGCCGCCCGGCAACTGCTGCCCGAGGATGCGGTCGAGGACAGCCGAGTGGTGGGCACGAACGCGACCGGACCCCACAGTTGCCTGAGCATCGACTACCACTCGGAACGTCTCGCAGACCATGCCCGGGATGCGGTATCACGACGGACGAACGATCCCGGCTACATCAACGTTCACCTGTATTCCGAGGGTGAATCGGATCTGGGATCGTCGGCACCGTATACCGGCACCGTGCAACTCGCGTCGCTGAACGCTACCCGCAGCAACGACACCGATGATCCGGTGTGTTGAACCCCTAGGGATTGGTGCGCCTTCGCGGAATTGGTTGGGTGAGTCCTGGGCGAGAGCAATCAACCGTTCCCGTAAGGCAGTCGCCGGGTCCCATCCGGCTGGCCCCTGGCAGATGGAGCCATCGGGCCCCATGGCCGTTGATGGTGGTGTCGAATGCGCCGGTGTGGTTCTGTCGGGAAGGGACTCCGCGTAGTCGCTGGCATCGGTCGGGTCCGAAGTAGAGGGCGCATGGTCGGCGGCGTTGGAAGCACATCCCTGCGGTGGTCAACGGATCGGTCGACGACACCGGCATCAGATCGAGATGGAAGACCACCACAAGTCGCTGAAACACGCTGTTCTGCAGCCTGATTCGCTTCTGTGTCGGTCTGGAACGGCCGTATCGTGCATCGTGGAGTGGACATGTGACCATGAGGAGAACGATGTCGATACATGACTGTGACGGCTGGGTCAGATCCCTGCGGGGGCACCATGTGACCTTCACCGGAAGGGTGAGGATCAACGGGATCCACCACACCAAAAAAGAGTGCAGAACTTTGGCACTCGGCCGCGGTGCGGACGCCGTCGTGCAGGACTTCTCCCACTCGCTGACTCTGCTCGTATACGGCGAGCTGAACGCGAATGTCGTGGCCGACCCAGATCAGGTCTACAGCCGAAAGCTGCTCGCAGTCCAAGAAGCCCGGGCTCTGCGTCACCCGCACGTGCATGTGGTCGACTCCGCCGGATTCGCCAACCTGCTCAAGAGGAAGCCGGCACCCTGCCGACGTCTCGGCTCATCGAAGGGGACCACTGTCGTCCTGCCTGCACCCGGTAACGGCGTGTTCGGTGGTCCGCTGGTGGTTCATCGCGGGTCCACCCACCCTGCGACGATCTTGAAGGAGGACCTCGACAAACTCGACGCCGGTACCGTCGCCCACCAAGACACGGTGAAAAAGCTCCAAGAGCATCTGACGAGCCACGGCATTCTCGCCCTGCGTCCGGCTCCAGGCGCACCGGCCTTCGACATCGGCTGGACCAAGGAAAAGACGCTCTACGTGGGAGAAGTCAAGAGCCTGGGCGGCGTCAAGCAGGACCAGCAGATTCGTCTCGGGTTGGGGCAAGTCCTGGACTATACCCATCGACTGGCCAGCACAGCCAAGGTGAAACCGGTCCTGATTCTCGAAAAGCGCCCAAAGAACTACGACCACTGGGAAAGCCTGGCCCGGTCGCTACGCGTTGTGCTGACCTACGGCCCGTCCTTCCCCGAGGTGTAGGACAGGGGCGCGGCTACTGCACTCTCATCTCCCTCCAGTAGATGCCCTATCTTGCCGGTCACTTCTCGTTCCAACCATCCGCACTCGGCAGTGCCCAGCGTTGACCGGCAGCAGCCCACATCGGCGCAGCGCAGCGAGAGTATCCGCACTTACGCATGATGTAGGAGCACCGGGGCGGGCAGGCCTGCATCCGTACCCCTGGGTATTCGATCAGCGCATGGAGTTCTCGCGCCGTTGCATTCCCGAGTGCTTGGAGACCGATAAGGGTCCAGATTGTCCACTCCGGCATGCTCGTACGCTTCTCTCGCTCGGGTGATGCTGTCGCCCACTGGTGACATGCTCGTCGGTATGGACGCACACACACGAGCACCCCGGGTCCACCTGTGCCGGTTGTCGCCTCGCCGAGATGCTCTCGATTCGTACTTCGCACTCGACCACATCGCTGACGCTGCCCATCCGCTCTGGGAGATGCCGGCGCAGTACGAGTCCGGCGACACGGTCATCATCGTTGTGCCCGCTCGCGAGCCGATGATCCTCAACATCGAGACTCTGACGTCGAGTTCGGCCGACCGCGGATGCGACACCGAAGACAGCGCCGGTGCCGAGACGGACGGCATCTCGGTGCCCGCCATCGAACAGCGCATGGGCGAGCCGATGCCGACCGCACCGGCCACCCTCGATCCGGACTATGCACAACGGTGGATGGCTGCTTACGATGCCGAACGCAGCGAACCGACGCCGTGGCAGCTTCGTGACACCACCGGCTGCGCCGCTACCCGCCTCCAGCACGATGACACGGGTGTGGACATCGTCGGAGCCGCGCAGTGCCTGTGCTGCGATACCGGCCCTTCTGCCGCAGTCTCAGGGCACGAGTCACCGAGTGTTCTCGAGGTGCACCTCTGCAACGACGAGGATGCCGCAGATATGGGAATGTTCCCGCGGCCGGGTCTGGCGGTGCGGGTCTGCGCTCGGTGCCATGCGCAGCTGCACGAGCCGTACGGGCCGACCGTGATGGACATCCTGTTCGTCCAGCGCCCACCGTGTCCGGAATGCAGCCGTCATCAGGCGCTTCGGTTGATGTGGGGGATGCCGCCCACGCCGCCGCCTCCGGGCACGATCGCAGCCGGATGCACCCCTGGCGACGACGGTGCGCTGCCGGATTACCGGTGCCGGCACTGTGGCCACACCTGGTCCGTCGGGCCGGAACCGCAGCACCTCGAGGAGCACTGGTCCGAAATGGCCGGCTGGCTGGTCGAGTCAATGACGGACAAGCCGGTGGGTTTCGTTCTCGACCTCGGACCACGCGACTACAGCGACGGGGGTGAGGACGAGCAGGTGGTGTGCGCGCAGATCCAGGTACTCGACAACGACGTGATGTTGTTGCGCCGCTCGACCGTCGAGCTCGGACACCTGTTGCTCGCCGACTACTCGACCGCCGGCGTCGTGCTCGATCGCTGGTATTTCGACAACCACTTCGACGACTGCACCGACGGCTATTTCTTCAGCCGCGATCTGGACCTGATCGCCACGACCTGCGTGGCGTGGTTCCGCGACAACTGGGGCATCGCATCGGTCGACGACATCGGCTGTTCGTACCGCTTCGCCGATACCTTGCTACCTCCTCCCGACCTCCGCGGGACCGACGACGACCGCGGCGACAAATTCTTCACCGAACCGCACTGAATCGGACGGGCGAACACAGATCCCAAGCTCACTTCTGGTTGTTCGCGCAGGATGCCGGCGACTTACGAACGGAAGACTACGCGGGCTTTCGGCGGCTCGGTCCACGTCACCACCCCGAACACCGGTGCCTCTGAGATCTTCCTGTCATGGCGTTACTCACCGATGGGCCGATGAGTTACGGCGAGAAAAGCCCACCCTGAGGATTCACCAGAGGCGTCAGGGCGGGCGCCGTTCGAGCCGACACATACGCCGCTCATTGCCGTCGAGCACGGACCCGTGTCGGCTTTCGCCCGGACGACTCTTCGCCGCCTGTACCGACTTCCGGGGACCCTGCCGTGCCGTCCGTCCCGGCCCTGTCAGCCGAGGCCCTCACGAAGGTGGCAGGGACCGTCTCGCGGTCACGGTCCGAGTCGACGCGGCGCAACTACGCCGCCGATTGGGCCCGCTTCACCGCTTGGCGCCGGCAGGAAGGGCATGCGGCGTTGCCGGCGCATCCGCTCACCGTCGCCGCCTACCTCCTCGATGCCGCCGCGACGGTGACGGAGGCGGGGAGCGGGCCTACTCCCCGGCCACGCTGGCCCGCTGGGTCGCCGGGATCGGCTTCCACCATCGCCGCGCCGGCCATCCCGCCCCCGGGACGGATGAGCTGGTCACCACGACCCTGTCCGGGATCCGCCGCGACTACTCCGCGGCAGGGGAGCGGCCCCGCAGTCCGCGAGCGCCGCTGTTCACCGCCGACATCCTCACCATCGTCGACAAGATGCGAGCGGACAGCACCGGCTGGGCCGACGAGGTCCTCGAACGCCGCGACAGTGCGATCCTGCTGCTCGGCTTCGCGGGAGCGTTCCGCCGCAGCGAACTCGTCGCGCTCACCTGCAACGACGTGTCCCTGCACCGGCTCGACGGTTTGCACATCCGCCTCCGGAAATCGAAGACCGATCAGGAAGGACGAGGCACGGTGCGGGTGCTGCCGTTCATACACAACCACACCAGTTGCCCGCCGTGTGCGTGGATGCGGTGGGCGCAGATCGTCTCCGCCTCCGACGCTGGAGGCCGCCCCGCCGTCATCCGCCTGCTCCGCACCGCCGAGCCGTTCGAAGCGCATGTGTGCCGCGGTGTGCGGCCGCGCATGGTCCCGTCATCACCGTGGCTGCGATCGATCCGGAAGAACGGCAATCTCTCGGACACCGCCCTGTCGGGGGTGGCGGTGCACAAGGCCATCCGTCGCCGCGCCACCCGGGCCGGCTACGACCCGGAGATCGTCGCACAGCTCGGTGGGCATTCGCTGCGGGCCGGGTTCGTCACCCAGGCCTTCCGCAACGGCGCGTCCGCGCACACGATCATGCGCCAGACCGGGCACAGCACCCCCGCCATGCTGGAGGCCTACGCCCGCGAACACGCCCCGCTCATCGGGAACGCTGTCACGAATCTCGGGTTGTGACCGCGATGACCAGCACCGCACGAGAAGGCATCCGCCGCAACGAGGTTCACGATGCCGACCTCGGCCTGCGCATCCCGGCCCGCTACCGGCACGACTGGGCGCTGTTCGCCGACTGGTGCGCCGCCGCCGACCACCGGCCCATCCCTGCCACCCCGGAGACCCTCGCGCTGTTCCTGCACGAGCACCCCGCCGCGGTCGCGACGCAGCGGCGCCGCCTGTCGGCGATCAACGCCGTCCACACCCGCCACGGCTACCCGCCGCCGGGGCGGACCGAGACGGTGCGGCGGCACCTCGACACCGCCCGCGCCGAACGCTTCGATCGGCTGTCTCGGCTTCTGCTGCGGCGGGCGGGCGAGCTACCCACCACCGGGTGGCCGAGCGGACTGTTCGGCCGCCGCGACGCCCTGGTGCTGGTTCTCGCCGGCACCGGCATGAACTTCAGCGACATCACCCGGCTGCGCCGCCGCGATATCCGCCTCAACGGCGACACTTTGGTGATCACGACCCGGGCCGGCGAACGCTTCCGCCTTGCACCGGATCCCGAGAGCGGGGACAACCCGGCCGCCACGATCTATCAGCGGTGGGCGGAGATCCAGGCGTTCCTCGACCAGTTCCCCGGCACGCACTTGCTGCGCCATCACCTCACCGACCCCACCGAGATCATCACGGGTCCACTCGACGCGGAACAGGCCCGGCTGTCAGCGGTCATGTAATTCCCCAGGTTGAGGGGTCGACCCGTCACGTAATTCCTCACCCGGCCGTCACGTAATTCCCCACCTTTGGGGCGTGTCGGCCGGGGTGTGGGTGCTGCTGCAGGTTCGCTTCTTCCCAAGGTCCACCGAGGGCCTGGGAAGGGGCCCGACGGTGGCAAGGAGAACGTGGACCATGACCGATCTGATGGAGTTGTTCCGGCATTGGCATGCCGGCCGCTCCCAGGTGCAGATCTCGACAGCCCTGGGACTCGACCGCAAAACCATCCGCAAGTACTTGGCGCCGGCGCTGGCGGCGGGGTTGAGCCCGGGCGACGGCGGGAAGTTCGACGAGAACCTGTGGCGCGAGTTGATCACGTCCTGGTTCCCGGAAGTGGTGGACCCGACGGCGCGGGCGGTGACCTGGCCGGCGATCGCCGCCCACCACACCTGGATCGAGGGCCAACTCGACGAGTCGGTGACCGTGGCGACGATCGCTCAACGCCTGCGCGACGATCGCGGTGTTCCCGTTTCGGAATCGACCGTGCGGCGGTATATCGCAACACGATTCGCCGATCGTGTCGCGGCGTCGAAGGCCACGTTTCCTCGCGGCCCGGTCCCGCCGGGCGACGAGGGTCAGGTCGACTACGGCAAGCTGGGGATGTGGCGCGATCCGGCGACGGATCGGCGGGTGGCGGTATGGGCGTTCGCGGTGATTCTGGCGTGTTCACGGATGCTGTTCGTCCAACCGTTGCTGCGGATGGATCAAACCTCATGGTGCGCCTCGCATGTGGCCGCGTTCGAGTTCTTCGGTGGCGTCCCGGCGCGGATGGTGTGCGACAACCTCAAAACCGGGGTGGACCGTCCCGATCTCTACGATCCGCAGATCAACCGGGCCTATGCCGAACTCGCCGACTTCTATCAGGTGCTCATCGATCCGGCCAGGGCCGGCAAACCCAAGGACAAACCACGCATCGAACGCCCGATGCCCTATATCCGGGACTCGTTCTTCCGAGGCCGCGAGTTCACCTCGCTGACGCAGATGCAGGACGCCGCACTGGCATGGTGCACCGACGTCTACGGCCGGCACCAGCATCGCGGTCTCGGTGGTGCGCACCCGGCGGTGGTGTTCGATGCCGTCGAAAAGCACACCCTGACGCCGTTGCCGCCCAGGAGGTTCGAGCCGGTGGTCTATTCCACCGGCAAGCTGGCCCCGGACTGTCACGTCAAGGCCGGCAAGGCGTTGTATTCGGCGCCGTGGCAGCTGATCGGCCGACGATTGCTGGTGCGCACCGCGGGGGATGTGGTGCAGATCTTCCACGACGAGCAGGTCGTGGCCACCCATGTGCGCCGCCTGTCCGGGAGAGCGACCAATCCCGAGCATTATCCGCCGGAGAAGACCGCGTTCACGTTGCAGACGGTGGTGTGGTGCCGGGTCCAGGCCGAGCAGATCGGGCCCGGCGCGGTCGCGATCGTCGACGAGTTGTCCCAGGTCAACGCGATCCATCGACTGCGGTCGATCCAGGGCATCATCCGGCTGCGGTCGGGCTATGACGACGCCCGCATCGATGCGGCCTGCGCCCGCGCTCTCGAGATCGGTGATCCGCGTTATCGCACCGTCAAGGGCATCCTCGTCGCCGGCACCGAACACGACGACCGCGCCGAGGCCGACGCCGGGATCACTGCACCAGCGTTGTTGCGCGGGCCAGCCGCATTCGACACCGAACGATCCGCCTGATCCGTTCACCTCGCCAGAAAGATTGAACTGCAAATACTTTCACTAGATGCTGTGAGGACACCTGCCATGACCATCCATGATCCCAGCCTGCGGGCTGCGTTGAAAACCTTGAAGCTGACCGGCATGCTCGACACCCTCGACGCGCGCCTGGCGCAAACCCGCGACGGGCAACTCGGGCACCTCGAGTTCCTGCAGGTGCTCTGCGAGGACGAGATCGCCCGCCGCGAAACCGCTGCCTTGGCCCGGCGGGTGCGCCGGGCCAAGTTCGAGCAGCAAGCGACCTTCGAGGACTTCGACTTCACCGCCAACCCGAAGCTCCCGGCCGCGATGCTGCGGGACCTCGCGGCCCTGCGGTGGCTCGACGCGGGCGAGTCGGTGATCCTCTACGGACCCGTCGGCGTCGGCAAAACACATGTGGCACAAGCACTAGGGCATCATGTGGCCCGACGCGGTGGGGACGTTCGGTTCGTCAAGTGTTCCCGGATGCTCGCCGATCTGGCCGGTGGACACGCCGACCGCACCATCGGTCAACGGATGCGCGAGTACACCCGGCCGCTGGTGTTGATCATCGACGACTTCGGGATGCGCGAGCACACCACCACCCAGTCCGATGATCTCTACGATCTGGTGTCCGATCGGGCGATCGCCGGCAAGCCGTTGGTTCTGACGAGCAACAGGGCCCCGAAGGACTGGTATCCGCTGTTCCCGAATCCGGTCGTGGCCGAGTCCCTGCTCGATCGGTTGATCAACACCAGCCACCAGATCCTGATGGACGGCCCGTCCTACCGGCCACGCAAACGCCCCGGAAACCGCACCGCGGCCGCGAACTGAACCAACCCGGGCACCGGCCCGGCTACCCTCGACTCAGCACACCCGGACATGGGGAATTCCATGACGGAAACCCCTGGGGAATTACGCGACGGTCGACACCCGGCAACCGTTGCTGTGTCCGATCGACCGCTGGGGGCACCTCCCGCACGCGCAATCGATGACCTCACAGTCGGTGTCGATGCTGGTGCGAGTGCACCTGTCCGGCCGTGCCCCGATACGGAAGACACTACCCATCACGCAGGGGGAAGAGACCGAAGCCTGCGTTGAGCCGGAACTTGAGCTTGACCCGTCTTATTACGAACGTGGTACCGCGGCCCGCCTACGCAACCACGAGAGCCTCAGCGGCCTTGACGACGCCTTCGACGAGATCGAACAACGCGCCGATGCGCTGCTTGACGACTTGATGAGGGTGCTGAAGGGGCTACAGAATCCGGCAATAAACACAGAAAAAAACCCCGGCGGCATCATGGTTTAGACCAAGAGGGGCGCAGTGCCGGGGAGTGCATCTGCAAGAGTACGGGACTAGGGATGCTGTTGTCCAATCTTCAACGCTAAAGACCTTAGGGTAGAGCGATGCACAGCGCGTATTGCTGCGTGGGGAACACGCTGCCATTAGACCCGATACTGGATTCGGCGCTCTCACCTGGGCGTATGCAGACGTACCTGAATGCAGCAGCGGGCGATCCACATATGGCTCGGAAGCTCTACGTTTGGAACCGGGATCTATCCATGGCGATCCTCTCTGACATTGCCATACTTGAAGTATCTATGCGCAACGCAATGGATGCTCAACTTGTCAAGAAGTGGGGTCCTCGATGGTACGAGAGCGGTCCCACGTTCGACCAGAGGACGATGGGACAGCTGGCAACAGCATGGGACCGCATTCCTAAGGGGAAACGAAAAGATAAGAGCGATGCCTCGCTCCCTGGTCGGCTCGTTGCCAACTGTATGTTCGGGTTCTGGACCAATCTTCTGGATGAAGGGGGACCAGTCGGACGCGGGCCACGGGATGAGAAGGCTGATTACGACGCATTGTGGATGGTCTTGCGCGGCGGATTCAAAGGAGCTCGAGCCGAGGCGAAAGCTGCGGGAGTAAAGTACCGCCGAGAATGGATGCATAGCGTAGTCAAGACCGTTAACGACTTGAGGAATCGGGCCGCTCATCACGAACCGTTAATCAACGGATTTCCGTTAAGCGGCCAGCAGCGTCGCCTCAGTGCGCAACAGGGGTACGAAGCATGTCTCCGGTTAGGCCGGATGCTTGACTCAAACCTTGCAGCATGGCTGGATTCGAACTCCACGGTGCCCCATCTACTAATTTCCAGGCCAGACAAGACACAGGTTGTGGCTACTCGCTGCTCAGTCTCTCCGCACTTCTTAGCAGTGGGGTATCCCGACTATTAACTGAGAAGTTGGAAGCGGGTATGAGCCATTCGTGCGTATGGATCGTGGCTCGCAGGACACCCGGCGGTTCGATCGGATGGCCACGGTCTGCCAGCCCTGACAGCGGGATGCGGACCACTGCCGACGACAAGGCCTCGGGGTTCACCGTCGCCGCCCACGAACCGCTGGCGCCGATGTCGAGCAGCCCGTATCCGGTGCTGATCAGTGAGCCAGGGAGGACGGAAGGAATACCGGGTCAGTAGAGAGCTCGCTCGTAATCGTCAAGAGCAATGGCAAGTGCCGTCCCGAGGCTTTGCAGCTTCTTGAACAAATGCAGAGCGAACCAGATCAGCTGAGTGTCCGCCGGACTGTAAGAGAGATCGCCGCTGGTGACATCGCGGTCAAAGGCCAAAGCGTCAAGAGCGATACCGATGTCGAGGTGACGCCCGTCCGGGGCATTGCTGAGGGCCTTCGTCGCCGCCTTGCCTTCGAGATCGACCCAAGACGACGTCGCAGCAAGAATCCCGCCGAGGATCGGTTTCGAGTCGGGGTCCTGGGGTGCATAGGTACCGCCGGCATGCCGGATCTCGGCAGAAGTACGGTGCAGGGCACGTACGCTCGCCGCTTTCTTTCCGGCGTAGTAGACGTAGTCTTTGTCGATTCGGGGCTTGACCTCAAAAACTGCATAAATGCTCTCCGCTGGCACTACCAGAACGCCGGTGGGTGAAGAGAAAAAAAGGGGCGCATATTGACAGTCGTAAACAGCAAGGTCGATCTGCTCGCTTTGCTGACCGTGGCAGTCCACAGCAAATATGGGGCCGACACCATAGCGTCGAGGTAGGAATTCCTGGAGCATTGCGCACCAGTTCGCCTCGACGGCATCCCCTTTGGCGGTCGGATGGTCGAAGAATCCTGAGGGAAGATTCAGTTTCGCAAGGAGCTCTTCCTGCTTGCGAAGATAAGCCTTCTGAAGGTCGAACCTGTTGGTCATAACAGTCCTTGTCACGATGATCAGCGGTACGGTTCTACGGCAAAACGTCGAGGGACGCGGCGGTGATTGTGATCCGACTAAATCTGGCGCGTCCGCCGATACGAACGTGTGCAGTGGTGCCCAATCTATCGGGGTCAACGGCGACGACCAACAGTGCGATCGGAGAGGTGAGTTGTTGGGCCACGCTGCGTAGGCTTGCGAGGTCGAGCAAGCTCGGTGGTTGGGGCCGCGGATGGGTGTGCCACTCGCCGATATAGCCGAGATGCGGATCATCGTGCTCGGCCAGGTAGGCGTCGAGATGTTTCTGCGCGGCGCTGTGGATGCGTTGGTAGGTGTGGGACTCGGCTCGGCCGTCCGCTACCTCGACTATGTCGACGATATGGACGGTGGCGTCGTGTCGCCAGCCTATAAGGATGCCGCCGGTTTCGAAGGGAAGCGAGGCCCATGCAGCTTTCTCGGCTGATGCCAGCGCAGCCTGTGTGATGGTGACCTGCTGCGCACGTTTTACGGTCCGATGGCGACTAGTCACCGGGATGTCCGTGATAGCTGTGGGCTTCGCCAGCCGGATGCACGGGGCTTCCGGTCAGCAACCCGATTGCGTGACGAACTGTGAGAGCTGCTGCCTGAGTAACGGCGAACGTTGGGGTTTGGGACACAGGGCTGCCACACCCGCCCTCGTAGACAGATTCTGTGGCAGCCGACTGCCTCTGCTCGGACACGTCGGGTAAGGCTTTCCCGCGCAGGGGCGGGATTACGTCCACCCGCACTACTAGGCCGTCATCTTGCAGGCATGCAGATAGAAAGCGAGATGTGAGCGCCCGTGCACCGGCGGTAAGCATCTCGGTCACGCTCGCGTCGGCGGTGGCATCGATGACGAGGTCGAACTGTGCGAACAGTCCTGGTACGTCATCGGGCTCGGTAAAAGGTTCCGGGATGGCGGAGATGGTGGTTCCACAATAGGGACGCTGCTGAAGAGTTCCTCGGACGGCAGTCGCCTTGTTGAGGCCGATATGCTCACCTCCGACGAGGTGGCGAATGAGATTGCCCGGTCGGACGATATCCGCATCGCGGATGGTGAGGTGGCCGACACCTGCTCGGACCAGCAGGTCGCAGATGAAGGAACCGAGTGCTCCGGCTCCGATGACACAGGCACTCTTCCCTGTAAGTACTTCAGCAGTGCGACCGGCACGAAGTCGGAGTGCGCCCTGGGCCGTGGAGGCACTGGGATAGGAACGCAGCAGTATCCCTGTCCGCGTCATGGTGGTTTGCACGGCCAACACCGCTGGCGTGCCGTTCCGGGCGTATCGAAGCAGCAACATGCTAATACGCCGCTCTCGTATGGCCCGTTCGACGCCGCGGATCACGTCTTCGGCAACGAGCTCGGTGATGTGTTCCCACGTCGAAGGCGGCTTCGCCGGTTCACCGAGATCCAACACGAACCCAAAAAGGCGGTTCCTGTGTTTTTGCCTGTATGGGACGCTGCCTGGTCCAAGCACTTCGACGATGTGCGGTCTGACCCTCAGCCGGATGTAGCTGCCTACGAGCGGACTAAGGTCACTGTAAACGACGAGTCGGTGATCGTCGACGGAGTCGAAATATCGCTCTAGGTCCAGGTCGGGGCTGTCCTCCGTCCATCCGGTCAGGGTCTGTTCGAACCAGCGATTCACCAGATTCAGGAAATCATCCACATCGAGCCAGGGCAGTCCATCACGGTCCCCTTCTGCATACAGGCACATCGACCCGTCACGTTCACGATGCCAGGAACGGGGGACCGAGCCCTCGGGAACGACCCGGGGAGGGTAGAAGGGAAAACTTCGACCAACCTCAATGCGCACCGGGTGCAGGACGTCCATCACAGAGACAGAACCATGCAAGACTGCCCCCTGACCTTTGGAGGTTCCGCTGAACCCACGTTGCTCCAATCGATCGATGAAGTCAGCGCAGACGCTCATGCGCACCAGATCCCAGTCGCTCATCCGAACCGACGGTCTCCCGCAGGGATGCGCCGTTCGCCGGGAGCGATGAGAGATGCGGTCGCCTTCTTCGAGCCGTCGTCATTGCAGTCCGCCGGCAGTGGGAAGACGTAGTCGTAGTCATCGTTACCGCCTAGCAACGACCGGAACTTCACCGCGGCCTCACAACGATCCTCACCGTCGTAAGCTGCCCGAGCCTTCTCCGCTGCTGCGGCGAACTTCTCGCTCGCCTCCTCCCACTGCAGATCCGTAGCGCGAAACGTGAGAGTCTGGCCGGGCAAAGTCGGATCGGGTAGAGCAGCGCCCCAGCTCACCTTGTCGGAGAGATACTGGGCGAGGGCTTCCAATCCCGTGACGTAACAGAGTGTCTGGTTGGTCGAGTCCACGACGCCCCGCAGGCACGCATCGTAGAACGCCATCTCCACGAATAATCCGCCGGGACGGCTTTTCAAGATCGTCCGACGGGTTTGCCGCAGCAACTTCACGGTAGGGACGTAGAGTTCGGTGAGCTGCTCGTTCATGGCGTTGGTGAGGCTGGTGAGTTCATCGGGGTTGGTTTGCTGCCAGTCCTGCTCGTTCCGCTCCGGTATCTCCCAGGTGCCATCCCCCCGCTTCCGTGCGGGGACTGCATCGACGTAGAGGCCGTCGAACTCCGGGAAAGCCACCTGCAGGGAACGGGCTTGCCGTCTGACCCGCCGCTTCCCGGCACCGTCGGTCCCGTAGCGATCATCGAGCACAGTGAAGAAGCGATCGAGGACCTCAGAAGGCTCGACATCTACGGAAATGTCGTCCATCCTGCAGAACACATCGACGTCATAGACGCGCTGGATCGCAACCCGTCGCTTGTAGGATCCAATGAGAATGGGTGACAGGCCCCACTCCTTGAGCGACTCGGCACTGGTGAGAACGCCTCGCACGTCCTCGTGTGCTTTCGGGGCATTGTTGCGGTCCGCCTCCGAGGGCTGGATACGCCGCAGCGCTGTGTCGAAGTTGCTGGTCAATACGGCCATCATCCCTCATTTCCGCATTCGGTCATAACGAACATAAGTCAGGGGTCTGACACAACACTTGAGAAATCGCTGCGATGGATCATGGATACCCCGATTACCCATCAAGATCATGCTGAGAAGGCCGTCTACGGTTCGGAGGTGGTCGTCGCCGAGCTGGCAACGACGAGTGCCGCGGTCGGCTGTCACGTCCCAAGCCACCCGATAGAGCGCCTATCGGCAGGGGAGGGGAGATGCACGCTTGGCATGCATCCCACGCATTGCGTGCATTGAGTGCATTGCAAGCATGGCGTGCACTGCCGTTTCGCGGGTGGGCAGGGGATCCTCGCTGGGGTGCCTCACCTAAGGGTGATCGCCTCCATGCAGGCATCCCCGCCGCACGGGGTACGGCGGGGATGTCGGATCCATTGTGACAGGGCGTCCCTCGGACTCCGATGACCACAGTGCTCGCAGCCGGCAGCATCAACGCGGATTCAGCGGCCACCTTCTCCGTGGCCTTGGGCAACCTCGCGCCGTGCCCACCTGCGGTGCGGCATGGTGGGCACGCCCGCGTTCGGTCGAACCGGCGAGCTGACGATCATCGGTGCGAGGTGGCGGACTCTGCGTCTCGCTCGACCTCCACATACGGGTGCGGACGGCGTAGGCACGGCCGTCGGCGGCGGGGTAGCCGGCCGGCTTGACCGCGTGGCCGGCCTCCTTGGAGTCCTCCCTGAGATGTGCGTGCACGCAGTGCATGCATCGCAACTACTGCAAGCATTGAGTGCCTCGCTGGCGATACGGCATCGAAAAGGGAAATGTCACCACCGGTGAATAGGGGTAAGCGTTACCGGCGGCCGCATACGCATCCCCTGCCACGTGCGGCCGCCACCCATCCGGGGTCGAGCTGTAGCTCCGCGGCGATATGGCGCACGGTCGACGTGCCCGTAGCTGAACGGTGACGCCGTGACGCGATCGTGCTGAGCAATGCAGCGCTGGGTGTTCGGGTCCCCTTCTGGGCGCGTGACGTACGCGTGTCACCCGAGCGGGTCCATGGTGGTCGTGCGGACAGCGCGGATGATGATGGGGATGGACGGTTCGACCAGGATGCGGGTGGTCTCGTCGAGGCTGACCAACACGCTCTTGCCTTCCCAATCGCTTCTTCGAGCCGCTCGAGGGCGCCGACGTCGGCGTCGAGCTTCTCCCGGCGTAGATAGCTTTCCATCCGATGAAGGGATGCTCGCTCATCATGCTTTTCCTGCTGCCGGCGAACGCGGCAGTTCGACAGTAGGAGACCGGCCCAGCTGCGGACAGTTCCTTCGCAATCGACGTCGTCGGCGGCGGTCTCGTCGAGCAGTAGACACCTTCGTTCTCGTGGAGGCTGTCGAGTGGCCTCGCCAGCGGAATGAGGGGGCCGGCCACCTCCACTCGAATCGCTACAACCAACGGTTGGATCGGGCGTTGGCGTGACCTGCCGGCATCCCACTCAGAAGATGATGCGGAACCGGGGATGCTGATTCGTTTGCGCCCCAGCAGGTTTCAGTGATCAGCACTGTGGGCGACGTGGTGTCGCAGTGGTCGTGCCGAGGATCAGGACGATGCCCACCAGGCCGAGCGCGGTCTGGACGCGGGGAGCGTCGATGTCGAGGACGACGATCTGGAACAGCACCCAGGCGATCGTGACGACTCCGATCATCCGAGCGCCGAACCCTGCGCCGGGAGCGTTCAACAGCAGCGCGGCCGTACACAGCAGCGGAGCGATCCCCAAGGCGAGCAGGACGAATGCCCCGGGCAGTCGGTAGTCCCAGCTGTGCCAGCTCGGGAGCATGTCGACATCGAGGCCGAGGGTGGTGCCGGTGGGGTCGGAGACCAGCGCGGTGCCGCTGAGCAGGCCCGCCGTTCCCAGGGCTGTCAGCGCGAGCAGTGTCACCAATGTGCGCACGGCACCCATCATCGTCGATGGGGTTGTGCACTGGGTAGCCTCCGGCCTGTGCGGTGGTGCCGATCGCGACGCGCGATAGTCTGCGGGTGCCGTGATGTCGCCCCGGTGTCACGGCACGGATCGTCCCCACTCGTGCAGGCAGCGGGGGACGATTGTCGTTGCCACCCCTGGGTCTGGGGGCTGGCTACCGGCCGAACCGAGTGATCGCGGCATGTGATGTCTCCGCCGGGGCTGTGCGAGCTCATGGGCGCGCGGCGGCCATTGCGTTTGCCGAGTCGTCCCTGCTGGGTCGGCCGGGGCCGGTGGAGTGCCGCATCCGCACTGTTCTCGGGTGATCGGTGCCCGGGTGGTTGTCGATCCTGACATCGTGTGGCGCACCTTCGTTGTTGTTCGCGACAGGAGCGTGAGCAGCAAGAATATAGTTGATTGTTCAATTAGTGTAGGGTCGGGGTCACTCATGTACACAGACTTCGCCGCGCTGGGCGGAACCCTTATCTGGTTCGCCGTCCTCATCGCCCTCACCCACCTCCTCGGCTACACGCTCTGACCCATCCCGGTCGGGCGCTTGTCCACTTCCTGCGGCACTGTCACGTTATTCGAAAAGTCCAGCAGCGCCGCCTATTTAAGAAAGGCTGCTACAGGGCACCGCCGGGCCGTTCACTTTCAGGCGGCGGCATCGGTCGCGGTGACTTCCTGCCAGACCGCGAAGCGGTCGGCCATCTCGGTACGCCATTCGGGCGCCGAGAGTCTGTGCCGGTTGGGCCGGAAATGCGGTGAGATGCCCGAGAAAGCGGACAGGAATCGTTGCGCGTGCCCGGGCGATGTGAAGCGCTTCATCGCATGTTCCCGCTGCCTGGTGGGTTGATGCGAGTTCTCGGCTCGATTGTTCACATACTTCGATCGGCGATGCTCGACCGAGGCCAGCATCTCGCGGTGCGCCACCTGGTAGCTGGCGAGCTTGTCGGTGACCAGCACCCGCGGCACGTATCGCAGGCCCTTGAGCAGCTTGCGGAAGAATTTCTTGGCTGCCTGGGTGTTTCGGCGGGACTGGACCAGCACGTCGAAGACGTTGCCGTCCTGGTCGACCGCGCGCCACAGGTAGTGCTGGGTGCCGTTGATGCGGATGAAAACCTCGTCGAGATGCCATTTGTCACCGGTCCGCGCCCGCCGTCGGCGCAGCTGGTTGGCGTAGGCCTGCCCGAACTTGGCGCACCACCGCCGGATGGTCTCGTAGCTGACCAGGACACCGCGTTCGAGCATCATCTCCTCGACCTCACGGAAGCTGAGCGGGAAGCGGAAGTACAACCACACGCAGTGGTTGATGATCTCGACCGGGTAGCGGTGGCCTTTGTACGACGGCATCGGGGTGGTCACGCCACATTCTCCCAGCTCCCAGTTTGCAGCGTTCAACAACGTGACAGTGCCGACTCTCGTCGGTTGACGCACAAATAACAAATCAAGATAATGGCCGTACAAATGCTCTCTTTCGGCTCGTCGAGCTCCGCTGCAGTGAGGACACCCACGTGAGTTACCACCTGAACGACGAAGAGGCCTTCCTGGTCAAGACAGTGCGCGAGTTCATCGATCGGGAGGTCAAACCATCGGTGCAGGAAGTCGAGCACGCCAACGACTATCCCGAGAAGTGGATCGAACAGATGAAGCAGATCGGGATCTACGGACTGGCGGTGCCGGAGGAATACGGTGGAACACCGGTCTCGATGCCCTGCTACGTCCAGGTGACCGAGGAACTCGCCCGCGGATGGATGTCGCTGTCCGGCGCAATGGGCGGGCACACCGTCGTCGCCAAACTGGTCGGACTGTTCGGCACCGAGGAACAGAAGCAGCGGTACCTGCCGAAGCTCGCAACCGGGGAGATCCGGGCGACGATGGCGCTCACGGAACCGGGCGGGGGTTCCGACCTGCAGGCCATGACCACCACCGCGAAGACCGACGGCGACGATCTGGTGATCAACGGAGCGAAAACGTGGATCACCAACGCCCGGCGGGCGGGCCTGATCGCGCTGCTGTGCAAGACGGACCCGTCGGCGACGCCACGACACAAGGGCATCTCGGTGGTGCTGGTGGAGCACGGACCGGGACTCACCGTCTCACGAGACCTCCCCAAGCTCGGCTACAAGGGCGTGGAGAGCTGCGAGTTGTCGTTCGACAACTACCGCATTCCCGCGACCGCGATCCTCGGCGGCGAAGCTGGCCGAGGATTCGGGCAGATGATGAAGGGGTTGGAGACCGGCCGGATCCAGGTGGCTTCCCGTGCGCTCGGTGTCGCGGCGGCGGCGCTGGAGGACTCCCTCGCGTACGCGCAGCAGCGTGAGAGCTTCGGACAGCCGATCTGGAAGCACCAGTCGATCGGGAACTACCTGGCGGACATGGCCACGAAGCTGACGGCGGCGCGGCAGCTGACCCGGTTCGCGGCCGAGAAGTACGACGCCGGTGACCGGTGTGACATGGAGGCAGGGATGGCGAAGCTGTACGCCTCCGAGGTCGCCATGGACATCGCGCTCAATGCCGTCCGCATCCACGGCGGCTACGGCTACTCCACGGAGTACGACGTGGAACGGTACTTCCGGGACGCGCCCCTGATGATCGTCGGCGAGGGCACCAACGAGATCCAGCGCAACGTCATCGCATCCCAGCTGGTGGCCCGCGGCGGTCTCTGACCTCGTCCACCACTAGCCTCGATCTTTCGTGCGGGTGACGCGCCGGCCTGAGCAGTTCAGATTGGGTGTGGAAGCCTGCGGATCCGGTGTGCGGCCACGATCGACTACCCGACACGGTCGGGTGACGCCGGGGTCCACGGCCCCGAGCTGAGTGCCCTTTCGTCTCGATAAATGAAGATACGTGCAGGTCACGCAGGCGCAGGTAGCGCGGTGAGCCTGTTCAAGCCGGCCACGAGAACATCGACACCCGGAGCCGTCGCGGCCAGCCGCAGTCGAACACGGCGGGCATGCCGGGCGATCTTCCCGGCGATCGACAGCACCCGCAGCCGTAGCCGTTTCGGTTCCTACCTGCGTGCAGTCATCACGTCGGTGAACGCGAGCATTTGCATCCACGCGGTCAGCTCGCATGCGAGTTGCACCAGCGCCAGCCAGATCCGGTTCTGGTCGTAGCCGTGCAGCGGAAGATTCTGCAGACCGGTGACTTTCGCTGCCCGGATCCGGTCCTCGCACCGAGCCCGACGCCGGTGCCGCAGCTCCAGATCGGGGAGTTGCCCACGGCGGGTGTTGGTTGCGAACGCGGTCAGGCGCAGGCCGTCCCGGTCGGTGAACCGCAACTGCGCACCCGGATGCGGGCGTTCCTTCCTGACGATCACGCGCATGCCGTTCGGCCACGTGGACAGGTCGAGCAGTCCGGTGATCTCGGTGACCCAGGCGCCGTCACGAACCTGCCCGTCCGGGTCGTAGGCCGGAGTCCATGCCTGTTCGGGGACCAGATCGAGGGCGGCGGTCATCGTGTCGGTCAACCCGAATCCGACCGAATACGAGAGCCTGCGTTTGGTCAGGTACTCGATCAAGGAGTGGGTGCCGCCGGCACCGTCGATCCGGACCAGTACCTTCTTCCCGACCCGATATCCCGGATCGAACGGTAACTGCGCCAGGGCGTCCTGTACGACGGTGATGTGATCGGTGGCGGTATTCGACCCGGCGTTACCGGGGCGCAGCAGCACCGCCACCGGTTCACCGGTGCCGTACTCACCGTGGTCGATGAACGCGCACAATGGATGAAACCCGTAGCCGCGTTTGAAGTTCGGGGCAGCGTGTTCTTTGTCGGAGTGGGCGGTGACGAGGGTGGCATCGATGTCGATGACCAGTGGTTTTTGTTCGTCGATGGTGTGATCCGGTGCTGCGGAGCCGGCGGCGGTCCAGGCGTGGGCGCGGGCGGTGGCGCGGGCCCGTCCGATGGCAGCGAGAGCGGTATCGGCGTCGGAGGCCAACACACCGATCAGGCGGGAGACGGTCGGATCGGACGCCACCGCACCGAACAGTTCGGGCTGGGCACGTAGTTGGTTGATGTCGGCGAGGCAGTCTCCGCCGAGTGCGAGGGAGACCGCGAGGTCGAGGAGGATCTTGCCGGGATCGTGGCGAGCCAACGGTTTGCGGAACGGGCCGAGTTCGGTCGTCAATGCCGTGGTGAGGCCGGTTTTCTCCGCGGTGCGCAGCAGCAGGATCGCGCCGGCATACGACACGAGGCTGGTTCCGGTGGCCGATGCGGACACGTGTGGGTAGGGGGACGTAGACTTGCTCACCGGAATGGTGCCTTTCGGACTCGGACTGATTCAACCTTCGCAAGTCGAATTATCCCAGTTCAGGGCACCATTCTTCGTGTTCGACACGGCCACCCGCTCAATCAGTACGAAAGCGCGAGGCTAGGCTGGTCGTGCCATGGACGGACCGCCCGCCGTCCGACGACGTCGAAGGGAGCAGCGGTGACGGAACCGTCCTATGCGCGGTTGTCGCGCCGCCTGAGGGAGGACATCGAAGCGGGTGTGTACCGCGAGGGTATCCGACTGCCGACGGAGGCCGAGCTCACCGAACAGCACGGCGTCAGCAGGCAGACGGTGCGACGGGCGTTCCAGGACCTGGTGGCCGACGGCATCGTGTACCGGGTACCCGGACGTGGCACCTTCGCCCGTGAGTCCACCGGACGGTATTTGCGCCAGCTCGGTTCGATCGAAGACCTGATGAACCTGTCGACGGACACGATGATGGAGATCGTCACGCCGCTGCGGCGTCAGGTCGACATCGAGGCGGCCAGCAGGTTACGGCTCGACACCGACCTGCTCTACACGGTGTCGTTCCGTCGCCTGTACGACGTGGTGCCGTTCGTGTTCACCACGGTCTACCTGCCCGAGTCCGTGGGCCGGGCGGTGCTGGAGGCACCCGAGGTCGCGGCGGGGGCCTCCAGTACGTACACGATGATCGGCCTCGTCGAACCGCATCTCGACCTCCCGATCGTGCAGGCCGATCAGTCCATCACCGTCGCGGCGGCGCCCGCAGCGGCCGCCGCCGCGGTGGGGTGCGAGCCGGGGCATCCGATGCTGCGGGTCGATCGGTTGTACTCGAACGAGCGCGAGGAGCCGACGGAACTCGCGATCAGCTACTTCCTGCCGGAGCACTACACCTACCGGGTCACCCTCCGGCGTCGGTGACGCGCAGGGCCACAGGCGTCGGTGACGCCGCGCGGCCACGTGCCGCCGTCCGACGGTCCGGGGTGACCGAACTCGCGTTGGGCTGTTGGAAAGTCGATACAAGCAACGTACAATTCCGCAATATGGCCGTACATTCTGATGCCGGCGCAGCCGCCACTCCCTCGAACACCCTTCCCCTCGCGGGCATCACCGTCGTGAGCATCGAGCAGGCCGTGGCCGCCCCGTTCGCCACCCGGCAACTCGCCGACCTCGGCGCCCGCGTCATCAAGATCGAACGACCCGACGGCGGCGACTTCGCCCGCCGCTACGACGAGACCGTCCACGGCCAGTCCAGCTACTTCGTCTGGCTCAACCGCTCCAAGGAATCCGTCACGCTCGACCTGAAATCCGCCGAGGGACGCGACATCCTCGAGCGCCTGCTGGCCACCGCGGACGTGTTCGTGCAGAACCTCGCGCCGGGCGCCGCAGCTCGCATGCATCTCGACGCCGACTCGCTCCGGCAACGCCACCCGGCGCTGATCCCCTGCGACATCTCCGGATACGGCAACACCGGCCCCTGGTCGGACCGCAAGGCCTACGACATGCTGGTGCAGGGCGAAACCGGCCTGATCTCGCTGACCGGCCCGGCCGACTGCCCGTCGAAGACCGGCGTCTCGATAGCGGACATCGCCGCGGGCATGTACGCCTACAGCGGCATCCTGTCCGCCCTGTACACCCGTGCGACCACCGGCACCGTCCGCGCGGTCGAGGTCGCCCTGTTCGAGGCACTCGGCGAGTGGATGGGATCACCCGCCTACTACACGGAGTACGGCGAAAACCAACCCGAGCGCGTCGGCGCCGCGCATGCCACGATCGTCCCCTACGGTCCCTTCCCGACTGCCGACGGCGAGGTTCTGCTCGCGGTCCAGAACGACCGGGAGTGGGTCTCACTCTGCACGAAGGTGCTCGGCGACCCGGACCTGGCCACCGATGAACGCTTCCACAGCAATTCGACGCGCGTCGAGCGCCGCGCGGAGTGCAACGAGGTGATCGCCCAGCGGACCCGCCTGCTGAGCACCGCCGAACTCCTCGCGCAGCTCGACGCCGCGGCGATCGCCAACGGCCGCCTCGGCTCGGTGTCCGACTTCCTCGACCACCCCTCGCTCGCGGGCCGGGACCGCTGGCGGCAGGTCGACACCCCCGGCGGCGTCGTCCGCGCACTGCTGCCGCCCGCCACCCTGAGCGGGATCGAACCGCGCTTCGACCCCGTCCCGGCGCACGGCGCCCACACGGACGCCGTCCTGACCGAACTCGGCTATTCGCCCGACGCGATCACCGCACTGCGCACCGCCGCCACGGTCTGACGGACCCTTCGCGGCGCCCGTTCCCACTTCCCCCGAGTTCCCCGACCCGACAAGGTGACCCATGCCCGATCACTCGCCCCACCGGAGGCGCGCGGCGCTCGTCGCGCCCGGATTCCCCGGTAGGCTCGTTTGGGCTTCTACATCAAGAAAATGGTTGTGATGCAAGACACACTCTTGAAGACCGTGGGCAAAGTTGTCCCGTGTGGAGTGATTCAGCACAGTGCGTCGCATCTGGACGAGGCGCGCGTGGCTGTGGCCGAGAATTTTTATCCCCATCATTTGGAGGCCTTGGCTACCGACTCGGGTCTGAATATGTCGCTAAAGACTGTTCAGCTCGGAGGCGTCACCTTAGGCCGTCTCGCCTACGGCGCCGAAGTGAGCCTTGACTTCGGTGAGCTGAGCAATGCCTACCATATCAGCATCCCGCTGTCCGGGCGCGTGGAGGCCGTAGCTGGCCGACAGGTTAGTGTTTCCATGCCCGGGCTGGCTTCTGTTTATCTCCCGGTGGGACCGACGAAGATTTCCCGGTGGAGCGCCGATTGCGCACAGTACGGCGTAAAAATCGACCGCGAATATCTCGAAGCTGAACTGACGACTTTGGTCGGGCACCCCGTTCGTACTCCCGTAAAGTTCGATCCGCTGGTGGACCTGACCCGAGGACCAGCGGAAAGCTGGCTCTCGCTGATCCTCACGCTTGCCGCCGATCTCGACCGCGAGGCGGGAGTGCTTTATGACCCGCTGATGTCGAGTTCGCTCGCGCAAGCGGTGACGACCGGCTTTCTCCTTGCCTCGGGCCACGACCATCAAGAATCACTGCAGGAACTTCGTCGTCCCGTCCGTCCTCGCATCGTCAAACGCGCCGTCGACGCGATACATGCCAGTCCTGAAAAACCGTTCACGGTCAATGACCTGGCCGAAGTGGCCGGCGCAAGTGTGCGCAGCCTGCAGGACGGTTTCCGACAGCACCTCGGAGTTCCACCGATGACCTATCTCCGGAGCGTCCGACTCGAGCGCGTCCACGAGGAGCTGAGCCGAAATGACGCCGACAAGCCCACAGTGGCCGACGTGGCACATCGCTGGGGCTTCGGGCACCTAGGCAGATTCGCTGCGGAGTACCGCAGACGCTACGGCGAGACACCGTCCCGTACCCTCAACGGCGGCTGAAGGCATCTGACCCACGACAGCCCGGCCACGAACGCACCGCGTTCGTGGCCGGGCTTCGCTTTGCTGTGATGCGCTGCCTTTTTTCAAGTCCAGTTTGACAGCGGCTAGTTGTACTGCCCAGGCAGGTTGGTTGAACGATTGCGACGACATGCGGTAGTGGGTCGTTGAACAGCGAAGGTCTCCCGTCGTGAAGTGGAGCTGCTACGACACACACTTCAACGACCGGGAGACCTTCGTGGTTCACGCTAACGCACCTCTGACTCCGAGGGGCCGGCTGCTGCTGGCCCGACGCATCATCGACGAGGGATGGTCCATCGCCAGGGCCGCCGAGCACTTCAACGTTGCCTGGCCGACCGCGAAACGCTGGGCCACTCGCTATGTCGAGATGGGACCGGACGGGATGCACGACCGCTCGAGTCGACCCCACCACATCCCGAACCGCACACCGGAGCCGACCAAACGCAAGATCGTCGACCTGCGGTGGCGCAAACGACTCTCACCCCAGGCGATCGGCTCTCGTCTGAATATGCCGGCGTCGACCGTGCATGCGGTGTTGGTCCGATGCCGGCTCAACCGTCTCTCGCACATCGACATCCGCACCGGCGAGACCATCCGCCGCTACGAACACCCCCATCCGGGGTCGATGATCCACGTCGACGTCAAGAAACTCGGCAACATCCCCATCGGCGGCGGCTGGCGATTCGTCGGCCGCATCCAGGGCCGCAGGAACCGCCAGGCCACACCGGTAACCCGCCGCAGCAAGCACCACAACGAACTACTCGGACACGCCTTCGTGCACACCGTCATCGACGACCATTCCCGCGTCGCCTACGCCGAGATACACGACGACAAAACCGCTGTCACCGCAGCCGGCGTACTCCAGCGTGCCGTGGGCTGGTTCGCAGCCCGCGGCGTCACCGTCGAACGGGTCCTGTCCGACAACGGCGGCTGCTACCGATCCGCCCTGTGGAAGCACACCTGCACCGACCTAGGCATCACGGCGGCACTGTCACGTTATTCGAAAAGTCCAGCAGCGCCGCCTATTTAAGAAAGGCTGCTACAGGGCACCGCCGGGCCGTTCACTTTCAGGCGGCGGCATCGGTCGCGGTGACTTCCTGCCAGACCGCGAAGCGGTCGGCCATCTCGGTACGCCATTCGGGCGCCGAGAGTCTGTGCCGGTTGGGCCGGAAATGCGGTGAGATGCCCGAGAAAGCGGACAGGAATCGTTGCGCGTGCCCGGGCGATGTGAAGCGCTTCATCGCATGTTCCCGCTGCCTGGTGGGTTGATGCGAGTTCTCGGCTCGATTGTTCACATACTTCGATCGGCGATGCTCGACCGAGGCCAGCATCTCGCGGTGCGCCACCTGGTAGCTGGCGAGCTTGTCGGTGACCAGCACCCGCGGCACGTATCGCAGGCCCTTGAGCAGCTTGCGGAAGAATTTCTTGGCTGCCTGGGTGTTTCGGCGGGACTGGACCAGCACGTCGAGGACGTTGCCGTCCTGGTCGACCGCGCGCCACAGGTAGTGCTGGGTGCCGTTGATGCGGATGAAAACCTCGTCGAGATGCCATTTGTCACCGGTCCGCGCCCGCCGTCGGCGCAGCTGGTTGGCGTAGGCCTGCCCGAACTTGGCGCACCACCGCCGGATGGTCTCGTAGCTGACCAGGACACCGCGTTCGAGCATCATCTCCTCGACCTCACGGAAGCTGAGCGGGAAGCGGAAGTACAACCACACGCAGTGGTTGATGATCTCGACCGGGTAGCGGTGGCCTTTGTACGACGGCATCGGGGTGGTCACGCCACATTCTCCCAGCTCCCAGTTTGCAGCGTTCAACAACGTGACAGTGCCACGATCACCGACTTCAGCGGTGAATCACGTTGCAAACCCGGCAAATACAGGTACTTACCTATTCTGGCCATCTGACGCCTGTCTCTCGAAAGGACTTCGGTCAACGGCGGGCCGCCCGCTCGCTCCCTGCAACCTAAACCATCGGCACTCAGGAACCTCACAGGAAACAACAGTCCCACCAGTCACAGAATCTGGATGAGGGCATATGATGCCGCTTCATCGCTAAACTGGTGCCATCCACCGTCCGCGGAGCTGGGCTGAGTCATGTCAGATGGAGTCTTTCTGCGGCACGACGACCTGGCCGGTCAGTGGGGCATCCAGCTCAATCGCCTGGACCGTTTCGTCCAGGGCCTGCGCTGCGGACGGCGTCAGCAGGACGGCGGCCTTGTCGACCAGTTGCTCCCGGGTGGCACGGTCCTGCGGCGCGCCACGGAAGGCAGCTTCGTTCCTTTCGATGACGCGGCCGTCCTTGAACCGGACGCTGACCTCCGCCTGCCAGCTGGCCGGAAAGGTGGCCTCGAGACGCTCACTGGTATAGCAGCGGACCTTTTCCAGCCAGGGCTTTAGTTCCGCGGCGACGGCCGGGGCATCGTCGAACTGCCCGACAGTCGCCTGGCCGGTCGCCAGTGCCACGGCGGCACCGAACGGCATGTTGAACTGCGCGTCCACGGGCGTGTTGACAATGAGTTTGCGCGCCGGCGGTTCGGCAACCAATGTGGCACCGGCTTTGATGACGCCGACCTCGATGGACTCGATCTCATCGATGTCCAGATTCGGGTATTCGCTGTGGATGTCGCACAGCAGATCGATGTTGCCGTGCATGTATCGGCAGCAGGGGTAGAACTTGATGCTGGTATCCAAGGCGCTCTTGCCGAACACCAGGTTCAGTCTGCGGCCTTCGATCAGCCCTTGGCCGTACTGGTTCAGGAAGCCGTCCCGGCCCTCGATGGACGTTTCCGGGGCGGTGAAATCTGCGGCTGCGAGCTTGCCGGCACGGAGGCCTCCCGAAGCGGCATGCCCGGCGTTCAGACGTTTCGTCCAGGAACCGTCGGAGAGGAATTCCAGGCTTCCGGCGGCCAGATTGGCCGCCAGGCTCAGTGCGTGAGTGGTCTGGTCCTCGTCGAGCCTAAACAGGGAGGACACAGCTGCCGCTGCTCCAAGGACCCCGGCCACGCCGGTGGGATGAAAGCCGCGACCATAGCTCTCGGCAGCCCCGAGCAGGACGCCGGCGGAGCACATCACGTCGTAGCCAACCGCGGCGGCGCGAAGCACATCCGCGGCGCTATAGCCGCGTTCGTCGGCCAGTGCCAGAACCGCCGGGAAGACGACGACAGCGGGGTGCAGCGAGGATTCCTCGAACGTGTCATCGAGTTCCAAGCCGTGGGCCGTCACGCCGTTGACCAGGGCCGCATCCTCGAGGGTGGCCCAGAGAGTTGTCCCGTGAATGGAGGCGCTGAAGAACCGGTCCTGGGATGCCGCGGTACTGACCGCGGACCGGATAGCGACGGCGGAGTCGCGTTCCGCGCCACCGGTCGTGACGGCGTAGTAGTCGAACAGCAAGAGTTTCATCCAGTCGGTGATCTCCGCGGTGAGCTTGTGATCGGCGGTGACGTGCCGGGCCAGTTGGCGGGCGAAGCTGATTTCAGTCATGCTGACTCCTCCAGTTCGGTCAGGATTTTTGCAGTGTGTTCCCCATGGCGTGGAACCGGGTCCATGCGGAAGGTCGAGGTGCGGGTCGCGGCCGACGGGATGAGGGCGCAGAGCTTGCCGGCGGGGAGTCCACATCCGTCCAGCGACCGCGGGCATCGAGCGGGCATGCTCCGCATAGCGCTGCGCGCAGGTGCGTGACACACCCATGTCTTTGGCCACATGCGCCACCGGCTGGCCCTCACAGACGCGTTGGACAAGGATCCGCCTACCGGCGGGGGTCAGACGGGCATTACGGTGGACCATGAAGACCTCTTAGGGCATGTCTCATTTGGCCAGTTCCTTGAAGCAGGTCAGCGCAGCGGCGAGTTGGAGAAAGGAAGCGAAGTTCTCACCGTGACGCTCGTAACGCATCGTCAGCCGGCGATAGCCGCTCAGCCACGCCAGGGTGCGTTCGATCTTCCACCGGTACCGTCCCAAGCGTTCGCTGCTGTCGACACCGCGACGGGCGATGCGCGGAACGATGCCCCGTGCCCGCAGCCACCGGCGGTGTACGGGATAGTCGTAACCCTTGTCCGCCCGCAACCGGCCGGGCCGACGGCGGCGCGGACCACGACGCGAGCGCACCGCCGAAATCGCAGTGACCATCGGCTGCAACATGACACTGTCGTGGGTGTTCGCCGAGGTCACCGCCGTGACGAGGGGAATGCCGTCGGCGTCGGAGAGGATATGGATCTTCGAGCCGTTCTTGCCTCGATCGACCGGGCTGGGACCGGTCAGAGATCCCCCCTTTTCGCCCGGACGTGCGCTGCGTCCAGGATCGCGGCGGACCAGTCCAGGTCCCCACCGGCGCCGAGCCGATCGAGGACCCTGCGGTGGAGTTCGTCGAACACCCCGGCCCGAACCCAGGTGGTGAAGCGGCGGTGTGCGGTCGGAACGCTGACCCCGAATGACGGTGGCAGGTGCCGCCAGGCACAGCCGCTGGTGAGCACGTAGACGATAGCGGTGAACACCGCCCGATCATCGAGCGCCGCCCGGCCGCCGCCCTGCGGCCGCGCCCGGAATCCGGGCAGCAACGGTTCGACGATCTCCCACAACGCATCCGGTACCAGCCGGTAAGACAACGCATCGACCACGGCAGTGCATTATGCCGCACAAACGATCTAGGCCATAAGAGACATGCTCTTAGTCGTTGGCTGTGTGGTAACCACCAACCCAAGTGCTCTTCGCCTTTACTCCGTGCAACCAACGTCCTGGCCGAGTACATCTAGACCCCCGAGTGGCCTCGGACAAGTCCGCTTTCGCTTCGATGTCCGAGGCACGCTCGCGGGCCGGGCTATCGGATCCGTGCAGTTCGGCAGAGGACTACAGCAGGTTTGGGATACTGCTCATGCTGCCGGGATTGATCAGGTGCTCGCTGGTCCATCCGTTGATGTCATACTCTCCGAGGCATCCGTCCACAAAGCTCATTAACTGCTCGGTTTTTCCCTTGGCCTGCGCGCCCTTCAGCAGGTGGATTCGGGTGTCTTCCTGGTTGCCCGCATAGTTCCGCTCGTAGAGTTCGTGCCGCCCGCCAAACTCGGTTCCCATGGCATCCCACAGGAGTTTCATCAGCTTCACTCGGTCCATGGCCTCTACGCCGTTGGAGCCACGAAGGTAGCGGTCAAGTAGCGGCCGGATTTCGGCGCTTTTCCAGTCCTCGGCATGGGAATTGACGTAGATCAGCCCGCTGGCGACATGGTTTTCGATGATGCTCTTGATGCGTGGGTACGCCAGCGGCGCAAGGACCCGATACGCGGCGCCTTGGTCATTGTTCGGCAGCACTGCGTCGCCCACCCACGGCTCCGGATTGCGGGTCATGGCCTCGGTCAGACCCCAGAACAGATTGCGCCATGCGAGAATTTCACCAACATGCGCCTGGACGCCGCGATACTGGTTGGTCCCGGTTATCTCCACTGCTTTCAGCACACATCCGGCAATGAAGTCCAGCTTGACGCACAAACGGGTGAGACCGTGAAACGTCAGCCGAGGCAGCCATCCTGACATGGGCGTGAAATCGTTGACCTTCTGTGGATCACCGTAAGCGAAGACATTTTCCCAGGGAATTTGCACGCGATCCATGACCATGATCGCGTCGTTCTCGTCGAACCGACTCGACAGCGGGTAGTCAAACGGGCTGCCCGTCACTGTCGCCTGGTACTCATATGAGGGCCGGGAAATCAGCTTAACCCCCTTCGCGTTGGTCGGGAGCATGAAGATGACGGCGAACTCTTTCTTGTCCACCGGCATCCCGTAGTGACCAATAAAGTTGTAGTGGGTCAGCGCGGACCCTGTTGCCACGCACTTAGCCCCGGACACCACCAGCCCGTTATCGTTCTCACTGACCACGTGCACGAACATGTCCTCGACTTCGGAGGCAGGCCGATGACGATCCACGGGAGGGTTGGCGAGTGCGTGGTTGAGGAACAGCACCTGTTCCTGCGAATCCTTGTACCATCGCCGCGCATTATCTTGGTAGGGATCAAAGAACTCGGTGTTTCCTCCGAGCGTTCCGAGGAACGATGCTTTGTAGTCGGGTGAACGTCCCATCCAACCGTACGACAGACGCGCCCAGGCAGCGATCGCGTCGCGGGACTCGACCAGGTCCTCGGCCGAGCGCGGCACTTTGAAGAACTTGTGGGTGAAGCCGCCGTTACCGGTATCCGTGGGGCCGGTGATAATGCCGTCCGGGTCATCGTGCAGTGCGTCGTACAGGTGAGCTATGGAACGCGCGCCGTTGCGGAACGCGGGGTGGGTGGTGACATCCTCCACGCGCTGGCCGTAGATGTACACCTCCCGGCCGTCCTTCAGGCTTTCGAGGTATTCGTCGCCGGTGAACGGGACCGCGGTCGGGGATTGGGCGGTCATTCTGTCTGTCGGGTCTGTAGCAGTCACGATTCATCCTTAAGGGTTGAGCGGGAATACAGAACTTCTGACGGGTCCACATACTGTGCGTTGCGGTCCACGGCTGCATAGAGCTGGAGGCCGATCGGGTCGCGCATCTCCTCGGCGATCTGCCCGAGCAGGCCGGCCGACCTGGCTACAAGAGCGAATCCACGGATGATTCCCGGAGGAAATCCCAAATCCGCGAGTGCTGCACCGCACGCTCCGGCGCCGTTTACCGGTAGGTGTTTGTCGAACACGTCGGCCTGCACTCGTTCGATGGCTGCCAGTAACGATAGGTGCGGCCCGAACACTCCGGCTTCCGCCGCCAGCTTGTAGATGACGGGGGTACGGGGGTCACCGTTCTTGTGGACTGGGTGGCCGAGTCCGGGCACAAGCAGGCCGCGGGACTGGCAGTCATGCAGGATTTGCTTCGCCAGATCTTCGTATGACGAGTCGCTTCCTAGTTCACCGGCGTCCGACAGGCTTTGCGCCAGGAACTTTGCCGCGTCTTCGGTCACTCCCAGAAAGCGTGATCCGCCGCCGAGGATTCCTGCTGCCATGGCACCCTGAATGGATTCGGGCGCGCTCGTCAAGGTGAGCCGCGCCGCGAGCACCGTGGGGGTGAATCCGTGATCGGCCAGGGCCACGAGGATTGCGTTGAACAGCCGGCTTTCGCCCTTGGTTGGCCGGCGAAGAGCTACCAACCAGAAGGCGAGGTCACCGAAGGACACCTCGCCCATCAGTTCAGTAGCCATTTCCTTTCCGAGCAGCTGGATGCTGTCGAGGCTTGATGTACCCAGGCTGGTCCGATATGTCTCGGTCATGTCAAAGTTCCTGTTCCGCGCATTGGGGCGAGGTCGTACTGGTAGCCGTCGACGGGCAGTTGATGCTTCGCGACCCGGCCCGTTGGGGTATAGGGCAGTTCGGTGACGAACTGCCAATAGCGGGGCACCTTGAACGCGGCCAGTCGCTGCGAAACCCAGGTGGCAAGCTCCTGCGGTAATTCGTCGCTACCGTCCACGAGTCGGACGTACGCCTTGATCTCCTCTTCGGACTGACCGGCGTTCACTCCAACGACGGCGCATTCGTCGACATCCGGGTGCGCGAGCAAGGCTTCCTCGACCTCGGCGGGGGACAGGTTTTCACCTCGCCGCCGAATCACTTCTTTCTGGCGGGCAACAAACGTGTATGTGCCGTCGGTGTTCTCCGTGACCAGATCACCGGTGTGCAGCCAGCCGTCGCGTACAGCTGCGGCAGTTTCGTCGGGCAGCCCGTAGTAACCTGGCGTTACGGTGGGGTTACTCAGCAACAATTCGCCGATTTGGCCCTTCGCCACAGCGTGGCCGGCAGAGTCGACGACGCGGGCTGAATTCACTTCTCCGAGCGTCGGATGCTGCCGTGGCTCACCCAGCGTTCCGAACGGGCGTGTACCGGGCCTCCACGACATGCCGTACAGGCTTTCCGACATGCCATAGCCGCACACTATTGAGATACCGAAGCGTCGCTCTATTTCAAGGTGGCGATGCTTCGGCGGCGCGGGGGCACAGTAGCAATTCTCCAGGGGCGAGTCCGAGTCGTCGGGCCTAGGGGCCTGGTCCATGAGGAACTCGAACATCGCACCGATCGCGTTGAATGACGTCGCCCCGTGCCGTCGCGCGGAATCCAGAAAGCCTGATGCCGAAAAGCGCGGCAGCAGTATCAGGCCCGCACCACAGGTCAACGATCCCATCGTGGAGTAGGCGAGTGCATTCGTGTGGAACAACGGCAGCGAGGTCATCAGCCGATCGACGGTAGAGAGCTGCATCCAGTACGGAAACCCTTCGCCCGCCATCGTGTATGCGCGGTGCGTTTGCATGACCAGCTTGGACCGCCCGGTGGTGCCCGAGGTCGGAATCATGATGGCCACGTCCGTCTCACGGACAGGACTGCCACCGGGGATGCTGGGCGGCTGTGCCTCCAAACTCGGTCTGTCGCTAACGATGGCGTCGACGTCAATAATCTCCGCGCCGGCGCCGGCAGAAGCCTTTGCACGGCGCACCATGCTGATCAGCCCATCATCGGTCACGATGACGCGTGCATGACCGCGCACCTGTGTCAAAAGGCCTGCCAGTTCCGCTTCGGTTCCTCGGGGGTTGGTCGGGACAGCAGTGGCGCCGAGTGTCGTGGCGGCGAGGATGGTGAGTAGGTAGCGCGGCTCATTGCGCGCCGTCAGCACCACCAAATCACCTCGCCGGACACCGGCGGCCGTCAGCGCCTGTGCCACGGAGCGGATCTGCTCCCGAGCGCCACGGAAGGTGATCTCTGTGTGGTCGGTGCGCAGCCATGTCCGGTCGCCGTATCGGGCCGCGGCGTCGTCCAGCAACGCTGGAATGGTTCGATCCGTCACCGTCGCAACCTCATCGATTGATCGTGACGGCGCCGATGTGCTTGGCGATCGCTGCGCTGACGACATGGGGCTTCTCGAAATTGACCAGGTGCGAGGAACCAGGGACCACCAGCAGTTCCGCTCCGGGAATGCCCTCGGCGACAGCGGACACGGTGGCGACCGGAGTGGCCGGGTCCTCTTCCCCGGCAATGACCAAGGTGGGAGTCGCAATCTCACCGAGGCGGTCGCGCAGGTCGTACGCCGCGATTGCCTCGCAGCAGCCTGCGTAACCCTCTCGCGGCGTGGTTCGGAGCATGTTGAGGAGCCGCGTTGCGCCCTCCGGAGAGCGTTCTGCCCATTCAGGAGTGAACCAGGCGCCGTAGCGCGACTCGATAAGGAATTCGGTCCCCTCGCTGCGCACTTTTGCGGCACGCTGGGGCCAGCTCGGCGGGTCGTAGAACTGTGCGGCGGATGCGCAGATGACCAGTGCGTCGAGCCTATGGCCGTGATGAATGCCGAGCCACTGGGCGATGGCGCCGCCGATGGAGACGCCGACGTAACTGAAGCGATCGATCCCGAGCTCATCCAATAGTCCAATGACGTCTTGGGCCATTTCGCCGATGGTGTAGGGGCCGTCGGGTACTTCCGATTCACCGTGCCCGCGCAGATCGTGCCGCAGGATCTGGAAGTCGCCGGAAAGTGCCGTCGCCTGAGGCTCGAACAATTCCAGATCGGTGCCGAGTGAGGGTCCGAACACAATGACCGGCGCCCCGGCGGGGCCGTCGAGGCGGTAGTTGAGCCGGGCCGTTTTCTCTTGAATTCCCATCTGGTTCGCCTAGTCCTTATCGATGCGGTAGTGGTTGAGCTTGTCTTCGTCGATCTCGATGCCGATCCCGGGTTTCCCGGAGACATGCATGCGTCCGTTCTCGATGACAGGGGTCTCGGCGACAATGTCGTCGGTCAGCTGCATGAAGTAGTCCAGCTCCCCTGCCCGGTCAGATGTGCTCTTGTAAGCCGCCGCGAAGGCCAGCGAACTCAGAGTCCCGACCGTTCCGTCCATCTGGCTGCCCAAGGCCAACCCGATGCCAAGCCCTTCACACAGCCCGACGATTCGGTCCGACTCGGTGAATCCGGTACGGGCCACCTTGATGCTGATGATCTGCGAATGGTTGTCGAGGATTTCCCTGCCGACCTCGCCGAGCCGCGTCACGCTCTCGTCGCCCATAATGGGGATCGAGCTCTTTTTCGCAACCCGGCGGCGGGCCAGCGGACGAAATGCCGGTGTCGGCTCCTCGAGCATGGTGATGCCGACTTCTTCCATCACCGGCAGCAGGCGGATTGTCTCGTCCGCTGTCCATCCCTTGTTTGCATCGACATACATCTCGGGCCCTTCGCCCAGCTCTGCCCGGAGCATGCGCATTGCCCGGGCATCCTCCTTAACGTTTTTGCCGGTCTTGATCTTGAACGTGTTGAAGCCGAAGCGCTCCCGCATATCGCGGGCTTCCTCCACCATGCCCTCGGGTGTGGCCGCAAACAGAATGTGGACCACTTCCATCGAATCTGTGTAGCCACCAAGAAGCTTGTGACACGACTGCCCCAGTGATTTTCCAATCACGTCCCAGACTGCCATGTCGACGCCGCCACGGGCCGTGTGGTTGTGGCGCAACCAGCTCAGGTCATTACGTGCGACTTCGCGGTCGAAAGGATCGGTCCCGACCATCGCCGGACTGAACCAGGAGTCGATCGCCTTGACGATCGACTCCTGAGACTCGCCGTAGGTGAAGGGACGGGCTGGGGCCTCGGCGTGCCCGACCACGCCGTCGTCGGTCGTCACTCGGATGAGAACGTGTTCTGCACTCGAAATACTGGCGTGGGCGAATGCAGTCGGTCGTTCCAGCGGAATATTGAACGGTATTGCCTCTATGGAAGCGATCTTCACAAGGGTCCTTAAGTTCGTAGGTGCAGTTACTTCGTGAGAGTTACGTTGAGCTGTAACCCGGGCGGGCCGGGCGAGGCTGCATAAGGTTTGCCCACTCTCGAGTGGGGCTTGAAAGGACTGGCCACCCGACCTGTCTGGACACCTCGGACCGCTGATTGAGATCTGCGCATGATCGCTTGTTTAAGGAAATGCCGGCGGAGGCGTCCATCGGGGCCAGGCCGGAACACAAGCGAAAACGAGGAGATCCGATGACCGGTTCGCGACTGTGGGCAGGAGTCGACGTCGGCAAAGAACACCACTGGATATGCGTACTCGACACCTCCGGAGCGGTGGTGCTGTCGCGGCGATGCGACAACGACGAAGCAACGATCCGTGCGGTGATCACCGAGATCGACGCCCTCGCCGAGACGGTGTCGTGGACGGTGGATCTGACCACCGCCTACGTCACCTTGTTGCTGACTGTGCTGGCCGACGCCGGGAAACCGGTGCGCTACCTGTCCGGACGTTCGGTGTGGCAGGCATCGTCGGTCTACCGCGGCGGCGAAGCCAAGACCGACGCCCGCGACGCCCGGGTGATCGCCGATCAGTCCCGGATGCGGTCGGACCTGCCCATTCTGCGTCCCGACGACGAGTTGATCCGTGAGCTGCAGATGCTCACCGGCCACCGCACCGATCTGGTCGCCGACCGTACCCGGACCATCAACCGGCTGCGTCAGCAACTCGTCGCGATCTGCCCCGGGCTCGAACGCGTCGCGCAGATCTCCTCGGACCGGGGATGGGTGGTGCTGCTGGCCCGCTACCAGCGACCGAAAGCGATCCGCCGCGTCGGTGCGGCCCAGCTGGCCACGATGCTCACCGGGGCCGGGGTGCGCCACGCCGAATCGATCGCCCGGGCCGCGGTCACCGCTGCGAAGGCGCAGACCGTGCGGTTGCCGGGGGAAGATGTCGCTGCCGAACTGGTCGCCGAATTGGCGCAGGCGGTGATCGATCTCGACACACGTATCAACGCCGTGGACGCGGAGATCGAGGCCCGATTTCGTCGGCACCCTCTGGCCGAGGTGATCCTGAGCTTGCCGGGTATGGGATTCCGGCTCGGAGCCGAATTCCTTGCCGCAGTAGGTGACCCCGCCCTGATCGGCTCGGCCGACCAACTCGCTGCCTGGACCGGGTTGGCGCCGAGACCCAGGGATTCGGGTAAACGCACCGGGCGTCTGCACACCCCTCAGCGCTACAGCAGGCGCCTGCGCCGGGTGATGTACATGTCGGCGTTGACCGCGGTCCGCTGCGACCCCGCCTCTCGCGCCTACTATCAGCGCAAACGTGCCGAAGGTAAGCGACCCGTCCAGGCCACGATCTACCTGGCTCGGCGGCGCGTGGACGTTCTCTACGCTCTGCTCCGCGACAACCGCACCTGGCAACCGAATGTGCCGGTCACCGCGGTGGCGGCTTGACAGGATCATTGAGAGTCCTTTCAGGGGCAGGCTGCCGTAACGTCGGCGTTGCGGCAGCCTGCATAGTGGGTCAGCTTCGCGGAAGGACGAACTCGTAAGAAGTGGTGAAGTACGGGGTGTCGAGGTTCTTCGACTGCAGCTCCTCGGGGGAGTCGTGCTTGTCCAGCTTCAGGATCAGACCAGGCTTCACAGCTCCAGCGACATCGGAGTCGATGTACGGATCCTCGTCGAAGTACAGCTGGCTGGTCAGTGGAGTATAGCCTGGAGCCGATGTGATGAAGTGCAGGTGCGCAGGCCGGAACGCATGCCAGCCGACGGTGGTGAGGAGCGCGCCGGTCGGGCCCGAGGTCGGGATCTCGTAGGGGACGGGAATGATCGTTCGAACTTCGTAGCGTCCTTCCTCATCGGTCGAGAAGCGGCCGCGGAGGTTGAACGCGGGCGGCAACTCCCGATCGTCGTTGTACGGGATGTTCGAATACGTTCCCAAGTTATCGCTATGCCACAGGTCGACCTGGGCGTTCGCGATCGGCTCACCGTCCGGGCTGGTGACTCTGCCGGAAAAGTACAGGACGTCGCCCGGTTCATCGTCCCGCATCGGCATGACGTACGGCAGTTCGAGATGGGGAGCGCCTTCGATGAAGTAGGGCCCCTCGATGGCGCCGGGGCTGCCCTCGCGGGACTCCGAGTCGACCTGTTCGACTGTCTGCTCGAAGAACACATCGGCGAAGAGCGGCCATTCGCCGGCAACACCAAGTTCGATCACGAACTGCTTCGCAGCGGAGTATTCCTCGTATGTCAGCTTATGTTCCAGGATGACGTCGCGAATGCGCTGCATTACGTCGGCAACCACGGTGGCGGCGCGGTTATCGCGCAAGGTCCCTTGTCCGGCTGTAGCAGTCATGATTGTTTCCTTCGAGTTGGTGGATGGAACGGGCAAAGACTTGGTGGAGAACGCGCTAAGCGCAGGTGCTCTTTAGTCGACCTTCGACGGATGCCGGGTCATCGGCGTCACCTTGATGTCGAGAAACGGAAACATCGGCAGCGATGACAGGAGCTCATGAAGTTCGTCGATGCTCTCGACGTCGAGCACGCTGACGTTGGCATAGCGGCCGGCGACACGCCAGAGCTGGGGCCACTTTCCCTGTCGCTGCAGTTCCTGGGCGCGTTCGCGCTCGGCGGTCAGTAGCCTTTCAAGCTTCTCCGTGTCAATGTCGTGGGGGATGGTGACTTCCATCTGGGCCAGGAAGTGCATCGTAGTCCTTTCGTCAGGTCGGCTATGTTGTGCAGCACCGACGCTTCTTAGTTCTGTCCGAGGCGCTTCTTGATCACGTTGACGTCGTCCGAGCTGATGAGGTCAGGGGCGGTCCAGCCGTCGAGGTCGTATTCCGAGAGGCACTCGTCGACAAACGAGCGGTACTTGTCCGTCTGCCCGCTGGCGTTCTGACCCCACAGGGTCTCCAGGCGGACTGCCTCGTGATTCCCGGAATAGTTGCGCTCATAGAGCTCATGACGGCCACCGAACTCGGTGCCGATTGCGTCCCAGATCAACTTCATGATCTTGATGCGGTCCACACCCGAGCGGTCACCCGATCCGCGGACGTACTGGTCCAGGAACGGCCGCATCTCCGCGTTCTTCCAGTCCACGGCGTTGGAGTTCTGGTAAATCAATGCGCTACCAAGGTCCTGCTGGAAAATTTCCTTCGCGCGGGGGTAAGCAATGGTCGACATCATCCGATAGGTATTGCATGCGTCGACGTTCGGGACCGCAGTGCCGTCGCTCCAGGTCGTGGGATTGTTGACCATCGAGTCGACGCACGTCCAGAAGAGGTTACGGTAGTTGAGCAGCTCCCCGACGCGGGTCTGGACCCCACGAAAATCTCCTGTACCGGTCATATCGAGGCCCTTGAGCAGCAGGCCGCACAGGAAGTCGAACTTCACTGCCAGCCGGACGCAGCCGTGCATCATGGCTCGCGGAAGGAATCCGGAACCGGCGAAGAAGTTCTTGGCCTTCTCCGGCTCGTAGGCAAACACATTCTCCCAGGGCACGAGCACCTCGTCGAGGATGAAAATCGCATCGTTCTCATCAAGGCGTGAGCTCAATGGGTAGTCGAACGGACTGCCCACCGTCGCAGCAGTGTACTCATATGACGGGCGGCAGAACAGTTTCACACCCTTCGCTGCCATCGGGACCATGAAGATTGCGCTGTAGCTTTTGGAGTTGACCGGCCCATAGCTGCCGATGAAGTTGTAGTGGGTGAACGCCGACCCCGTGGCCACGACCTTCGCGCCGCTGACGATCAGACCGGCGTCGGTCTCTCGGACAACATGTACATTGAGGTTCTCGACATCCTCGCCCACACGATTGCGGTCGATCGGCGGGTTCACGATGGCGTGGTTAACGTAAAGGCAGTTCTCCTGCGCCTCCTTGTACCAACGACGCGCATTGCCATCAAACGGTGCATAGAAGTCAGTGTTCGAGCCCAGTGTCGCCAGGAAACTGGCCTTATAGTCGGGGCTGCGGCCCATCCAGCCGTAATTCAGGCGAGCGAAACTCGCGATGGCATCGGCGGATTCACGCAGGTCATTGCTCGTATAAGGGGCCTTGAAGAACGGGTGGGTGTATCCGCCGCTACCGGTGTCGGTCGGAACCTGAAGGCTTGGATAGTTTTCCTTGTCGTGAAGGGCGTCGTATTGGCGGGCGACCATGCGCGTACTGTTGCGGAACGCCGGATGGGTCGTGACGTCCTTGACACGTTCACCATAGATCCACACCTCGCGCCCGTCGCGGATGCTCTCCAGGTATTCCTCGCCGTTGAGTGGTCGAGTAGTGGCACTGGCGGCGGTTGGCGGTGCCGTCTGTTCCGTCGTCATGATCTTCAAACTCCTTGCTGTAGAGGCGGATCTGGAGAGGCGTGTTGTATTCAGGTGGCTTGAAGTACGTCGTCGGCGTATCCCCCCACCGTGCGGAACTTGCCGCCATAAAACAGCAGGGGCTCAACGTCTGGGGCGACCCCGAAGTCCTTGACCTCGCCGAGATACAAGATGTGATCGCCGCCGTCGTACGAATGCCACGGTGCGCATTCGAAATAGCCGGCACAGCCAGCCAATCTCGGCGGTTGGCCGGGGGTGCAGTCGTGCCAATCGATAATGCAGTCCTGCTGGGGTTTTCCCGCGAAGTTCATCGCGTGCTGCAGCTGAGCGCCGGAAAGGATGTTGACCACGAAGGGCCGGCCTTCCAGGTTCTTGCTGGCGTTGCTGCGCCGGTCTAGGGAGACCAGTATCAGCGGTGGGTCGAGGGACACGGCAGTGAAGGCGTTCAAAGTCAGCCCCAACTGTTCACCGTCGATTTCGTAAGTCACCACGGTGACACCGGTTGCAAAGTGTCCGAGAGAGTTCCGCAGAAGGCGGCCGTCAATAGTCACGAAGCACATCCCCTTTCCTGTCTTTGCATCGCCACACTCATTACATGAAAGTTAGGTGCGTCACATTCATCCGTCTATCCACTCGACGCTGCTTTCATCCGCTTTACGCAAGGAGTTCTAGCCTCAATCTTTCGCGAGTCCCGCGTGCCGGCCTGAGCGGCTTCGGATTGGGTGTGGAGACCGTGGATCCGGTGTGCATCTACGCTCGGTCGCCCGACACGGTCGGGTGACGCCGAGGTCCACGGCCCCGAGACCGGTTTCCTTTCGTCTCGATCGGACAGATAAGAACTGTTCACGCAGGCGCAGGAAGCGCTGCGAGCCGGTTCAGGCCGGCCATGAGAACCGTTCCCGCGCCTCGGCAAGCCCGAGGAGATTGCAGCGCTGGTCCGTTTCCTCGCTTCCGACGAGTCGAGCTTCAGCACCGGATCGGAGTTCATCGCCGACGGCGGTTACGCAGTTCCCTGATCCGGACCACGCCGATCTGCACCCGATCTGCCGGATGTGGATATCTCCCGTCACAGTCTCCCAGTCAAGATCTCACACCGGCATCTCGCCCCCGGCAGGTAATCACGTCCGCATGGCTCTGCGGGTACATCGTCCTCGAGCGCCCGGCGATGTACCCGCAGAACTCGTCTTCGACCAATCTTGATGTGAGCGTTCACCATCGCAGCTGATCCAGGCCACGTCGTCACCACGGACCGAGGTCTGCCAGCACCTCGAACCTCGGCATCGCAACGTTCCGACCACACCACGACAACAAGGACGATCGTGACCAACGATGTTGAAAACGCCGCGTGTCCTCATCTGGACGCGGTCGACGAGCAAGCGCTCGAGGCACTGTTCTTCTCTGCGCGCACAGCGAACACCTTCGCTCCTATTCCGGTGTCCGACCAGCAACTCGCCGACATCTGGGAACTGGCGCGATGGGCACCGACCGGGGCGAATACGCAACCGCTGCGAGTGGTGTTCGTGCGAACAGATGCCGGACGCGCCCGACTCACTGCTCACATGTACGAGGGGAACAAGGCCAAGACCGCGTCGGCTCCTGCGGTCGCAATCCTGGCCATTGACACTCGTTTCCACGAATACATGAGCGCACTGCTGCCATTCAAACCGGAAGTCGCTCAGCTCTACGCCTCGAACGAGGCACTCCGTGATGCCAGCGCACGGCTCAACGCTTCTCTGCAGGCCGGCTATTTTATCCTTGCAGGGGTCTGTCAAGTTAACGGTATAACTGGTTGAACTGTAGCTACTTTCGTCCAGCGGACAGGCGTCCGTCGAAGGTGATCTCGAAGGCGTTCAGTGCTGCCTTCCAGCGGTTGGACCAGCGTTGGCGGGCGGTGCCTTTGGGATCGAGGCTCATGATGGCCAGGTACACGCATTTCAGGGCCGCAGCCTCGGTCGGGAAATGACCGCGGGCCTTGACGGCCCTGCGGATTCGGGCGTTGACACTCTCGATGGCGTTGGTACCTGATATGAAATTTGGTGGGTGTCCCGCAATGTTCGTCCGGCTGGCCGGGCCGGGTGGCCCGCCGTACGGTGAGACCGTCCGGAACAGGGGCATCTGTGAGGAATCGGTATGGGCAGGCCGTTCTTGTTCGATGGGCTGCGAGCCCGTGTTAGTAGATGGCCGCCCTTGCGACTTGTCCGGCTGCGCCGTGAGCGCGAATCCGTAGGTGTCGATTGCCCACCGATCCTCGAATCCTCAGCTCATGCAGGAGGTGAGTGTGATGGGACGGTATATCGGTCTCGATGTGCACCGCGACTTCGCTCAGGTCGCCATCGTCGAGGACGGAATCGTGTTCGATGCAGGTCGTGTCGACTGCCGACCGGCCGCGTTGCGCGAGTGGATGACCGGGTTGCGGTCCGACGACGAGGTGGCGCTCGAGGCCACCGGCAACAGTGACGCCATTGCCACGCTGCTCACCTCGCACGTGGCACGGGTAGTGGTGTCGAATCCGCTCAAGACCCGGGCGATCGCCGAAGCGAACATCAAGACCGACAAGGTCGATGCGCGGATCCTCGCGCAACTGCTGGCGGCGGATTTTTTGCCGGCGGTGTGGTTGCCGGACGAGCGGACACGCCGGCTGCGGCGACAGACGATGCGGCGGGCGCATTTGGTCCGTCAACGCACTCGGCTCAAGAATCAGGTGCACGCGATCTTGCATCGCAACCTACTGCCGCGTCCGCCGGTCGCCGACCTGTTCGGCGCCGCGGGCCGGCGTTGGCTGGCACGCCAGGACCTCCCGAACGATGAACACCATACGATCGAGGCACTGATGCGGCAGCTGGATTTTCTCGGTGAGGAACTCGCACTCGCGGACCGGGAACTGGCGGCCGAGGCGCTAGCGGATCCGGTGGTGCGGCGGTTGATGACCATCCCCGGAGTCGATGCCGTAGTGGCACTGTCGGTGGTCGCTGCTGTCGGGGATTTCGGCAGGTTCTCCTCATCCGACAAGCTGGTGGCCTATCTCGGGCTGCATCCGAGGGTGCGACAGTCGGGCAACCAGCCGGCCAGCCACGGGCGCATCACCAAGGCCGGGCGGGCACAAACTCGGGGCATGCTGGTGGAGGCGGCGTGGGTTGCCGCTCGTGCTCCAGGGCCGCTGCGGGCGTTCTACAAGCGGGTCAAGGCGCGACGGGGATTCCAGGTCGCGGTGGTCGCCACCGCTCGCAAGCTTGCCGTGTTGTGCTGGCATCTGACGGTTGACGGTCAGGATTACGCCTTTGCCCGTCCCAGTCTGGTGGCGTTCAAGCAGCGCAAGCTCGCGTTGACCGCGGGCGCACCTCGCGCACACGCCCACCGTGGTCCCGGATACGACTACAACAACAAACAGTTGCGTCGGCACGAACGGGAAGTCATCGAGGTCGCCGAACGCGCCTACGAGACCCTCATCGCCGGGTGGCAGCCCCGCCGGCCCGCGCACACCGGCACCGCCGACTTCGGTGTTCGGCCCCGCCGAGCCTAGGGTGATCGCGCCCTGCGTCAAGGCGATCCGCTCCGCGGTGGCCTGCCGGCCAGCCCTGACTTCGGGGCACGATCACCCTCGATGAGCACATGCCCGCACCACCGTCCTCAACAAGGCGAAACCCACCGAAACCTGCAGAACCCTTGACGATTACATCCGTGACGATTACATCCGTCGTGTAGATGACCTGTCTGATGGCGTTGTCGAACTGCAGGAACGGCACGAACTCGGCCCAGGTGTTGGTCCAGAGCCGGATGATCGCGGGATAGCGTTTCTCCCATTTGTCGCTGAACTCGGCGAACCGGTCCAGCGCGGCCTGCTCCGACGGCGCGGTATAGATCGGCTTGAGATCGCGGGACATCTCGTCCCAATGCTGACGTGGTGCGAACCGAAAAGTGTTGCGGATCAGGTGAATGATGCAGGTCTGCACCACCGCCAGTTCCCACACCGTATTGATCGCATCCGGCAGACCCTTGAGCCCGTCGCAGACGACGATGCACACATCAGCGACTCCGCGGTTCTTGATCTCGGTGAGCACCGCCAGCCAGAACTTCGCACCCTCCCCGCCGTCGCCGGCCCACAACCCCAAGATGTCGCGTTCGCCATTGACGCTCACCCCGATCGCGACGTAGATCGGTCGGTTGGTGACCTGACCGTCGCGGATCTTGACGTGGATGGCGTCGATGAACACCACCGGATATACCCGATCGAGGGGCCGGTTCTGCCATTCGGTCATCTCCTCGAGCACCTTGTCGGTGATCCGGGAGATGGTGTCCTTCGACACCGACGCTCCGTAGATATCCTGAAAGTGCGCCGAGATCTCGCCGGTGGTCAGCCCTTTCGCGCTGAGGGAAAGCACGATCTCGTCGATGCCGGTCAGCCGCCGTTGGCGTTTGCGCACGATCTTCGGTTCGAAGCTCGAGTCGGTGTCCCGCGGGACGTCGAGCTCGACCGGGCCGATCTCGGTGAGCACCGTCTTCGATCTGGTGCCGTTGCGGGAGTTGCCGCTGCCGCGTCCGGCCGGGTCGTTCTTCTCGTAGCCGAGGTGCTCGGTCATCTCCGCATCCAGTGCGGTTTCGAGCACGTTCTTCGTCAACTGCCCGAGCAGTCCGTTCGGGCCCATCAGCTCTATGCCCTGCTCTTTGGCCTGGGCCAGCAGCTGCTGCGCCAACTCCAGCTGGTTCACCTCGTCCGCCATGGGCTCCAGTGTTTCCGTCATGGTCGATCCTTCCCGCCAAGCTCGCTGCTCGGCGTGTCAGGCCAACCCGGATCCACCGTTATTCCCAGTGTCACGCTTGATGGTGTCGACCGGTTCGCTCCACCGTTATCTACGCCTTCGTGGCTTGTGTCCGTAGTGCGGCCGGTCGACACAAAGCGGACCGGCCGATCTGGCTTGAGAGGAGCGTGGCGTCGCCCCCACTGGGATATGCCGATCGACCGGCCCCTGCCACCCACCCGCTACCTGGGCAGGAGACATACCACCATGATGGTCATCGGAATCGACGCACACAAGCGCACCCACACCGCCGTCGCCGCCGATCAGGCGGGGCGGCACCTATCGACGAAAACCGTTGGCACCACCAGCAAAGACCACCTGGCCCTGCTGCAGTGGGCGACCGAACACGGCGACGACCGCCTCTGGGCGATCGAGGACTGCCGGCACCTGAGCCGCCGACTCGAACGAGATCTGCTCGCTGCCGGTGAACGAGTGGTCCGGGTACCGCCGAAACTGATGGCGAATGCGCGTGATGCTGCCCGCACCTACGGCAAATCCGATCCCATCGATGCTCTCGCAGTCGCCCGCGCAGCACTGCGCGAGCCGGATCTACCCGTAGCCCGCCTCGACGGCGCCGACCGCGAGATTCGATTGCTGGTCGACCACCGGGAGGACCTCGTCGCCGAACGCACCCGCATCATCTCCCGACTGCGGTGGCACCTCCACGAACTCGACCCGGCCTGGCGACCGCCCACGAAACTGGATCGGACCAGCGCTTTCGACAAGATAGGGGCGCACGTTGCGACGTTCTCCGGGTTGGTCGCGGACTTGGCTCTGCGTCTTGTTGAACACCTGCGTCGTCTCACCGTCGAGATCGATGAGCTCGCCGCGGAGATCACTTCCCGAACGACGATGCTGGCGCCGTCGTTATTGGCGATCCCCGGTTGCGCCGCGTTGACCGCAGCGAAGATCATCGGTGAGACCGCCGGTATCGACCGGTTCCGTTCCAAGGACTCCTTCGCCCGGCACAACGGAACTGCACCGCTACCGGTGTGGTCGTCGAATCATGCTCGACATCGACTCTCACGCACGGGAAACCGACAACTCAACGCCGCGATACACCGGATCGCGCTCACTCAGGCGCGTTGCCATGAGGACGCACGCGCTCTCTTGGCTCGCCGGAAGGCAGGCGGGGATGGCGGGATGGAAGCACTCCGCGTCCTCAAACGCCGGTTGTCGGATGTCGTCTTCCGAGCGATGGTCGCGGACCAATCATCACTTATGGACCTTGCCGCTTGACAGAGGAGCTAGAGACAGTCCCCGACGCGATGAAGAAGCGGGTGTGGCCCCAGGCACAGTCCGCATCCCGGGACTGATATCGCCTCCTTGCCCGGCCGCGATGGGATCACATTCGACCGACTTCGACCGGCAGGCAGTGCTGAGCGGCTCCTGCGGTGGCCGCGAACGGGACCCCGTCCGAGCGCGGGCGCTGCGAGATCCACGTCGAGACCGGGACTGGAACAGGGGCCGCGTTCACCGATCCGGCACCGGTGTCGGCTTCGGTGATGACGGCCAGCTCGGCGCCGACGGCGACGACGTCGTTCTCCTCGGTCAGGATGCGGTGCAGGATACCGGTGACCGGGGAGGGGATTTCGGTGTCAACCTTGTCGGTGGCCACCTCGAGCAGGGGTTCTTCGGCGGTGACGGGATTGCCGGGTTGTTTGAGCCAGCGGGTGACGGTGCCTTCGTCGATGCTCTCGCCGAGGGCCGGCATGTGCACGATGGTGCCGGTGAGTGGTTCGGTGCTCATGGTGGTTGTCTTGTTCCTGGAGGGCCGGTCAGGGGAGGATGTCGAGGGCGGCGGTGACGATGCTGTCGGTGTCGATGCCGTGGTAGCGGTAGACGTCGTTAAGGGATCCGACCTGCCCGAAGCGCGAGACTCCGAGGTGGGTGCTGCGCACCCGGTTGATGCCGGCGAGGAAGGCCAGGGTGTGCGGGTGGCCGTCGAGGACGGTGACCATGGGGGTGGCGCGGTCGGTGGGGAAGAGCTGATCGAGGATCCAGCTGTCTGCCGTGGTGCGGCCCTGGCGGGCCTGCCAGGCGTCGAACAGCAGGCCGGGGCTGGTGATGCACAGCACGTCGGCACGCGTCCCGGAGACTTCGAGTCGGTCGGCGGCGGCGAGGGCTTCGGTGATCATCGCGCCCATCGCCACGATGGTCACCTGCGCGTCGTCACGGCGCCGGATCGGATAGCCCCCGGCGACGACCTGGCGCCGACGCCGTTCACGGGCGGCCGGATCGGTCGGCACCGCGGCGAGGGTCTGATCGACCGGGCGGGTAGACAGCCGCAGATAGGCCGAGGTGCCGTCGGGGCGGCCCAACTTCGCGAGGGAGGCCAGCAGGGTCCATTCGACATCGATCGCGAAGGCCGGTTCGTAGCTGACGCAGCCGGGCTGCTCGAGTCCGATCGAGGGGGTCTTGATGGACTGATGGGCTCCGCCCTCGGCGGCGAGGGTGACCCCGGAGGGGGTGCCGACGAGGATGGACTGGCCGCCGGCGTAGATGCCGTAGGACCACGGCTCGAGCGCCCGTTCGACGAAGGGGTCGTAGAGCACGCCGATGGGCAGCAGGGGCTGGCCCCAGCGGCTCCAGGTGGCGCCGAGTTCCCCGATCAGCCCGACCAGGTTGGTTTCGGCAATGCCCAGCTCCATGTGCTGACCGGTGGGGCGTTCGTTCCAGTGCATGATCGTCTCGGGATCGTCGGCGAACCAGTTGTGCCGCTCGGCTGCCGACCACACCCCGACCTTGTTCACCCAACCGCCGAGGTTGGTGGTGGAGCTGACGTCGGGGCTGACAGTGACCACCCGCTGAGCGGCGTCGGGGGATTCACGGGTCAGGTCCAGCAGCACCCGGCCGAGTGCGGCCTGGGTGGTGGCGGTGCCCTTCGGGGTTCGGCCGATATCGGTGGGAATGGTCACGTCGGGCAGCGCCGGCACCGGCTCTCGGTGAAGTCGGTCGGCGGTCGCTTGGCACAGCCGACCCGCGCCGGTATCGGCGGTGAAACGACCCCACGGATTCTGGGCGTCCATGTCGAGGGTCGCGGCGAGCTGGGAGTATTCGTCCACCGTCAGCAGAGCCGAGTGGTTCTGCGGATGACCTTCGGTGGGCAGCCCGTAGCCCTTGATGGTGTAGGCGATGATCACGGTGGGCCGGGTATCGTCGATCTGCCGGTACGCCTGCGACAGCGCTTGCAGGTCGTGACCACCGAGATTGCGGACCGCTGCGGTGAGCGTCGCGTCGTCCAGGGTGGCGACGAGTTCGGTGATCCGGGTGCTGTCGGGACCGGTGCCGGGCAGTCGGTCACGAATCTCGGTGGCGGTGCAGCGCAGCAGCCGCTGATATTCCGGGTTGGGCATGTCGAGGATGCGGGTGCGCAGCGCGTCACCGCCGGGGCGGGCGAACAGTTCTTCGAGGAGCTTGCCGAACTTGACGGTGATGACCTGCCAGCCGGCCGCGTCGAACATCTTCTCCAGGCGCCGGGCGGCGATGTTCGGGATGACCCGGTCCAGGGACTGACGGTTGAGGTCGACGATCCACACCACCTCGCCGAGGTCGGCGATGCCGGGGTCGAGGATGGCTTCCCAGACGGCGCCTTCGTCGAGTTCGGCGTCGCCGACGAGGGAGTACTGGCGGCCGCGGCCGGTGTCGGCGAGGTGGGTGTCGACGTAGCGGCGGGCCATCGCGCCCCAGATCGGGGCGGTGGCGCCGATGCCGACCGAGCCGGTGGAGTAGTCGACGGTGTCGGGGTCCTTCGAGCGGCTCGGGTACGACTGCAGGCCGCCGAATTCACGCAGGGTCGTCAGATACTTCTCATCCAGTTCGCCGAGCAGGTAGTTGATCGAGTGCAGCACCGGGGAGGCGTGGGGTTTGACCGACACTCGATCCCCGGGGCGCAGGTGCTCGAACCACAGCGACGTCATGATCGAGACCATCGAGGCGCACGAGGCCTGATGGCCCCCGACCTTCAGACCGGTGGGGTTGGGCCGGATGCGGTTGGCGTGGTGAATCATCGACGTCGACAGCCACAGCACCCGCTGGCGGATCGACTCGAGTGCGGCGAGATCCTCCGAGACCGCCGGGAAGCCGGCGGGGTGGGAGATGGCGGAGTCGAGGGAGACAGGCTGGGACATCGGGGAACTCTCTTTCGAAGACAACCACGCGGAACCGGGCAGGTCGACTGCGTCGGATGCTGGGGAGCCGGCTCGGCCGGCGACGGATGCGCCGAGGCCGAGCGGCCAAAGGAACAGGAATGCCAATCGGATTGTGTCTGCGGAGGCTTTCCCGATCTGCGGGGTGTGCATCCAGTCCACCAGGGGGTGACTGTTTGCGCAATACTAGACTTTGAAAATGAGCAATATGCACTTCGATCCGGGGTGCGGAGGGAAGCGAGGTTGGCACTGTGCCAAGCACACACCGGGCCGACCGGATCGACGCTCGAATCCTGACCGCACTGGCCGATGATCCGCGTGCCACGGTGATGGCTATCGCCGAACGAACAGGTCTGTCCCGCAATACCGTTCAAGCCCGACTGGGCAAGCTCGACGAGGCCGGCGCACTGCGCTCGTTCGAGCGTCGAATCGACCCGGCGATTCTCGGATACCCGTTGCAGGCCTACATCCTCACCAACGTCAGGCAACGCAAACTCGACCGGGTCGGCGCTGCGCTCGACCTGATACCGGAAGTGTTGGAGGTGCATGGTCTCAGCGGGGTGGCGGATCTGCTGGTGCATGTTGCTGCCAAGGACGCAGACGACCTGTATCGCATTGCCGGGGACATCCTTGACATCAAGGGCGTCAAACGCACCACGACCGCCTTGGTGATGCGGGATATGGTGGACTTTCGGGTCCGTCCGCTGCTGAACGTACTGAACGAGTGACGGTGGAATCCCGGGCACGCACTTTTCTCGTATTAACCTCAATCTTTCGCGCGGATCACGTGCCGGCCTGAGCGGATTCGGATTGGATACGGAGACCGTGGATCCGGTGTGCATCCACGGTCGACTGCCCGACACGGTCGGGTGACGCCGAGGTCCACGGCCTCGAAAATGGTTTCCTTTCGTCTTGATCGGACAGATACGTGCAGGTCACGCAGGCGCAGGAAGTGCCTCCAGCCGGTTCAGGCCGGCCACGAGGACATCGATATCGGGAGCTGTCGCGGCCAGCCGCAGCCGAACACGGCGGGCATGCCGGGCGACGCGACCGGCGATCGACAACAATCGCAGCCGCAGCCGCTTCGGCTCCCACCGCCGGGCCGCGACATCGGTCAACGCGAGCATCTGCATCCACGCGATCAGTTCACATGCGAGTTGCACGAGCGCCAACCAGATCCGCTTCTGATCGAAACCGTGCAGCGGAAGATTCTGCAGCCCGGTGACTTTGGCTGTCCGAATCCGGTCCTCGCACCGAGCCCGACGCCGATGTCGCAGCTCCAGATCCGGGAGTTGCCCTCGGCGGGTATTGGTCACGAACGCGGTCAGGCGTAGGCCGTCACGGTCGGTGAACCGTAACTGCGCACCCGGATGCGGGCGCTCCTTCCTGACGATTACCCGCATGCCTTTCGGCCACGACGACAGATCGAGCAGGCCGGTCAACTCCGTCACCCAGGCGCCGTCGCGGACCTGTCCGTCCGAGTCGTAGGCCGGGGTCCATGCCTGGTCCGGGACGAGTTCGAGTGCGGCGACCATCGTCTCGGTCAATCCGAACCCCACCGAATACGACAGCCGCCGTTTGGTCAGATACTCGATCAACCCGTGGGTGCCGCCGGCCCCGTCGATACGCACCAGCACCTTCTTCCCGACCCGATATGCCGGGTCGACCGGCAACTGTGCGAGGGCGTCCTGCACCACGGTGATGGGGGTACCGCCCTGCACGTAGTGCTTGGGGGAGGATCGGCGGCGGTATTCGACCCCGAGTTACCCGGCCGCAGCAGCATCGCGACGGGTTCACCGGTGCCGCCTGTGCCGTGGTCGACGAACGCGCACAGCGGGTGGAAACCGAAGCCTCGCTTGAACGTCGGGGCGGCCTGTTCCTTCTCGGAGTGCGCGGTGACCAGCGTCGCATCGATGTCGAGGACCAGCGGATGCGCTTCGTCGATGGCGTGGTCCGGTGCCGACGTGCCGGCGGCGGCCCAGGCGTGGGAGCGGGCGGTGGCGCGGGCGCGTCCGATCGCGGCGAGCGCGGTGTCGGCGTCGGTGGCCAACACGCTGATCAGGCGGGAGACGGTCGGGTCGGAGGCCACTGCGCCGAAGACTCCGGGTGAGCCCGCAGTTGTGCGATGTCGGCGAGGCAGTCCCCACCGATCGCCAATGCTGTCGCGAGATCGAGCACGATCTTGCCGGGATCGTGTCGGGCCAGCGGTTTTCGATACGGTGCGAGCTCGGTCGTCAACGCCGCAGCGAGGCCGGTCTTCTCCGCGGTGCGCAGCAGCAGGACCGTTCCGGCCTGCGACACGACGCCGGTCCCGGTGGCCGATGCGGACACGCGTGGGTAGGGGGACGTAGACTTGCTCACCTGAATGGTGCTCCTCGAACTGGTTGAAACTCGACCCTCAGCAAGTCGAATTATCCCAGTTCAGGGCACCATTCTTCGTATTCGACACGGGTGTCCGCTCGATCAGCACGAAAGCCCGAGGTTAAAAACGGGCACAACGAAATCAGGTGTTCACCCAGTGGTCGGGTACGTACGGCGACCGTATGGACACCGTGGCGTGGTTTGTCGAGGGGGGGTTACTCCCAGCGCAAGCACTCGGTGTGATCGAGACGGGGAACTCCCCACCTCACCGAGCTCGGCGACACCAGGATCAAGGATGGCCTCCCACACTGCACCCTCATCGAGCTCGGCGTCCCCGACCAGCGAGTACTGCCGGCCGGCGCCAGCACCCCCCGTCGTGGTGTGCACATAGCGGCGGGCTATAGCCCCCCAGATAGGTGCGGTGGCTCCGATACCCACCGATCCGGTGGAGTAGTCCACCGGATCGGGGTCCTTCGACCGGCTCGGATAGGGCTGCAAGCCGCCGAACGCGCGTAGCATCGATAGGTACCGCTCATCGAGTTCGCCGAGCAAGAAGTTAATCGCGTGCAGCACGGGGGACGCGTGCGGCTTCACGGACACGCGGTCGCCTGCCTGAAGCTGTTCGAACCACAGCGCGGTCATGATCGACACCATCGAAGCACACGACGCCTGGTGTCCACCGACCTTCAAGCCACTGGGGTTCGGACGCACGTGATTGGCGTGATGCACGATGGCGGTCGAGAGCCAGAGCAATCTCTGCTCGATTTCGCGAAGCGATGCGATGTCGTGGGCCCTCTCATGCCGTGTCGCAGTTTCCTGTGGCTCCACTTTCCCCGTCAGCATTCGTAGGCCGGTGCGAGGGTCGCGCGTGCAACCGTGTGGCTGAACAGGTTGAACCCGCGGAACGCCCGGGGTGACGACGTCTTGCCCGACTGCCTCGAAAGTGGCACCACCGAGCTAAGGGCGCTGCCACGCCTTGCTTCATCGCTACCCAGCTCAAAACTGGGCACCGGGGGCGGGGCGGCATAGCGATTGCAACTCATCGTGGAGCACTCCTTGGGCGGAAAGGTTTTGGCACGCCATGATCCTGGTGTTGGGATGCTTTAGCTTGGATGTGGCACGAGGATGCCTTGGTCGACGTCATTCCGAGGCTGGGACCGGGCTCACGATCCACGTGAGTTATCACCCGTCGAAGTCGACGACGACACTGTCGGTCGTTGGGTGCGCTTGGCACGCCAGGACATACCCCGAGCTGAGTTCCTTCCTGTCGAGAGCCGAGCAACGGTCCATTTCTACTGACCCCTCCAGGACCTTTACCCGACAAGTAGCACAAACGCCATCAGAGCAGGAGTACGGCAAGTCAGGTCGCAATGGCAACGCTGCCGCGAGGATCGTGGCTCCATGGGATGACAACTCGAAGTTGAGTTCCTCACCGTCGATACGTACCCGCACGTTGCTAAGCACTAAAGGTCGACCTTGGGCAGCATCGCTGTCCTCGGCCTCCGTGGCTATGAAGTATTCGCGCAGAATTTTCTCCTCTGCGAGGCCGCAGTCGACCAGTGTCTCCGTGACAAAGTCAATCAGGCCGGCGGGGCCGCACATGATCCACTGGTCCACCGGTCCGCCCGGAGGGTCGGCCGCCAACCATCCCTCCAAGGTCCCGCGGTCCAGTCGCTGCAAGGGTCCGGCTGCGGTTGCTACGGCATCATCCCAATAGTGGATGACGGAAAGGCGAGGGCCGAACCGCGCGCACAGGGAGTCAAGCTCGCCCATGAACATAGTCGACCGCCGACTCCGATTCGCGTATAAGAGGGTGAACCGGCTCCTTGGTTCTTCACCCAGAATGGTCGCCGCCATCGAGATGATCGGAGTGATCCCACTCCCACCAGCCACCGCTAGGTAGTGCTTCTCAGCGAGAGGATCTAGAGCGGTTGTGAAGCGACCGGTTGGCGTCATCACCCGAAGTTCGTCATCGACGCGGAGCTGGCTGGTGGCGTAGGTCGAGAATCGGCCGCCTGCTACGCGACGGATGGCGATCCGGAGAACGTCACTGCCGGCCGGCGAGCATATCGAGTAGGAGCGTCGTATCTCTTCACCTCCGTCGTCATGCACGATGGCGACATGTTGGCCATGCTTGAACCGGTAGGCTTCGCGCAGATGGTCCGGTACGGCAAACGTGACGACGACGGCGTCGTCGGCCTGTACTTCCAGATCACTCACGCGGAGCGTGTGCAACGAGGGACGGCCCCGCCGCTGCGCCTGGAAGGCTGCGACCTGCTCGCGATTGTGGCTTAGAAGCGGCATAGTTCACTTCTCCTTTTTGCCATGCGACAGGTTAGCCGTGGCCCGAAGGGCAAGTGCCTCCGAACCACGGTCAACCCGATCACACATGATCAGACGTCGATTCCTGCCAACCGCTTCGCCATGTACTTCTGGAATGTCCAGATTGGACGCTCAAGTGGTGAGAGAGCACCGCCCTTGCGGGCGTGGTCCGACCTCAGCATGCCCTGGATTCCAGTGACCATCGCGGAGTCCTCCTCCTGGATCTGGCGCAGCCAGTCCTTCATCTCACCCCGAATTTTCTCGAGGTCGGGGTGACCCATCTTCGACTCGTGCACGCAGACAGCGAGGTCGAACTTGTGTGTGTCCGGCCCGGTCGGCCACCACTTTGCAACCAGAAGCACGTCGGGGCCCGGGGAGAACCACATGGTGGGGTAGATCCCCACCAGCAAGGAGTGTGAGCGCTGGAAGGCTGACAGCCCGTCGATCGACGGAAGCACCAGAGGCTGGAGGTAGTGCCCATCCTCTTCTCCAGTCGCGCCCTCCTGGCTGACGAACATCCGCTGGTAGTAGAAGTACTCTGACTCGGTAGTGTCCGCGTCGACGAGGTGGGCCGGCCAGAGCGGCTCAATTGACTCCTTGTGGGCACCTTGGTGGTGGTAGGCCTCTCGCCCGTTGTCCATAGCCAGCTTCCAGGTGGTCGGGACCTCGGGCCAGTCCAGTCGGTCGAGCACTTTCCACTCGGCCAGCCGGTAGGGCGCCAGCAGCTCGTCCATTTCGGAGAATCGGGGAGCGAGAGGCTCGGCGTTGGGGTCGAAGCTCATGAACACGAAGCCGTTCCACACCTCGGTGGCGTAGGTCGCGAGGTTGTAAGATCCGCAAGCGCGCTCACGCTCGAACAGGGTGCTTTCGGCCATCAATGGTGCACCGGTGAGCTGTCCTTCGGTGTCGAAGGCCCACGAGTGGTAGGGGCAGACGAAGGATTCGGTGTTGCCAGCTTCTGCGCCCTTGCTTCTCTCTTCGAAGAGCAGGTCCATGAAACGGTGAGGACACACGCGGGAGAAGGCCCGGATCTGCATGTCCTTGCCGCGCACGAGCACGACCGGCTCCCCCGCGATCTCCGCCGCGAACCAGTCTCCAGGGTTCGCGACCTCGTCGGTGCGACACAGATAGAGCCAGTCCTTCTTGAAGATGCGCTCGACCTCGAGGTCGTAGAGGTCATGACTGGTGTAGTACTCGGAGGGCAGAAGCTGCGCCTCTTCTAGCGGTCGCGACGCGTGCTCGACGATGAGGTCAAGCAATTCCTGCACGTTCGTGGTCATCGGCGATGCCTTGGACTTGATCTCGTTCTGCTGGGTAACCATAGGTCCTCCTTCTGGTTTTGGACATAAATGTGTGGGTGTTGTCCTGACGGGGTGCTTCCCCGTCAGACGCGATGCGTCAACTGCCGGGGACCAAAATTCCTCGACCGACCAGGCTCCCGGACTCGAGATCATGGATGGCGTCGTTGACCGCAGATAACGGGTAGACGCTGGTCTCCAAGGTGACCTTTCCCTGTGCCGTCAAGGTCATCAGCTCGACGAGGTCCTTGTAGGTTCCGACGAGGTTTCCAACCACTTCGAGCTCGCGCGACACGAGCTCGATAGTCGGGATGCGCAGCTCGCTGCCGTACCCGACGCAGGAGTAGCTACCCCGGTTGCGCAGCATGGCGATGCCCTGCTCAGGCGTCGAGTGCTCACCGACGAAGTCCAAGACAACGTGGGCTCCACCTTCGGTGACATCCTGGACCTCGTGCAGCAGCTCCCCGGCCCCCTTGGCGGCGTTGACCGTGTGATGCGACCCAATCGAGCCAGCCAGTTCCAGCGCCGATTCGGAACGGTCCACCACCGTGATCGTCGCGGGCGTGGTGGCCGCAAGCACCTGGATCGCGATGTGCCCCAGACCACCGGAGCCGATGACGACGACATGGGTGCCGGGAGTCAGGAGCGGCTGAGCCTTCCGCACCGCGTGGTAGGCGGTCAGCCCGGCGTCGGCGAGAGCGGCGACCTGGACCGGCTGCAGATTGGCCTCGAGCTTCACGATCGCCCGGGCGTTCGTCAGCAGGAAATCGGCCATCCCCCCATCAACGTTCAGACCGGGAAACACCGCGTCCTCGCAATGCGAGTCGTCGCCGACGCGACAGGGGATGCAGAGTCCGCAGGTCACGAGGGGGTGCACGATGACGGCGTCGCCCGGGGCCACACTGTGAACCGCGCTGCCGACCTCCCGCACCCAGCCGGCATTCTCGTGTCCCAAGACGTAGGGGAGTTGTGGATTCTGGATGTCGGCCCACTGGCCCTCGATCACGTGCAGATCAGTGCGGCATAGGCCAGCGGCACCAATCTCGACGAGAACGTCGAACGGTCCCGTCACCCTCGGCTCGTCCACCTCGTCAAGACTGGGCGCCTTGCCATAGGCGTGGACACGAACGGCCTTCATCGCTTGCTCCTTTGGATTGTCATGTGATGAATGGGGGGTGCCTGCGTCTTCGGTGCTCTCATGTCGATCTCCGATCGAGAATCGTGGCCCCCTCGGCTACTGGTCTCGTGACCGCACGCAGCAGAGCGAGGAGCGAGACGCATGCCCATACGCCCTCAAGGAGTAGGAACCCCCATTGGTGGCCCTGGGCGGCTTGCACGCTCAGGACCGTCGACCCGATCAGGTTCAGGCCCGCGTAGGCGATGGATTGCGAGTCCATGCGCCTGAACTGAGCAAGAACGAACGGGACCAGCACGCACAGCGAGCCCGCGATCTGAGTGACCTGCTCCACGGCGTCAGGACGAGAGTCGCGGAAGGTCGATCTCGCCCGACCCCTCGATGAATCCGACGAAGCGGATCGGCCCGGAGGGAGGCAGGGTTGTGCCGAGGATGTCGGACATGTAGTTGAGCAGCATGCTCACCTTCCCGGAGGCGCCCTCCCACTTGCCGGTGCCCGAGTTGAAGGTCCAGGTCCCTTGGTCGACTTCGTCGCTGCGGAACCAGTCCGTCCGGCCGCGCAGTAGGTCGCCATCAGCATCCTGGAATTCCAGCGCCCCGAATCCAGACGGGACCTCGCCCGCGTTGTCCATTTCGTCTACTCCGACGATCCGCATCTTCAGGTAGTGTCGGCCGGCATTCTCAAAGGAGAATCGGCACACGAAGACTCCTTGGTAGGAAGCCTGGAGCTGTTCGTCGTTGATTCGAACAGGCGTGGACCAGTCGGCGTGACCGCCGGATTCAATAGTGACCTGGTGCAGTGACATTCACGGTCTCCTTGTTTGGTTTGCATTTGCCGACAGCGCCATTCAGCACGATGGATCCAAGTGGTGGCTACTGGCCGATACGCCGACTTTGCGGGGGAGGTGATTCCCCATTGGATGCGGACTGGCGGATCAGCCAATTGACCTGCACAGAGAGCGGGTGCATAGGGTTATTCAAGGAGGTCGCCATGTCGCACGCGTACTTGCAGGTCAGTTTGGGTGTCATCGCGCGCATCGGTGCCGTGGCCTCGTCCGCAGCCAGCGCGCCCGACCGGATGGCCGAGATCCTCGATCAGCTCGGGAGGGTGATTCCGATTGCCGGTTCCATGGTCTCGGTGGTCGACCCGGTTGCGAACCGGAGGTCGACGCTCATCACCGCTGGCTATTCACATGCGACCGAAGAGTACTTGAACAGCGAAGACTTCCATCAAGAGATGATCGCGCCATACAGCTTGCCACGACTCGGTGCCCCGGTGCGGCTGCGGGACCTGCCGGTCGACCCGATGAGCCTGCGCTGCGTCACCGAGCACTGGCAACCCGCAGGATTGCTCGAAGGGGCTCTCAGTGCTCTGATCACCTCCGACAACCGCTACGTCGGGTTCATCGACGTGTCGACCGGCGACCAGGCTCATCCCTCCGACGAGGCCATCACGGTCATCGAGCACCTGGTGCCGATCCTGGCCCACGTCGTCGACCCTCTGCAGTCGGCTAGAAGGTTGGTTTCCTCACTTACCACTGACTGCCTAGCTGTGGCCCTAGGCAGCGACGGGGAGGTCATTCCGCTGCAGGGCGACCTGAAGGACGGGATGCTCGAACCGCGCAGCGACCTATACCCAGCCGTGACGCGGCACCTAGGAGACAAGCTGTCGTCCACCGCCTTCCTGTGGCCCGCGACCGACGGCGGGTGGTACGCCTGTCGGGCCTACCGATGTCGCGACTACATCGTCGTACTCGCGCCCCGAGCTGTGACGCATGAGCTCACTCAGCGGGAACTGGAGATTCTCACGCTCTTGGTTGACGGAAGCTCGAACGACGACATCGCCAACCGGTTGTGGATCTCCCCTCGCACAGTGAGGGCACATGTGGAGCATGTTTTGGCCAAGCTCAACGTGCCCACGCGTGCGGCCGCGGCCAGCAGAGCGATGGAGAGCGGCTTGCTCCTCAGTCCCGAGGTGATCGGGTACGTGAGGTCGCGTAGGCGATAGCTCGCGTGGCTGGACCCCGTAGATCGGTCCAGGTGATCCGTGCCCCTCAAAGTGAACCATCTATATGAGAGATGAGGCAGAGTGATCCACAGGAGGTCACAGTGCCCAAGTCGTATCCACACTCAGTCCGGCGACAGATCTCGCACTGTCTTCGCGCCGGTGACGCAGTCGCCGATATCGCTTCGGAAACCGGTATATCGCCGGCGACATTGTTCCGGTGGAAAGACCAAGCCCTGATCGATGCGGGAGTGCGCGGCGGTGTACCGAGCGTCGAGTCCGACGAGCTCGCATCGGCCCGGAGCCGCATCGCCGCACTCGAAGCCGAACTCGCATTGACCCGCGATGCGTGCGCCTTGTTCGACGAACAGTCGGTGATGCCCCCAAAAGGAAGATCGCGATCGTCGAAGGACTGATCACACGAGGGCATTCCAGCAGATCAGCATGTCGCATAACGGGTTTGGGTAGATCAACCTTTTATGCACACCGGCGCCGACCGGTCTCCAATCAGCGAGTACGGCGCATCATCGTGGCCGACACGATCGAAAAAATCCACCAGCGGTCGCGTGGAACCTATGGGAAGCGCCGCATCCGAGCCGAACTCCTCGATACATACGAAATGAACGTCAATCACAAGCTGGTGTCGGCGATCATGACCGAACTCGGTATCGCCGGGTTACCTCGTCCGGGTAAGCGGAAACCGAACCTGCTGGGCGTCGAAACCCTCTCTGACCGGGTCAATCGCGGCTTCACGGCAAGCCGTCCGAACGAATTGTGGTTCACCGATATCACGGAACATCCCGCCAGGGACGGAAAGGTTTACTGCTGTGCGATTTTGGACTGTTTCAGTAAGGTGATCGTGGGTCGTTCTTTTTCCACGACTGCCGATACGGCACTGGTCAATAATGCGGTGAACATGGCCGCGCAGGAACGGACCCGTTGGGAGGCAACGATCTTGCATGCCGATCATGGTCCGCCGTTCACGTCGTGGGGGTTCGGTGAGAATCTCCGGAGGTGGGGACTGCTCGAGTCTTTCGGGACCGTCGGTGATTGCTTCGATAACGCGGTCATGGAGGCATTCTGGGGCCGGTTGCAGACGGAATTGCTGAACACGAAGAAGTGGTCGACCACGCTGGAACTGACTGCGGCCATGGCCGATCACATCGACAATTTTCGGCTCTTCGCAGTTAGCCTCAATCTTTCGCGCGGATCACGTGCCGGCCTGAGCGGATTCGGATTGGATACGGAGACCGTGGATCCGGTGTGCATCCACGGTCGACTGCCCGACACGGTCGGGTGACGCCGAGGTCCACGGCCTCGAAAATGGTTTCCTTTCGTCTTGATCGGACAGATACGTGCAGGTCACGCAGGCGCAGGAAGTGCCTCCAGCCGGTTCAGGCCGGCCACGAGGACATCGATATCGGGAGCTGTCGCGGCCAGCCGCAGCCGAACACGGCGGGCATGCCGGGCGACGCGACCGGCGATCGACAACAATCGCAGCCGCAGCCGCTTCGGCTCCCACCGCCGGGCCGCGACATCGGTCAACGCGAGCATCTGCATCCACGCGATCAGTTCACATGCGAGTTGCACGAGCGCCAACCAGATCCGCTTCTGATCGAAACCGTGCAGCGGAAGATTCTGCAGCCCGGTGACTTTGGCTGTCCGAATCCGGTCCTCGCACCGAGCCCGACGCCGATGTCGCAGCTCCAGATCCGGGAGTTGCCCTCGGCGGGTATTGGTCACGAACGCGGTCAGGCGTAGGCCGTCACGGTCGGTGAACCGTAACTGCGCACCCGGATGCGGGCGCTCCTTCCTGACGATTACCCGCATGCCTTTCGGCCACGACGACAGATCGAGCAGGCCGGTCAACTCCGTCACCCAGGCGCCGTCGCGGACCTGTCCGTCCGAGTCGTAGGCCGGGGTCCATGCCTGGTCCGGGACGAGTTCGAGTGCGGCGACCATCGTCTCGGTCAATCCGAACCCCACCGAATACGACAGCCGCCGTTTGGTCAGATACTCGATCAACCCGTGGGTGCCGCCGGCCCCGTCGATACGCACCAGCACCTTCTTCCCGACCCGATATGCCGGGTCGACCGGCAACTGTGCGAGGGCGTCCTGCACCACGGTGATGGGGGTACCGCCCTGCACGTAGTGCTTGGGGAGGATCGGCGGCGGTATTCGACCCCGAGTTACCCGGCCGCAGCAGCATCGCGACGGGTTCACCGGTGCCGCCTGTGCCGTGGTCGACGAACGCGCACAGCGGGTGGAAACCGAAGCCTCGCTTGAACGTCGGGGCGGCCTGTTCCTTCTCGGAGTGCGCGGTGACCAGCGTCGCATCGATGTCGAGGACCAGCGGATGCGCTTCGTCGATGGCGTGGTCCGGTGCCGACGTGCCGGCGGCGGCCCAGGCGTGGGAGCGGGCGGTGGCGCGGGCGCGTCCGATCGCGGCGAGCGCGGTGTCGGCGTCGGTGGCCAACACGCTGATCAGGCGGGAGACGGTCGGGTCGGAGGCCACTGCGCCGAAGACTCCGGGTGAGCCCGCAGTTGTGCGATGTCGGCGAGGCAGTCCCCACCGATCGCCAATGCTGTCGCGAGATCGAGCACGATCTTGCCGGGATCGTGTCGGGCCAGCGGTTTTCGATACGGTGCGAGCTCGGTCGTCAACGCCGCAGCGAGGCCGGTCTTCTCCGCGGTGCGCAGCAGCAGGACCGTTCCGGCCTGCGACACGACGCCGGTCCCGGTGGCCGATGCGGACACGCGTGGGTAGGGGGACGTAGACTTGCTCACCTGAATGGTGCTCCTCGAACTGGTTGAAACTCGACCCTCAGCAAGTCGAATTATCCCAGTTCAGGGCACCATTCTTCGTATTCGACACGGGTGTCCGCTCGATCAGCACGAAAGCCCGAGGCTAGTGGGTGTGGCCGGGTATGGCCGCATGAGCTGCACCAGCGGCTGGCTCCAGTACTTCATGAGTCCGCGTCGACACAAGTGCGTGCAGTACGTGCGGTGCGTGCACGCATAGCGAGCCACGCATGCACAGGGTGTCGCGGACAGCGCGAGACCGGGGATCCCTTGCGGATGATGAACGTGTCGTCGCGGCCCCAGGTCGAGTGGTGCCCGCTGGGCGGAGGTCGCAGTATTATCGCCGCTGCGCATGCCTGGTGGGCGCCTGGTCATCGCGTCGCGCAGGGCGGATCGCAAGGCCTCCTGCCCGCCAGTTCCACGAGCGACTTGCTGCGTGCCGGTGCCGGTGTGGGGCCGGGATGCGTCCTTTCGGCACCGGTACGGGCGGTGTGCAGCTTCCAATTGGGAACCGATCTCGATCTTCGTAGGTGATCGACAAAAGGGTGCGCAAGTCGGTGACGTCCTTGGCGGCGAGGCTGCGGCGGTGGTGCGCTACAGGGGCGGGTCGGCCAGGATCTGCACGGCCCGGGTGTGCTCGGCCTCGGTGGCGGGACTGAAGCCGGTGGCGGTGACTCGACGAACCGATCACTGTAGAGCACCGCCCGAGTCGGCAGCCGCCACGGGACGTACACATCGGTCCCGGCATCGCCGCTGACCCACCACGGTCACCTCTGCTGGGTGCAGAATTCAACCACCGCAGTTGCCATCCTCGCGCAGTTCTGTCGCCCCGATGAATCATGGATAACCCCGATTATCCATCAATACCACGTCGAGGAGGCGGGCCTACGGCACGGAGGCGACCGTCGCCGGGTTGCCCATGACGAGCGTGTGATCGGTTGTCGCGTCTTTCTGTCGGCATGTCACTACGCGGGATGGTCCTTGTCATCGATGCGGGGTGTCGAACCTGTGGAGGTAGATACCGGGCATCCGCGTCGATCAACGCACGTCTGGAATGGCGGGGGCCAATGGCCGTGGATCGCTGGTTCGTGCCGACAGGTCACGACCGGACGGGCCGCCGGAACGCCTTCATCCGCGGCGAACACAGACGGTCGTATTCGCGGTCCACGCGAATAACCAACCTGCTACTGGTGCCCTCCAGTTTTCCTACGTCCGGTTTTCGTTCGTAGATCGATGGGTTATTCGCCGAGCAGGGTCGGATATCCGGCGTAGTTCTCGCCCGCTTTCGCGGCGTATCGTTCGGTGACCTGGTAGCTGTATCCGAGCATGGTGGCCACCACGGTTGGTGGCGTTCGGGTGACCAGATGTTCGAGAGCGGCGACGCGTGCTGCCTTCCGGTCGATTCCTAGGGCGTGCAGCTTGTCCAAGATGGTGCCGGGGCGGAGGTGCTGACCGGCTCGGGTGCTCGGAAACAGCCAGGGACTGTCGGTGGTGCCGGTGTTGAGATTGAACCTGTTGTTCCGTTGCTGGTGAAGCACGCTCGCGAACGGCTCGGGTACGGGCGTGGCGGGTTCACCGAGTCTGATGAGGGTCAGTCCGGTGTCGGGATCGACGACCACGTCGTCGCATCGTAGGGCGGCGATGCGGACCAAGGGTTGCGCGTAGACGAGTAGAAGAATCCCCGCGACGCGGGTGTTGAGGGCGATGTGGTCGTCGTGGAGACAGCGACGGATCAGCTCGAGACGCCGCTGGTCATCCATGGTGGGTTGCGTTTGTGCCCGGCGATGCGGGAACTCGATCGCGCGGGGAAGATGCCGGTTCCGCACGGCCCAGACGACGAAGGTGCGGGCGTGGTAACGAGTGGTCGGGCCCGGAGCCAGCCAGCTGTCGATGTGTCGTTGGCTCACGCTGTCGAGATCGACGTTCTGACTGCTCAGGTAGTCGAGAAAGGCTGCCGCAACGGTGATTTCCTGCTTCGCTGAGCGAACTGCGGCGGCAGTTCTATGAGCGGGAAGTCGACGGACCCGCCGCAGATGATGCCACCGGGCGAATGAGGTCAGTTGGTGATGGCCGAGCTGCTCGCCGCGGCGGACCAGGACAGTGCCGAGCCACCGCTCGAACCGGGCAAGGTGCGGATCTCGTTCGGGTAGCAGGCCGTGATGCACGGCCAATGCCCGCAGATGTTCGACGGCTCGTCCGGCTGGAAGCAGGTCGAGGTCGCTGTGACTGAGCTCCACCTCGCCGGCACCGATCACGTGGAGCAGCGCCGCCGCCTGTGTGCCCCGCATCCAGGTGAGCACGCTCTGGGGACGTGCCGCGCTGGCCAGGGCCTCGAGGAGCAGCCGGCGAGGGTCCTCGGCGTTGTCGCTGGGGCACAGAACTGTGTGCAGGTCGTCCCGCAGAGCGCATCGGGCACAGAGCCCGGCACGGTAGCGTTCTTCTTCGTGTCCGCAGCGGTGGCAGTGCAGGTCGAGGGGAATTCCTGCGCAGTCCACGCAGACGGCGTCGCCGTCTGCATTGCGTCCGGGCAGCATCCGGCGACTCGCACAGCCGGGGCAGGTGCCGTGGGTGCGGGTGGCCGACGAATAACAGGAATAGCAGATCGCGCCCTCGGGCCAGCGAGCCACGATCTTGGTGGTGGAGCGCCGGCAGCGGTCGCACTGGTGGGCTCCTTGGCTGCGCGGTCGTCCGCGGCGATCGTCGGTGTGCGTCACGGCGGCCGGTGTCAGTCGGCGTCGTCGCGGATGATCCGGGCGCGCCGTGGCCGGCCCACGGTGTTCAGGTCGATCACCGAGGTACCGGTCGCTGCTCGCCGGGGTGTCTGCTGTGTGTAGGTGAAGGTGAGCAGGTCTTCGAGTTCGCACGCGAAGATCGCACACAACGCACCGAGCACCCGGGGGGAGACCCGGTCCGGTGTCTGCGTCACCAGGCGATACACCTGCGAGGGGGAGAGTTCGACGCCGTATTCGCGCAGTCGCGGCGCCAGGTCGGTGGTGTTGTGCATGCCCTGGCGCGCCATGAGCTCGGCGACATGCCACCGGTAGTCCACCTGTTTCATCGCCCTCTCCTTCTACTTCGATCCTGGTGTCGTCGGTTGCACCAGGCGCCGGTCCGGTTCGACGGCATTGTCGAAGATCGTGGTCAGGGCGTGGCTGAGCACCCTGGTTCGGTAGTCGCTCGACACGCACGTGTAGAGCGATGTCGTCGACGCGTGCTCGTGACGCACCTGCTGCTGAACGAACAAGGGATCGACCCCGTCTTCGATCAGGTGTGTCACATAGGACCGGCGCAACGAGTGAAAGTCCAGACCCGGCCCGAAACCGAGATCATCACAGTAGCGCCGGAATCGCGCTTGGATGGTGCTGTGGGCCAAGGGTGTGCGGCGAGGCGAGGGAAACAGCACGAGTCCGTCGTAGTCGAAGACCGGTCGAATCTCGTCGACCCATTCCTCGAGGACATCGACAGCCCAATCGAAGACGGTGAGCACACTGCCGGGCTTCGGGGGTGAGCCCCTCATCGCCTTACCGTGCCGGACCCGCAGCACCCCGTACCCGCCGAACTGCCGGGCCTTCGGGTTCCTCCCGAAGTCGACCGTCTCCAACCGGCGCACCTCGTTGAGGCGCAGCCCGTAGGCGTAGGCGGTCTTGAACAGCGTCGCGTCACGGTAAGCGGCCCACCAGCCCTTCCGGCGCAGGGCACGAATGCGCCCGACCTCCTCGTCGGCACGATCGAACAGTTGCTGCAGTTCGCGCTTGCAGAACGCGCGCTTGCCAGGACTCCTCTCAGCGTCCTGCACATGGACAGCACTGTTCCAGTCGTGCACCACCTGGGAAGGATGCGTGCCGAACAGCTCCTCGCACACACGCTCCCATCCGTAGGCGGGATCGGTGAGATACCCCAGAAACCCGCGTAGTGCACCCTGGTACCGGCGCAGCGAACTCTGCTTCAACCCGGACACGGCGCGCAGGTCACCGAAGAACTCGTCGACATGCTGCGCAAGCCAGTTCCACGGGTACTCGTTGATCGACGCGACGAATCGGCGCACCAGCTTCTCCCGGGCATCGATCGTGGAAAACGCCAGATTCCGGGCCAGCTGTTGATTGCGCCATCCCGTCAGCATCTCCTCGAACACCGCCTCGTCCGGATGCAGGTGCCGGACCGGACCCCACCCGAGCGCTCGCCCGTCGCTGTCGACCCCCACACATCCTCCCCGGATCATGCATCAGATGACCGAATCGATCGGATAATGACACCACGAGGGCGGCTGCCGGGCAACGGGAAATCTGAGTCATGCGTAACGCTGCAGGTCAGGGTGATGCGCGAAGCCGTCTTCATTCTTGCGTCCGGCGACCGTGGGGTCGGGGATCGGTCACCGCTCCGCGTTCGAGCCAGGCGTCGATCGATGGTGAGCAGTTCTGCGCCGCAGTCGCTCTCGTGCGGTGAACAGTATTCGCGCCCGGGCGGCTCGGCCGCAGACGGGCCAGACGGATCGGTCATCTGATGCAATACCGGGTGGTTTAGTTAACATAACGAAGGATATCGGCAAACGCCCGCTTCAACGAGTCGTATGCGTGCCGTCGAGGGCGCCGGGCGCTCGAGGTGTCGAGGCGAGGGTGGTGACCCGAAGTCGACGCATGTGCGGTGCGGGCACGTATGGCAGTCGGCGCCGCGTCGTGAGGCGGTTGCCGTCTGCGGCTGAGGGTTATCTGCATGCCGAGGTAACGCTTCCTTGTTGTGCGT